>NZ_JBIRXS010000016.1:0-152559 GCF_044389235.1 Rhodococcus sp. NPDC019647 | reverse complement strand
ACGCTGCGCCCGGAGTGACTGCGCCACTACACGTCGATCAGCAGCGTGACCGGTCCGTCGTTGACGAGATCGATCTGCATGTGCTCGCCGAACACGCCCGTATCGACCGTCGCGCCCAGCTGTCGTAGCGCGTCCGTGAAGGATTCGACCAGCGGCTCCGCCACAGGCCTGGGCGCGGCCGCGGACCACGAGGGGCGTCGCCCCCGCCGTGCGTCGGCCATCAGCGTGAACTGACTGGCCACGAGGATCGGAGCGTCGAGGTCGGCGGCCGACTGCTCGTCCTCCAGGATTCGCATCGTCCACACCTTCTTTGCCAGGAGCGCTGCCTTCGCCGCGTCATCCGTGTGGGTGACGCCGACCAGGACGAGAAGTCCGTGGCCGGCAGGCGGGGGAGTGATGCGTGCGACCACGACTCCGTCGACCCGGACGGAGGCGGCCGAGACTCTCTGCACCAGCGCGCGCACGCGCAACACCATCCTTCGCCTCGCCGACTGCATTTGGCCTGGTGAGCAATTTCCCGTAACATGGATCAGCGGTGCGCTATGCGTGCCGGTTGTTTGCGTGCCCAGTGCCGGTTTCGATCCGGAATGTTCATGTTTCGGCCGGTGAAGAAGCCATTGGGCGCCACGGTAACGGAAACAGATGCAAGAAGCACGTCAAACAACATGGATCGCGGAGGATATGGCTAAGAAAGACGGGGCCATCGAGGTCGAGGGACGAGTAGTCGAGCCGCTGCCCAATGCGATGTTCCGCATTGAGCTCGAAAACGGCCACAAGGTTCTCGCCCACATCAGCGGAAAGATGCGTCAGCACTACATTCGCATCCTCCCGGAAGATCGCGTAGTCGTGGAGCTCTCGCCCTACGACCTGTCGCGCGGACGCATCGTTTACCGGTACAAGTAAAAAGCTTCCCCGCTCTGACCAGGTCGGGGAGAAGTACGTCCGCCGCGGAACTGCGTAGTGGGCTGCCACAAAACAGGAGATCAGAAGACGTGAAGGTTCAGCCGAGCGTCAAGAAGATCTGCGAAAAGTGCAAGGTGATCCGTCGTAACGGCCGGGTCATGGTGATCTGCGAGAACCTGCGTCACAAGCAGCGTCAGGGCTAGATCTCCGCTTTTCGAGGATCTGCTTGGCAACAAGCAAAGATGACCTCCCAGCACCAGCCAGTACTTTCGGCCACCGGGTTTCACCACCCACGGCAGGTACTGGTCCACCCCCGGCACGGAGGCCGGGGCCCCACTGAGTTAGTTGAGACCCCTTCGGTCGCGAGACCGCGGGAGTTTGAAGAGGCACAGGGGATGGACTGGGAGCAGACCTCCGCTCACCGATAGGAACTGCCACATGGCACGTCTAGCAGGTGTCGATCTGCCCCGCGAAAAGCGGATGGAGATCGCACTCACCTACATCTACGGCATCGGCCGTACCCGCTCCAAGGAGATCCTGGGCGCCACCGGCGTCAACCCAGATCTGCGGAGCAAGGATCTCTCGGACGAGGATCTGGCCAAGCTCCGCGAGTACATCGAGGAGTCGCTGAAGGTCGAGGGTGACCTTCGCCGCGAGGTCCAGGCCGACATCCGTCGCAAGATCGAGATCGGTGCCTACCAGGGGTTGCGCCACCGCCGTGGCTTGCCCGTGCGTGGTCAGCGCACCAAGACCAACGCCCGCACCCGTAAGGGCCCCAAGCGCACCATTGCCGGCAAGAAGAAGGCGAAGTAATGCCCCCCAAGTCACGTAGCACCGGTCCGAAGAAGACCCAGAAGGCGCGTCGCAGGGACAAGAAGAACGTCCCGCACGGCGCCGCTCACATCAAGAGCACCTTCAACAACACCATCGTGTCCATCACGGACCCTGCCGGAAATGTCATTTCCTGGGCGTCCTCGGGACACGTCGGCTTCAAGGGATCGCGTAAGTCGACCCCGTTCGCCGCTCAGCTCGCTGCAGAGAACGCAGCCCGCAAGGCGCAGGAGCACGGTGTCAAGAAGGTCGACGTCTTCGTCAAGGGACCCGGCTCCGGCCGTGAGACCGCGATCCGCTCGCTTCAGGCTGCAGGCCTCGAGGTCGGCACCATCTCCGATGTCACCCCCCAGCCCCACAACGGCTGCCGTCCGCCCAAGCGGCGTCGGGTCTAGCGGGAAGGATAGGTAGAAAAAAATGGCACGTTATACCGGACCCATCACCCGCAAGTCGCGTCGTCTGCGCGTCGACCTCGTCGGAGGCGACCAGGCGTTCGAGCGTCGTCCCTACCCGCCGGGCCAGCACGGCCGTGCGCGGATCAAGGAGAGCGAGTACCTGCTCCAGCTGCAGGAGAAGCAGAAGGCTCGCTTCACCTACGGCGTCATGGAGAAGCAGTTCCGTCGTTACTACCAGGAGGCGAACAACCGCCCCGGTAAGACCGGTGAGAACCTGCTCCGCATCCTGGAGTCGCGTCTCGACAACGTCGTGTACCGCGCCGGACTGGCTCGCACCCGCCGCCAGGCACGTCAGCTGGTCACGCACGGTCACCTCCTTGTGAACAACAAGAAGGTCGACATCCCCAGCTACCGCGTCTCGCAGTACGACATCATCGATGTCAAGGAAAAGTCGCTGTCGACGCTTCCTTTCCAGGTGGCGCGTGAGACCCAGGGCGATCGCCCGATCCCGGGTTGGCTGCAGGTTGTCGGCGGACGGCTCCGGATCCTGGTTCACCAGCTTCCCGAGCGTGCGCAGATCGATGTCCCGCTGCAGGAACAGCTGATCGTCGAGTACTACTCGAAGTAAGGCCTCCGGCCCGTGCGCCTTTTTGGTAGTTCCCACTACCAGAAAGGCGCACGGGCGCGCAGTGCCTTTCCCATCGTGGGCGTCAAATAGCGGACGCCCGTACAGGAGGAAATCCAATGCTCATTTCTCAGCGACCCACGCTGACCGAAGAGGTCATCGCTGACAACCGCTCGAAGTTCGTCATCGAGCCCCTCGAGCCAGGTTTCGGGTACACCCTCGGCAATTCGCTCCGCCGCACGCTGCTGTCTTCGATCCCCGGCGCTGCTGTCACCAGCATCCGCATCGACGGCGTTCTGCACGAGTTCACCACCGTCCCCGGTGTGAAGGAAGACGTCACCGACATCATCCTGAACCTCAAGGGTCTCGTCGTGAGCTCCGAAGAGGACGAGCCGGTCACCATGTACGTCCGTAAGCAGGGCCCCGGCGCTGTGACCGCAGGCGACATCGTGCCCCCGGCCGGCGTCACCGTGAACAACCCGGATCTGCATATCGCCACCCTGAACGACAAGGGAAAGCTGGAGATCGAGCTCGTCGTCGAGCGCGGTCGCGGCTACGTCCCCGCCGTCCAGAACAAGGCGTCCGGCGCAGAGATCGGCCGCATCCCGGTCGACTCGATCTACTCGCCGGTGCTCAAGGTCACCTACAAGGTGGAGGCCACCCGCGTCGAGCAGCGCACCGACTTCGATCGGCTCGTGCTCGATGTGGAAACCAAGAACTCCATCACCGCTCGGGACGCGCTCGCTTCTGCGGGCAAGACCCTGGTTGAGCTCTTCGGCCTGGCCCGTGAGCTGAACGTCGAAGCAGAAGGCATCGAGATCGGACCCTCGCCCGCCGAGGCCGATCACATCGCTTCCTTCGGACTGCCCATCGAGGACCTGGACCTCACCGTCCGTTCCTACAACTGCCTCAAGCGCGAAGGTGTTCACACCGTCGGTGAGCTTGTCGGCCGTACCGAGTCCGACCTGCTCGACATCCGCAACTTCGGACAGAAGTCCATCGACGAGGTGAAGGTCAAGCTGCATTCGCTGGGCTTGTCCCTCAAGGACAGCCCCGCGTCCTTCGATCCCACCACCGTTGCCGGTTACGACGCCGCCACCGGAACGTGGAGTGACACGGATGCCGGTTCCTTCGGCGATGCCGACGGTACCGAGGACTACGCCGAGACCGAACAGCTGTAGCCGCTTCCGGTCCTTTACTAGGAGATCATCATGCCCAAGCCCAAGAAGGGTGCCCGCTTCGGCGGGTCGGCTTCGCACCAGAAGGCGATTTTCGCCAATCTGGCTACCGCGCTCTTCGAGCACGGTCGCATCACCACCACCGAGTCCAAGGCGAAGGCCCTGCGGCCGTACGCCGAGAAGCTCGTGACGCACGCCAAGGCGGGGACCCTGGCGCACCGCCGCGAGGTTCTCAAGGTCATCCGCAACAAGGATGTCGTACACACCTTGTTCGCTGAGATCGGCCCGTTCTACGCGGACCGTGACGGTGGATACACCCGCATCATCAAGACGGTTCCCCGCAAGGGTGACAACGCTCCGATGGCCATCATCGAGCTCGTCAAGGAAAAGACCGTCACCTCCGAGGCCGACCGCGCACGTCGCGTGAAGGCGTCGAAGGATGCTCCGGCCGCGGCCCCCGCCGCGTCGGACGAAAACGTCGTCGACGCAGTCGAGGCCGAGGCCACCGCCGCCGAGGTCGCGAACGCTGACGCCGTCGTCGACGCCATCGAAGACGAGTCCGCCACCGCCGCAGATGCGACAGAGGCCGACGAGGCCAAGAAGGACTAGTCCACTTGGTTTCGGCACACGCTGAATCGAACGAGCCCGTCACCCCCTCTCGGGGCGACGGGCTCGTTCGATTGCGGCTGGACATCTCCTACGACGGAACCGAGTTCTCCGGGTGGGCTCGCCAGAACGGGCTGCGCACGGTCTGCGGGGAAATCGAGGAGAAACTCGGAGCCGTCCTGCGTACGCCCCTGCAACTGACGGTGGCGGGACGGACCGACGCAGGGGTCCACGCGGCAGGTCAGGTCGCGCACGTCGACGTTCCCGCGGAGTCGCTGCCGGACGATCCGTCCCGACTCGTCCGCAGACTCGCCCGCTTCCTCCCGAAAGATGTACGAATCACCCGCATCTCACGTGCGCCGCAGCATTTCGACGCGCGTTTCTCCGCGATGCGCCGGCACTACGAATACCGCCTGACCACCGCGGAGTACGGAGCAGATCCCCTGCGTGCCCGCGACATAGTGTCGTATCCGAAGGTGCTCGACCTCGACGTAATGCGCTCGGCGTCCGCCAGACTGATAGGGCTGCACGACTTCGCCGCGTTCTGCAAGCGCAGAGAAGGGGCCACCACCGTTCGCGATCTGCAACGTTTCGACTGGGAACGTGACGGGGAGATTTTCACCGCATTCGTCAACGCAGATGCCTTCTGCTGGTCGATGGTTCGCAGCCTCGTCGGTGCCGTACTCGCCGTGGGGGAGGGCCGCCGCGACCTCGGGTGGGTGGACGAGTTGCTGCGGGAGCGGTCGAGGGCAAGTTCGATCCTGGTGGCACCCGCGCACGGTCTGTCGCTGGTTCGGGTCGACTATCCCGACGACGCCGGTCTTGCGGCGCGCAATGAAGTCACCCGTGACATTCGCACTCTGCCCGAAGGTTGCTGTGGCGACTGACTGAGGCGGAAAAACCCGCGGCCGACGAAGCCCATCGGGCTGTGCAAGAATCCGCATCATGCCATCAGAAATTCGTGTTCGAGTGGAGGATGCACGCAGTCGCACAGCCAAGGTCGGGGTCACTACCCCCAAGGGGCCGTTCGAGTTGCACGTCGACGCGAACGTCGACGTCGATAAATCGGCCACACCGTGGCTCCCTGCGCTGTCGGTTGTCGCGATGCGTCTTCATTCCGATCTGATCTTCTCGGATCCAGTCGACGCTCTCGCGTTGTCGAATCTTCCGCACGCTCAGCGGATTCTGCGCGATTGGTACCCGAGACGGTATTCGTCGGTAAGGGTGGAGGCAGACGAGGTAGCCGGGACGGATGCCGGTTCGCAGCGGGGAATGGGTTGCTTCTTCAGTGGAGGTGTCGACTCCTTTCACTCGGCAATCGCAGCGAGCGAACGCATTACGCATCTGATCTTCGTTCACGGGTTCGACATCAAGCTTTCGGATGTCGAGTTGGCGGCGAAGGCGGAGGCGGGAGCGCGAAACGCGGCGGACGCGCTCGGCAAGACGCTTGTCGTCGTCAGGACGAATCTCAGGCAGCTCTCGGACAAGGCGAGGTGTCTGTGGGGCACCGACTATCACGGAGCGGCGCTGGCGACCGTCGCGCACTCGTTGTCGGATCACATCCACACCGCGCTCATTCCGTCCTCCTTTCAGGAGGCTGATCTGCATCCCTGGGGTACGCATCCGGATCTGGACCCGTTGTGGTCGAGTAGTGCGGTGCGGCTGGAGCACTACGGCACGTCGTTGACGCGGACGGAGAAAATTGCGTTCCTCGCGCGAAACGACGTCGCGATGGACAATCTGAGGGTCTGCTGGAAGAACCGTGACGGCAAGTTCAACTGTGGCCGGTGTGAGAAGTGTGTTCGGACAATGGTCAGCCTTCGTGCCGCCGACGGCGCATCCCGCACTCTCCCTCACCGTGTGACACCGGAGGCAGTGAACCGTCTGTCGCTCAGCGGCACGGGCACACTCTTCGCTCTGGAGAATCTGAACGCGTTACGAGAGGCCCGGGTCCGGGACCTGGAGCTGGAAACGGCGCTCGAGCGCGCCATTCGGCGAGGGCGTACGCGGGACAAGGTTCTCGGTGGAATCACCCGACGCTGGCTGGGTATGACGAAGGGATAGGTGTCAGCAGCGTGGCTAGGCGTCGTTCGTATACCGGCGGGTATCGCGATGGTGCAGTAACGTGCAGGATGCCCCGAGGAAGTTCCCAGCCGTGAGGATTTCATGAACGACCCTTTGGACGATCTGCAACGAGCAACCATCGCTGCGCTCGCACCCACTGTGCAGCATGGACAGTCGGTCGCTCTCCTCGACTATCCGGCGCATTTCAACGCGGGTGACCTTCTGATCTACCAGGGGACGCTCAGCTATCTGGCCAGGATGGGTGCGAGCGTGGATTACGTCTGCGCGCTGCACACCTATGACACCAAGGTTTTGTCCGCGTGTGTTCCCGAAGGACCGTTGCTGTTGAATGGCGGCGGGAATTTCGGCGATCGATGGTTCGGCTACCAAAAGTTCCGTGAGCGCGTGATCGCGGAGCATCCGGAACGAAAAATTGTTCAGATGCCACAGACCATCGAGTTCCACGACGACGCAGCGCTGGCGAGGGCGCAGCGAATCTATGCGCAGCATCCCGATCTCACGTTGCTGATGCGGGACCGGCGCGGCTATGAACTAGCCCGTGAACTATTTCCCGAGAACACCGTCGTCTTCTGTGCTGATGCAGCATTGGGAGTCGGAAGGATCGCGCCCTCCGCCGAACCCACGCGCGATATCGTGCTTCTCAAACGCCGCGACCCCGAATCCGTTCAGTCCGCGAAGAGCCTTCCGGCCTCACTCGCGTCGGCGTACATGACGGATTGGCACGTCAGTGCCGCCGACAACGCCCAGTGGTGGCCCACTACGCTCGGACTTCTGCTATTGAACAAGCTGCCGGGTGTTCGGTCCCGTATGTACCCGCTGACGCGCCGTGCCTTCGACTGGCAAGCGGACATGGTGGTCGACAATGCAGTGGCGATCTTGTCGCAGGGGCGGCTCGTGGTCACCGATCGGCTGCATGCGGGAATCCTTGCCGTACTGATGGGCAAACCTGTCGTCCTGGTCGACAATGCCAACAAGAAGGTGTCCAGAATTCATGGCGACTATCTGAGCAATTTCCCGGATACCCACCTCGCCGAGAATTTCGATCACGCGGCCGAACTTGCCGGGCAGCTCGTTTTCTGATGAGCGAAATCGAGCCCGTCCGGTTAGAACTCATCATCGGATCGACCAGGGTCGGGCGCATTGCCCCCGTCGTGGCGAACTGGTTCGTCGAACGCGCTCGCACATATCCTCACGTGGAACTGGGCGTCATCGACTTGCTCGAAACCTCGCTGCCTCAGAACCTCGACGATTCTCCCGCCACCGACGCGTTCCGGGCACGGGTGGGGCGCGCCCACGGATTCGTGGCCGTCACATCCGAGTACAACCATGGGTATCCGGCCGCCTTGAAGACCGCATTCGACAGTGTGAAACACGAGTGGCGCGCAAAGCCCATCGGCTTCGTGTCGTATGGGGGAGTGTCGGGCGGCTTGCGTGCGACCGAGCAACTGCGCCAGGTCGTGGCGGAATTACACATGGTTTCGGTGCGTCAAAGTGTGAGCTTCCACCAAGTGCGCAAGAAGTTCGACGACAACGGTCGCACCACTGATGGCGCCGCCGTCGACTCGGCGGATCGGATGCTCGCGCAGTTGGTCTGGTGGGCCCGTGCTGTGCGACTCCAGCGTGCGACCGAGAGCTACCCCGGTTAGGACTGGTAGGCCGGCTGGTAATCGTCTACCGCGCGGGGCCGTCCGATGAATGCCGTTTCGGAGGAAATGGTGACCAGCATCAACTCGATACTCGTCCCGCCGGTCGACAGGAGAATCCGATCACCCATCGCGCTCGGCTGGACAATGGACAGGTCGGGTTCGGCGCCCGGCCACTGGCTGGGCTCGGCATAAAGGTAGAGAGCAGTGACGCCGGCCCGCGGGGTCGAAGCTTCGACACCGTCGAACACCACGGTGTTGATCCTGTTGTCGGATTGGGAGTTGTGTCCCGCGACGCGCAGGCGGTCGGGCGTGGCGATCGAGTCGATCAGGGACGACCATGCATCGGGCCGATCTGTCTGGATGAGGACCCGGGCCCCAGTGGCGACGGCACGGAACACAAGTTGCTGGGCGAGGTACAGCTCGCCCGCGACGTACACCATGCCGACGCCCGGGCCGAAGATGCGTGCTGTGATCCCGTGACCGTAGTCGTCGGATCCGATCAACTGGCCACACCCCGCCGGCGGCAACTGGAGGTGTCGCACTGTGTCGACCGGCACATCGGCCATAGGCATCACAGCGTCCAGATCAGACACTGCCACAGGAAGATTGGACAGCAAACTTTCTTGGTGGCGGCCTCGCATCGAGACGAGCCCGTGCACAGCGAATGGTTCCGGCATCGTCCGGGTGGTGATCCGACATCCGGCGCCGATCAGTACCTGCCCGTCGTTGGCGCTCGGTCGTAGCCGAATGGTCACGGTGGTGCCGAGACTGGACGGCACCCACAGTTTCGCGAGCAACTCTTTGGAGAGAAAGCGCGGATCGACGCTGTATCCGGTATTGCATACCCCCGGCAACAGAGCATGCTTCCACGTCTGAGTGAGAGATCTCGGGTCGACACCGCGGCTGATGACCAGTGCTGCGGAGTCGATCTCGGGTGCTGTGAGAATTCGGGCCCGGCATCCCGCGTCGGCGAGTGCGCGTACGACGCGACTTGCCGCGATGGTGATGGCGCGAGAGGCGCCGTGCTCACCGCCGCCGCGGCGCGCGACGGCCTCGACACTGCCGGTGGCGTCGAATCGGAGGGCGACCCACACCGTCCGGGTGGCTGTCGCGGGAAGGGGGCCGACCAGGCGGTCGTAGACATCGGTGGCCGGCGTGCCCGCGGCGGCGCGATACCCATGGCTGACGATATCGATGCCGCTGAGCGAGATATCGTGCTGGACAAGGCATCCGGCGAGCGCCTCGGTGGGAAGGTCGTGCGTCGACTGGAAACCGTCCCGGGTGATCTGGGTCAGGCTTCCCGCCGGCGGAAGGACCTCGACCACTGCGACCACGCTTGCGCCGTCCCACCGCAAACCGACGGACTGTCCTGTCGGGCCGACGAAACTGACGGTGCGGAAGCGCGGGACCTTCGGTGTCGTGAAGTAGCGCCACGCCGTTCGCGCCCAGACCATGGTCGACCACCCGCCGATGGGTACGACCGCCAGAAGAGCGACGACGACGGCGAGTATGACGGCGCCCCACCACACCACTCCGCACACCGAGGCCAGTGCCCCGGCCAGAACTCCCACTATTTGCGCGACAACGACCTCGGTCGCCGAAACGCGATGTGCCAACGGCCAGCTTGTGACGCGCGAACGGTCCACGGTGCCTCCCCCGAATACCTGAACCCAGGCAGACCCGTACCCGTCCGCCGTGACGACTGTGATTCGAACTGTACTGTGTCACCCCGAGCGTTGTGCAGCACGGGGGAGGAACAATGGCTGTAACACCCACCACTCGGTGGCAGGTCAACGGGTATCGCTTTCTGGTCAGACGGATGGAACACGCCCTGGTGCGGCGTGACGTACGAATGTTGCACGACCCTATGCGGTCGCAGTCGCGCGCACTCGCGGTAGGGGTGGTGATCGCCTCGCTAGGACTCGCGGGGTGTGCAGCGCTGGCGCTGTTCCGGCCCCAGGACAAAATCGGTGACGCGTCCATCGTCGTCGGCAAGGATTCCGGTGCGATGTTCGTGGTCATGGGGGACACGCTGCGCCCGGTGCTCAATCTGTCGTCTGCCCGCCTCATTGTGGGGCAGGCCGAGAAGCCGGTAATCGTCAAAGAATCGGAGATCGACACTCGGCCCCGCGGGGCGCTGGTCGGAATCCCCGGTGCACCGTCGGCGCTCCCGCCGGGTGACGCAGCAGCAAAGACACCGTGGGCCGTATGCGACTCGGTCGGGGCAGACGGACATCGTGCGGTCACGACCTCCGTAGTGGTCGGTGAGCCGGACCCGATCGAGGGCGGGGGAGGCCTCGCCAGCGACCAGGCGCTGCTGGTGGCCACCTCGGACGCCGCCTATCTGATGTATGACGGCACCCGCGCGAAGATCGACCTGCACGACCCTGCGATCACCCGTGCCCTCGGCCTCGAGGGTGCCACGCCACGACCGGTAAGCCTCGGATTCGTCAACGCGGTTCCGGAAGTGCCGCCGCTGGTCGCGCCCAGCATCCCGGGAGCGGGGAGCCAGCCGCGGTTTGCTCTGCGCGACAAGGTGATCGGGTCGGTGTTCCAGGTAGTGATCGGATCGGAAACCACCCACTACGTCGTGTTGCGGGATGGAATTCAGAAGATCAGTTCCGCCGTGGCAAACCTCATCTTCCTTTCGGATTCGCACGGGGATACCGAGATGTCGAGTGTCTCGCCGGACGCCACCAACCGGATTCCTTCGGTGGAGCAGATCGCCGTGTCGAGCTTCCCGGAGTCGGCACCCGAGATCGTCGACGCCATCTCGAGTCCGGTGAGTTGTCTGATCTGGAAACCTTTGCGCGGACAGGACGAGACCGCAGCGAGTGGTCCGGCCGCCGAGTTGTCCCTTATTGCAGGACGTAGTCTCCCCATCCCCGATGGTGCGCACACCGTGAAGCTGGCGCAGGCGGACGGCGGCGGGGACAGTGCCGATTTCGTCTACGTCGAACCCGGTTCGGGGGGATTCGTGCAAGCGACCGGTATCGAACCCCACAGCACCCGGCGAGACAGCACGTTCTTCGTGGCTGACACGGGAGTACGGTTCGGCATTCCCGACGCAGACGCCGCGAAAGCATTGGGGGTGACAGCCGAGCCGCCGCTCGCTCCGTGGCAGATACTCGGACTCCTCGCACCGGGCCCCACGCTCGCGAAGTCCTCCGCGCTCGTCGCACACGACGGGGTGGCGCCCGACCCGGACCCGGCCGCAGTCGCCTCCGGTTCGAACTGAAACACCGAACTGCCAACTCGGGCCGACGCACATTCGCGTCGGCCCGGGTCGACTCGGAGAACGAGTCAGCTTCGGTGCTGCGTCGCGGAGTGCAATTTCCGCCGGAGTGGGAATGACGCCAGCACTCCGAGGATGAGCAGTGCAGCGAGCGAGCCGACCGTTACCAACGCGACATCGCGAGGGCGGTGATCGGGCTGAGTAACTGCAGGAAGGGCCTCCAGGGGGACCGAGCGTGCGGCGCCGTCGGTTGCTGAGCCGCCCGTCGGAACATTCGCAGATACGGCTGCGAGCGGGTCGATGACGCCGTGCCCGACAAACGGATTCCACCCTTCCGCGGGCGCATGCGTCGTGGCCTCGATACGCGCGATGACCTGCTGGGCCGACAATTGAGGAAACCTGGAGCGAACCAGGGCGACGGTGGCCGAGACATAGGGGGCCGCGAAACTGGTGCCGTTGACCGGTTCCGCGCTTCCCTGAGCGCTGTACACGGTATTCGTCAGATCGCCCGTCGTCGGATGCAGTGAGGTAAGGCCCGATCCCGGGGCCGCGACGTCGACCCAGGGACCCGCGAGGCTGAAGTCACTCACCCGACCGTCGGACTCGACCGACCCGACGGTCAGGACGTAGTCGTCGTACCACGCCGGGCTGGCGATGGTGCTCACCGAATCCCACAGGTCGGCTCCGGGTCGGAGCGGGTCGGCCGCCGGATTCTGAATCTTGCATTCCGCGGATCCATAGTTGCCCGCGGCAGCAACCACCACGACGTCCTTCACCGTCGCCGCATACTTGACAGCTGCGCCGAGATAGCGGTCGCCGCCGCCGATTCCTTCTGCCGCAGTCTTGCAGGCGACTTCGGAGATGTTGATGACGCCGGCACCCATGTCGGCGGCGCGCCGGACAGCGGCGGCCATGGTCGCGACGTTGCCGTATCCACCGACCGAGTTGCCGGCGTTGTCGACCTGATCGGTCTGCCCTGCGGGACTGTAGGCACTGCTCGATTGCCGGATTGCGAGGATGCGGGAGTCCGGAGCGCCGCCGGAGAAACCGGACCCGGGAACCTGTCGCGCGGCGATGAGGCCTGCGACGAGCGTTCCGTGAGCGTCACAGTCGGTTGTCCCGGTCTCGGTCCCGACCAGGTCACCACCATCGACGAGACCAGGAAGGCGCGGATGCCGCGCCACCCCGGTGTCGATGACCGCGACGAGCTGCCCGGCGCCCCGACTGATCGGCCACGCCGAACGAAAATCGAGGTCCCGCTGAGCCACCGGGACTTCCGGACCATCGGGCACCCGTACGGCATCTTTGCACGGTCTTCGCTTCTCCACTTTGGTGCTGTCCTTCGGCGGAACCAGTCCCACGTCGATGGGTGCGGGTACCACTGCCAGGGCGCTGCCTTCACCCAGTGCTGCGATGAGGGCCACCACCGCGGTGGCCACAACCAGGCGACCCAGCCGCCGCATCACAGCCCGCGCATCAGCGAGTAGAGGCCGGTCACCCAGCAGACCAGCGGGATGATCGACGTGATCAGGGCGAGGTCGATCAATTCGGCGACGCGTCGCATGACGGGCGAGAACATCTGCCGCGGGGCGATGATGCCGAGGACCAGCCCGCCCGCTGCGAACAGCATTGCCACGGCGAACAGAACTATCGCGTAGTCGGGGACGGCGACCGCGGCTGCGGTGAGCAGCAGTACGAGGATCGTCACGCCGCCGCCGATCAGCGGAACGGCCTGCTCGGCGCTGCTGTAGGTGCGTCCCCGGAACATCAGGACGGTCGCGGTCGCAACGGCCAGACACAAACCGGGCCAGTAGATCTCGCCGTGCAGGGTGGGCTGCGCGGCCAGGAGTGCGCCGCTGACCGCGAGGATGGTCATGGCGGTGACGAGTCCGGTGAGATACCTGCGCGCACGTGTGGCGCGTTGGGCAAGGGAATCGAACGACGGCATCGTGGTCTCGTCGTCCGGATCGTCCTCGGAAGGATCGACCGAGGTACCCGGTGCGGGAACGGGCGGCAGTGGCAGCTTCGCCAGGAGTATCGCCACGCGAGCCGATGAGGCGAGCCCTGTCAATGCGGCGGCGACGACACCGGCGGCCACCGCGGGCGCTGCGGTGTCGGTCGTCGCCGATACCAACGCGGCGAGGGTGCCGAACAGGGAGGCTACCGCCAGAGCCGTGAAGACTCTCAGCCCCACACCACCGAGTCGCAGCGCGAGGACCGCGGTGGTGCCCGACAGTGCGAGCCCGAGGAGCAGGTGGGCAGCGGCCAAGTCGCCGGGGACGAAGAGCATCCCGGCGGCGAAGGCCGGCGGAACGGCGCACCCACTGAGAACGACGGAACTGGCTGCGTCACCGTAGATGCGGCCGGTGACCGCACCGGCGACGAGGAAGAGGAAGGCAGATGTCAGTGCGCAACCTGCACCGACGAACCCGTCCGTCCCGGATTCGGACCACAGCAGCGCGAACGAGCCGATCACCGTTCCGAGCACGGCGGCGGCCGAACCGACGACCCGTGCGGAGCCGCGCGTCCATTCCCGGTCCGCATCGGCATCGGCGATGGCGACGTTGTACATGATGTCGTCGAACAGGGGCGGCGGGGCACTGTCCTGCACACTCTGCAGGACCAGCAGGTCGCCGTCGCGAATACCGTGCTCGTGCAACGTCAGCGTGGTCGAGAGCGGGGACTGACCGATCTTCGCGAGAACCCACTCGCTCGGTTCGTATTGCTCGAGTGAATCATCGAAGTCATTGGTGCTGCGATGGCTGCGGATCGTGTCGACGATCCCCGGAACGAGGATGGCGATCGGAACACCGAACGGCACCGCCATGTCGACCTGTGAATGGGTCGAGAGCACGGTGATCCGGCACAGGTCTGCTGCGGCACTCGGACGCGTGGACGGCGCGGACGCGCGCGACTCGTCATGGGCGACGGACAATACGATTTCCCCCCACTTTGCGACGCACACCCCACCCTGCGTCGTTACGGCACTGATCGACGACCACTCGGAGGCCGTCGTCCGATTCGATCACGGGAACACTACGTGAGCCGGGCCGCAGCCTCCAGTGGGCATCCGGCGAAAACGCCTCCTGTATGCCGAATCCCTCGGAATGGGTTAATCTCTGACTTCGCGGGCCGAGCCCAGGGGGGCAACCGGAAGTTCCGGATCGGATCTGATGCACGGTTCGGGTCGGTTGGCGTCATGGGGGGACGGGCAGTGAGCACTATTCGCTTCGTGCGTAAAGCGCGGCGAGAAGTTCCGCGTATTCCGGGCGGCGAGGTGAGTCTGCAGGCTCCGCCGGAAATCCCGAGATTGGTCCCGGGAAATCTGCTCACGAAGCTTCTCCCCCTCGTGATGGTCGTCGCGATGGTCGGCATGATGGCGTTGATGTTCACGTCGGGTATGGCGCGCAACCCCATGTCGATGCTGTTCCCCCTCATGATGATGGTCTCGATGCTCGGCATGCTGGCGGGTGGCGGTCGCAGCGGTCCCAAGGCAGCGGAAGCGAACGAAGACCGCAAGGACTACCTGCGCTACCTCGATCAATTACGGCGTGATGTCGCCGAGACCGGCGAGCAACAGCGCAAGGCGCTCGACTGGAGCCATCCCGAACCCGGCCTGCTCTGGACCATCGCGGGAACGGCCCGCATGTGGGAGCGCCGTGTCACCGACCCGGACTATTGTCATGTGCGAGTGGGGCGGGGCAGTCAGCGGCTCGCCACTCGTCTCATCGCGCCTGAAACGGGCCCGGTGGAAGATCTCGAACCCGTTGCCGCCGTGTCTCTTCGCCGATTCGTCCGCGCGCACTCGGTGGTCCAGGAGTTGCCCACCGCAGTCTCTTTGCGGGGGTTCGCCGCCATCTCCGTCGAGGGTGAGCGTGGGGCGGCCCGTTCCCTGGTCCGGTCGATGCTCATGCAATTGTGCGCCTTCCACGGTCCCGACAACCTGCTCGTTGCGGTCGTGTGCGGTCCCGACACCCAGCACGAGTGGGACTGGGCGAAGTGGCTGCCGCACGCCCAGCACCCGGATTCCTCCGACGGCGTGGGTTCTTCCCGAATGATCTACGGATCGATTCTCGAACTCGAGTCCGCGCTCGGCCCGCAGCTGGCCATGCGGAATCGCTTCTCCCGCAATGCTCCGGCTGCTCCGGGCGTGCCCCAGTTCGTCCTCGTCATCGACGGCGGAATCCTCGAAGGCGAGTCGGGCATGATCACCGACGGGGGAGTGGATTCGGTGACGGTCCTCGACATCGCCGGATTCTGCCCGCGGTTGACGGCCACCCGCGGTCTCCAGCTGGTGGCACAGGACGGGTCGCTCGGGGCCCGCAGCGGTGCCGGTGTCGAGATGTTCGCGACGGCCGACCTCGTCAGCGCTCATCAGGCGGAAACTCTTGCGCGTCGCCTCGCGCCGTACCGTACGACGTCGCACACATCGGTCGACACGGGAGACGACGATCAACCCGCACAGACGTGGAGCCACATGCTCGGTGTCGGCGACGTCGGCCGGCTCAACCCCGATCACGCGTGGCTGCCCCGGCAGGGTCGCGCCCGCTTACGCGTCCCTATCGGCGTGGGAGTCGACGGGAATCCGGTCGAGATCGACCTCAAAGAGTCCGCGGAAAACGGCATGGGGCCTCATGGGCTGTGCATCGGAGCTACCGGATCGGGAAAGTCCGAGTTCCTCCGAACGCTGGTGCTGGGTCTCATCGCTACTCATTCGCCCGACGCACTCAACCTCGTACTGGTCGATTTCAAAGGTGGCGCCACCTTCCTCGGCCTCGAGGAGGCTCCCCACGTCGCCGCGGTGATCACCAACCTTGCCGAAGAACTGGCCATGGTCGACAGAATGCGCGACGCGCTGGCCGGGGAGATGAATCGCCGGCAGGAATTGCTGCGCTCGGCCGGGAACTTCGCCAACGTCACCGACTACGAAAAGGCGCGTCAGGCAGGCGCAGACCTCGACCCGCTGCCGGCGCTCTTCATCGTGGTCGACGAATTCTCGGAATTGCTCAGTCAGCAGCCCGAATTCGCTGATCTCTTCGTGGCCATAGGACGACTCGGTCGATCGCTGCACATCCACCTGCTCCTGGCGAGCCAGCGACTCGAGGAAGGGAAGCTTCGCGGTCTCGACAGCCACCTCTCGTACCGGATCGGGCTCAAGACATTTTCCGCCAACGAATCGCGCACAGTGCTCGGTGTCCCGGACGCCTATCATCTGCCCGCCACTCCCGGCGCCGGTTACCTGAAGTGTGACTCGGCCGAAATCGTGCGCTTTCAGGCCTCTTACGTGTCGGGAACCTACGAGGGTGGTCACGTCGACAGCGTCCGACGGCCGGGCGAGGCGCCCGTCGAGCTGCGCCCGAAAATTTTCACCGCCGCCCCCGTCGCCGTCGACGTCGTCGACATACCGGAAGAACCGTTCTCCCTCGACATCAACGAGGAACTTGCGGAAACTCGGACCACCATCGACGTCGTCGTCGAACGCATCCGGAACCGCGGTTCGAGAGCGCACGAGGTGTGGCTTCCCCCGCTCGATGCGGCACCGACTCTCGACGCGCTGCTGCCGAGGTCGATACTCACCGAACCAGTCCCGGCGCTCAGTGCGCTGCGCGCACCGATCGGGATCATCGACAGGCCCTACGATCAGCGGCGGGACCTGCTTGTGGTGGACCTGTCCGGTTCCACCGGAAACATGGCGGTGGTCGGTGGCCCGCAGTCGGGGAAATCGACTGCGATCCGAACGGTGATCATGTCGCTCGCCGCCACTCATTCGGCCGAGCAGGTGCAGTTCTATTGCCTCGACTTCGGCGGTGGCACGCTTGCCGGACTGTCGGGCCTGCCGCATGTCGGTTCGGTTGCCAACCGTCTCGACGTCGACCGGGTTCGCCGCACCGTCGCCGAGATGAACACGATCGTGCGACAGCGTGAAGCCCGGTTTCGCGACCTCGGTGTCGAATCCATGGCCGAATTCCGGCGACTGCGCGCTACCGATCCGTCCGGCGGCGCCCCTGCCGCCGGGATCGCCGAAGATCCTTTCGGCGACGTGTTCCTCGTCGTCGACGGCTTCGGTAGCATCCGGCAGGATTTCGAAACCCTGGAACAACAGATCATCAACCTTGCGGCACAGGGCCTGTCGTACGGCGTCCACGTCGTCATCACGGCGTCTCGGTGGGGCGAAGTGCGGCCGGCCCTCAAGGACCAGCTCGGCACTCGCATCGAACTCCGGTTGGGTGATCCCGCGGACTCCGACCTCGGTCGTAAGACCGCTGCGCTCGTGCCGGAAGGCAGGCCGGGTCGAGGCATGACGCGCGACAGTCTGCATCTGCTGGTCGGCCTCCCCCGGATCGACGGGAACTCCGACCCCGCCGACCTTGCGTCCGGTGTCGCTCATGCCGTGTCGTCGATCGCTGCCGCCACCCATGGCCGCCATGCTCCTGCCGTACGCATGTTGCCGGGACAGATCACTCGCGAGGCGGTTCTCGACGCCGCCGGTTCGTGGCCCTCCTACGTGGACCCGACCGAGAAGTGCCTCCAAATTCCGATCGGACTCGACGAGGCCGAACTGGCGCCCACATTCCTCAACTTCGCCGTGCAACCACACTTCCTAGTATTCGGGGACAGTGAATGCGGCAAGACGACGCTGCTGCGCAACATCTGCGAGGGCATCATGGCGTCCAACACCGCTGGACAGGCGAAGATCATCCTCGGTGACTATCGGCGCACCATGCTGGGGGTAGTGGAATCGGAGCACCTTGCCGCCTATGCGCCGTCGTCGGGCGTGCTGACCAAGAACATGAATGACCTCGCGGTTGTGCTCGAATCGCGGATGCCGCACCCGCAGATCAGCCAGCAACAAATTCGCGAGCGTTCCTGGTGGACGGGGCCGGACATCTTCGTTGTCATCGACGATTACGACCTCGTCGTGACCTCGAGCGGCAATCCGGTGGCCGCGATCGTCGAGTACCTGCCCCATGCGAAGGACATCGGATTCCACCTCGTCATCGCGCGCCGTTCCGGTGGCGCGGCACGGGCGCTGTACGAACCGGTCATCGCACGCATGCGCGATCTGGCATCCGCCGGCCTGGTGATGAGTGGAAGCCGAGACGAAGGCAACCTCATCGGAACCGTACGGGCAAGTGCCATGCCCCCCGGGCGGGGCACGTTGGTGACGCGCGGCGGCAGCGGACTGATCCAGCTCGCATGGATGCCACCGCAGTGAGGTCCGCGGTCGCGATTCACCTCACTGAATCCGGCATGTGGTCGTGTTGTCAGGACAGGGCGGTGGAGGGGCTGCCCTCGGTCCGTGTCGCAACCGACGGTTCGCTGATCACTTCGGTGCGCGAGACTTCTTCCACCGAGTCCTCACCGCTGTGCTCTATCGACGACGAGTACATCGATGTGGACG
Source organism: Rhodococcus sp. NPDC019647 (assembly GCF_044389235.1). Lineage (NCBI taxonomy): Bacteria > Bacillati > Actinomycetota > Actinomycetes > Mycobacteriales > Nocardiaceae > Rhodococcus > Rhodococcus sp. NPDC019647. Next base: position 133,653 of record NZ_JBIRXS010000016.1, on the reverse strand, counting down.
GTGGTATCGCTCCGGTCCCGGACGTGCTCGCCGCCGTTCTCCGTGGCGCGGTCGAGGCCGTGGCGGGCGGACCGTCCGTCGGCGCGGTGCTGACATACCCCACCGAGTGGGGCACGGCGCGACAGCAGGTTCTGGCCGACGCAGGCTCGGCGATCGCCGCCGACACCGTGCTTGTGCCCGTGGCGCTTGCCGTAGCCGAAATCGCCGGCGTGGCCGAGGGCGACAGCACCTGGGCGGTCGTCGAATGCCGGGCGACGGGCACCACTTCCACCTACGTGGCGGCAACATCCGGTGACTACCGCGTCGTGGAAGTCGAGCACGAATCCTCGCTGGTCGTCGACGATCTCGATCGGCAGGCCGAGGCAATCACGGAGCTGGTCGGGCGCGTCTGCCGAGGCCGGGCGCTCGACGGCATCCTGGTGACGGACCATCTCGACACCCGGCATGATCTGGCACCTGTACGGCGTGCGGTCGTGGCTGCCTTCGGCCGTGAGGTACCCGTCGAGAGCGTGTCGGGTGTGGACATCGTTCGCGCGCTCGCAATGCCGGGCAGCGATGGGGTACACGAGCAATCGATCGTCGCGATACCTCAGAGGAATTGGCTCCAACCGGTTCTGCAGCGGGAGCAACAGGAACGGACGAGGAGGTCGTGGCCGACTTTCGTCGCGGTCGCAGCGGCCCTGGCGGTGGTGACCGGAGTCGGAGTTGCTTTCATCCGATCAACCCTCGATTCCGTCTCGACGTCGACCGTCGAGGGTGTCGTTGCAGGATCACAGTCGCCGTCGGCTCCGGCGTCGTCGTCCGTTGCACCATCGCAGTCCACGATTCCTTCGACGGCGGCGGGCACGGGACGGGAAGTGTCGGTCGGGGGAGTTCGACTCACGGCGCCCGACCGATGGCGGGAGCGGCCACAGTCGGCGACACCGTTCCGGATCGAACTGGTGCCCGACGGTGGCGCGGACAGACGAATCATCGTGACGCAGAACAACCTCCAGGGCGGTGCCGGGTACGACGAGGTCGCGGTCACGCTTGCGGCGAAAATCGCGCAGCGCGGCAGACCCGAGCTGTTCGCCGAACTGGAGAAAGACGTCGTGTTCGGTGGGAGACCGGGGATCACGTACAGCGAATTCCCGGACGAGAACTCCGCGGTGAGGTGGCACGTCGTCGTCGAACGTGACCTCCAGGTCAGCGTGGGATGTCAGTTCCTGTCGGCGGAATGGGCCGAAATCGAAGCCGAGTGTGAGCACGTCGTGCGGTCACTGGAAGTCGATGAGTGATCCCGACGGGCGGCAGAGCCGAAAAACTTCCACAGTGGTGGAACCGATTGGACGGTTGATGCGTCCAATCATGTGTAGGGGTGGATAGGGCAGTCCAGTGGGGGCCGCCGCACCAGACGATCAGAAGGAGTTCCCATGGCGGGAGTTGTTACCGATGTCGGCCAGATGGAGGCCGCGGCTAACCATGTGGAGACGGTGAATGGGCAGCTGCAAGCCACTATCGCCGGCCTCAAGGGGCGTTGCGAAGAATCGTCCTCGGCTTGGGCGGGTGGCGCGCAGGATGCGTTCCAGGCACTGATGGTCCGCTACAACGATGCGTCCCGTCGGATGCAGGATTCGCTCGCCGAAATCGCCGTGAAGATTCGCGAGAACGGCAAGGGGTACGACGCCGCAGAGCAGGCCAACCAGGATGCCATCCATTCTGCCGGGGCTTCGGGATCGCTCGATCTCTGACATGCGTTCCGAGTTCGACACCGGTTACACAACAACAAGGAGCACGGAATGTCATTGAAGTACGGATTTGCCGAGCTGCAGGCCCTGGCGAGCGACATCAGGTCGAACGAGGGCAAGCTGCGCGAAACCCACGACGAGCTCCAGGGCTACGTGCAGGGTCTGGTCGCGCAGTGGGAGAGCGGTGCCCAGCAGAACTACCAGGCGGTGCAGGCCAAGTGGGACGGCGCACACAACGACCTGCTCCAGGTCCTCCAGACGATCGCCAAGGTCGTCCAGGACGGCGCTGTCGACATGCAGAGCGCCGAGGACAGGAACGCTGCTGCCTGGCTCTGACAATCCTGTGATACGCGGCAGTGCCCCGGCAATCGACGGATGCTGGGGCACTGTCGTCAGAGGTGCGGCGAAATATCTCGGTGACGTCAGCCGGCCGGTGGAATCAATCTGCTCAACACCACGCTGCTCTTCGTCTGGAGTACCGCTGGTTCCGACCGGAGATTTTCGAGCGTCCTTTCGAGGTGAGCTGTGTCGGTCGTCCGGACGCGCAGCAGTGCGTTGGCGTCACCCGTGATGGTGTATGCCTCCTGCACTTCGGCGTGTCGAGAGACGATGCGCGCGATCTCGACCGCGGAGGTACGTCCGTCGCAATACAGCTCGACGAATACCTCCACACCGTGTCCGAGTGCCTGCGGGTCGAGTGACGCGTGAAAACCGGTAATGACACCTGAGTCGACCAGTCGGTCGACGCGCCGTTTCACCGCCGGAGCGGACAAGCCGACCTCGGCGCCGATGGTGGCAAAGCTCGACCTCGCGTTGCGCTCGAGTTGCACAACGATCAGTCGGTCCAGGGTGTCCAGGCGCAACGAATCGTCCATATGGAGCAACGCTAGCGCATTGTTTGTCGCTGAGGGTGGGCGGATACTTTCTCTCAGCACCATCGGAGAACGGGGGGAACGTGCCACCGACTGTGGATATCGGCCCGGGAAGTGCAGTGGGGGACGCGACCGGGCCTGTGGCGAGTGCCGACCGGCGCGGATACCCCCGCAACTACCTGATGTGTCCGCCCACCTACTTCGATGTCGTCTACGCGATCAACGACTGGATGAGTCCGGGCGAGCAGGTCGATCGGCCCCGGGCACTCGCGCAGTGGCGCACCCTGGTGGACACGTATCGAGCGCTGGGTCACGAGGTCGTGGTCATCGATGCCGTCGAGGGGCTCCCGGACATGGTGTTCGTCACCGACAGTGGCGTGGTGGTCGACGGTGTCGCTCTCGGCGCCCGCTACCGATGTGCTCAGAGGCGAGCGGAAGCGGGCCACGTCCTGCGGTGGTTCCGCGAGAACGGACTGCTCAGACCCAGATCACCGCGTTTCGTGAACGAGGGCGAGGGCGATTTCCTCGTGGTCGGTGACGTGATTCTCGGGGGTACCGGCTTTCGGTCCGACCCTCGATCCCATGCGGAGGCTGCCGCGCATCTCGGGCGTCCTGTAGTTCCGCTGACTCTGGTGGATTCGCGCTATTACCACCTCAACACCGCTCTCGGAGTACTCGACGATGCGACCATCGCCTACCTTCCCGCCGCCTTCTCTCCGGAGAGCCTCCTCCTGTTGCGCCGGATGTTTCCGGACGCGGTGATCGCCGAGGAGAGCGATACGCAGTGGCTCGGCCTCAACCTGGTGAGCGACGGACTCCATGTCGTCTTGCCCGCGCAGGCGACGCGGCTGTCGGATCAGCTGGTGGACCGCGGCTACGACCCGGTACCGGTGGACTATTCGGAATTTCTGAAATCTGGCGGCGGAATCAAATGCAGCACAATGGAACTGCGCGGGTATCGCCAGTTCTGCAAGATGGGAAGCTGAGAGGTGAGGACCAATGTCGGAAAGTGTCGTGTCGGTATCCGGCGCCACGCGTGAGCAGCTGGACCGGGCGGAGGACCACAGCGCGCACAATTACTCACCCTTGCCCGTCGTGATCGAGTCGGGCACAGGTTGCTGGGTCAAGGACGTCGACGGCGTCGACTATCTCGATGTCCTCGCGGGGTACTCGGCCCTCAACTTCGGCCACGCACATCCTGCGCTCGTGCGCGTCGCTCGCGAACAACTGGGCCGACTCACCTTGACGAGTCGTGCGTTCCAGCACGACCGTTTCGCGCAGTACTGCGAAGACCTGAGCCGATTGTGTCGCAAAGAAGCCGTGCTGCCCATGAATACCGGCGCAGAGGCGGTCGAGACGGCGCTCAAGCTTGCCCGCAAGTGGGGGTACGACGTGAAGGGGGTGCCGCCGGGGCGAGCAGAGGTGGTCACCTGCTCCGGCAACTTTCACGGCCGCACCATTTCGATCGTGGGATTCTCCTCCGACCCGGACGCGTACACCGGGTTCGGGCCGTATCCCGCAGGTTTCGTCTCCGTCGAGTACGGGAACGCCGACGCGTTCGAGTCGGCGATAACCGACGACACCGTAGCGGTGCTGCTCGAACCGATCCAGGGGGAGGCAGGCGTCCTCGTGCCCCCGGTTGGCTACCTCGCGGCGGTGCGCGAAGTGTGCACGCGTCGCGGCGTCCTCATGATCGCGGACGAGATCCAGAGCGGACTCGGCCGGACGGGGGAGACCTTTGCCTGTGATCACGAGAATGTGACACCCGACATCTACGTTCTCGGCAAAGCGCTGGGCGGTGGCCTCGTCCCCGTCTCGGCGGTCGTCGCCGATTGGCCGGTGATGCGCGTGATCGGGCCCGGGCAACACGGAAGCACTTTCGGTGGCAACCCCCTCGCGTGCGCTGTGGGCAGTGCCGTGGTGGCGCTGCTCGAAACCGGGGAATACCAGGAGCGCAGCCGCCGGTTGGGTGCCTACCTGCACGGCATGCTGCGCGAGCTGCCTGTCCGCCATGTTGCAGAAGTACGGGGGCGTGGGCTGTGGGCCGGTGTGCAACTGGCCCAGGGGATGCCCTCCGCGAGGGCAGTGTGTGAACGACTTCTCGCGCGCCGTGTGCTCGCGAAAGATGCGCACGAGGGAACGATTCGTATCGCCCCGCCGCTGGTGGTCGAACGTGACGAGCTGACCTGGGCGGTCGAACAGCTGGCTGACGCGCTCGCCGAGTGAATTTTGACCCGGAGGCGCCGCGACCGGTATCGTTCTCCGTTGGCGTGCCGTGCGTCGCTGTGTCTTCATGCCACAGTGGCTGGCGGTTCTCGGGTCTCAACTGGCCGCCGGGAATCGCTCGACGATACGCAATGGCCAGCAGCGGATTGAACAAGACGAGGAAGTTCTGTGTCTACGTACACCCCGAAGGCCGGAGATGTGACCCGCACGTGGCACGTCATCGACGCCACTGACGTGGTGCTCGGCCGCCTTGCCGTCCAAGCAGCCAACTTGCTGCGCGGCAAGCACAAGCCCACCTTTGCACCGCACGTTGACGGCGGCGACTTCGTCGTCATCATCAACGCCGAGAAGGTTGCCATCAGCGGCAACAAGCGTGACGGCAAGTTCCTGTACCACCACTCCGGACACCCCGGTGGTCTCAAGTCCCGCTCCGTCGGCGAGGTTCTCGACAAGAACCCCGACCGCCTCGTGGAGAAGGCCATCGTCGGCATGCTCCCCAAGAACAAGTTGGGTCGCGCCATCAGCAGCAAGCTGAAGGTCTACGCGGGCCCCAACCACCCCCACGCCGCGCAGCAGCCGGTGCCATTCGAGATCAAGCAGGTGGCCCAGTGACGTCGCCGGAGGAGCAGAACGTGTCCAATCCCGAAGAGATCACCGAGGCTGTCGAGGTCGCGGCGGACGAGTACGTGTCCGTCGAAGAGCCCGAGGTTGCCGAGGACATCGAGGCCGCTGCTGCTCCGCAGGCCCCGATCGTGATCGATCGGCCCATCCAGACCGTCGGTCGTCGTAAGGAAGCGGTTGTCCGCGTCCGTTTGACCCCGGGCTCCGGCCAGTTCAAGCTCAACGGCCGCACCATCGAGGATTACTTCCCGAACAAGGTGCACCAGCAGCTGATCAAGGCCCCGCTCGTCACGGTCGAGCGTGCCGAGTCGTTCGACATCGTCGCCCTGCTCCACGGTGGCGGACCGTCCGGACAGGCCGGCGCACTGCGTCTCGCCATTGCCCGCGCGCTCATCGAGGTCACCCCCGAGGACCGTCCGGCGCTCAAGAGTGCCGGCTTCCTTACCCGTGACGCCCGCGCCGTCGAGCGCAAGAAGTACGGCCTGAAGAAGGCCCGTAAGGCATCTCAGTACTCCAAGCGCTGATGTGTCGCCGAAGCCGCCCTCAGGGGACGGCTTCGGCACCTGTTCTTCCCGAGAGCAGGCGTCCATCGTTACCGGACGCCTGCTCTCGCGCTTTATCCGAGATGTAGTGGTTTCCGAGGTACAAGGGGTCTGGTCTATGGGGCGGTTGTTCGGGACGGATGGGGTTCGCGGGCTGGCGAATACAGAGCTGACCGCCGAATTGGCGTTGCAGATCGCATCTGCCGCTGCCACGGTGCTGGCATCAGCGGATTCGGGGCGTGCCACCGCTGTGGTCGGCCGTGACCCGCGGGCCAGCGGCGAGATGCTCGAAGCAGCCGTTGTCGCCGGTTTGACGTCGGCGGGTGTCGACGTCTTGAACGTCGGCGTTCTCCCCACTCCTGCGGTGGCCTACCTCACGGCAGAGCTCGACGCTGCACTCGGTGTGATGATCTCCGCCTCGCACAACCCTATGCCCGACAACGGAATCAAGATCTTCGCCGCGGGTGGGCACAAGCTCGACGACGAAGTCGAGGACCGTATCGAATCGGTCGCCGTCGGCACGACGACCAAGCGAGCGCCCACCGGAGCCGGCATCGGGCGCGTGCGAGTGGTTGCGGACGCCGCCGATCGGTATCTGCAACACCTGGCCAAGGCCCTGTCTCACCGCCTCGACGGCCTCACCGTCGTGGTCGACTGCGCGCACGGCGCCGCCTCGGCTGTGGCGCCGACCGCCTACCGCGCCGCCGGCGCGAAGGTCATCGCGATCAACGCCCAGCCGGATGGGCTCAACATCAACGACAACTGCGGCTCCACGCACCTCGAGAGCCTGCAGAAGGCCGTGGTGGAGCATGGCGCAGACCTCGGCCTCGCGCACGACGGGGACGCGGACCGCTGCCTCGCGGTCGACGCCGGTGGCTCCCTGGTGGACGGTGACGCCATCATGACGGTCCTGGCCCTCGGCATGCGCGACAGCGGCGAGTTGGTCGACAACACGCTGGTCGCCACTGTGATGAGCAACCTGGGGTTACACATCGCAATGCGCGAGGCGGGTATTTCGCTGATCACCACCGCGGTCGGTGACCGCTACGTGCTCGAAGGACTTCGGGCGGGCGGTTTCACTCTCGGCGGTGAGCAGTCGGGGCATGTCGTGTTGCCCGCGTTCGGTACCACCGGTGACGGGATTCTGACCGGCCTGCGATTGATGGGCCGAATGGCACAGACGGGGCGGCCGATCGCGGAACTGGCATCGGCGATGACGACCCTTCCCCAAGTGCTGGTCAATGTGCGAGTCGCCGACAAGCGTGCCGTGGCCGCATCCCCCGTCGTTCTGGATGCCGTGGCGGCGGCGGAGCGGACGCTGGGTGATCAGGGTCGTGTCCTGCTGCGACCTTCCGGAACCGAACAGCTCGTGCGCGTGATGGTGGAGGCAGCGGACCTCGACTTGGCTCAACGCCTCGCCGACAAGCTGGCAGGTACGGTCGCCTCGGTCTGAGTGGCGCAGCGAATCGGTCGGTTGTGGGGAACCGATCGGCGCGCCGGCGCGTCTAAAGCAGTAGGTCGTGAAGAGAGGGTGGGGGCATGAGCGATGGACTCGAGGTCGACGTCAGGGCGGTGGCGAGCGTTGGCGTGCGGATGGTGCGCTCAGCGGAGGTGCTGAGGCAGGAGGCAATCGACGCCGGCCGGTTGGAGTTCGGCGGTGTGCAGGCCGGACGCGACTACTGTCCTCTCGGCGACGAGCTACGGAACGCACTCGCAGTCGTGTCCGTGGCACTCGACGAGTGGGCAACCGACACGGAGACCATCGGTAACAACTTCCGAGCCGGCGCCACGCGTTATGCAGGCACGGACGGTGCCTTTGCCGACGGCCTCGACCGGGTGCTTCCGTGACGACGGATCCGGCTTCGTTGATGGACGATCCGACGCTGAGCCGCGACTACAAGGAGCAGCTCCTTCAGGCCTGGGCCTCGTCCCGCGAAGAGGATGTGGCGTTGTGGCAGCCCTACTTCGACGCGTACGGCATCGACAGACGCGAACGCACGCCGTTCGCCGACGAGCGTTACAGCGCACTCCTCGCGGATGGGAGCGATGCCCGATCTGCTGCCGCCGACCGCCTCCACTTGGAGGATTGTCTGCGACCGGATTCGCTCAATGTCCCAGACGACATGCTGGACCTCGGAGCACGGGGGCTCGAGTTCTTCGAGATGTTCCTTCCTGCCGCACAGAAGCTTCAGTACGACGGCCGCGCGATCACCGAGTACCACGCGCGGTTCGACGCCGAGCGGGGAATGAACCTTCACGTGCTGGGCCGGGACATCGACACGCTGCAGCACACCCTCGACTCTGCACGCAGGGAACTCGAGGAGCACGAGGCGTGTGTTGCTGCGGTCAGCGCCGCGTGGAGTGGGGATGCAGCCGCCGCCGCAATCGATGCCTCGGGCCGCCGGAATGCCCGGGCAGTGGCCGATGTCGACCGGTTACGCGGACTGGTCGACGTGCTGTTCGAAGCGAACCTCACCCTCAGCGCCGCAGTGACGGACAAGGCGTACAGGGTGGTGTCGCTGCACCAGTCCACTGTCGCGGGATACAGCGCAGCCCAAATCGCAGTGCTGGCCGACATCGCCGTGCACGGCCGGGATGGAGACAACTCCGTCGCCAAGGATTGCATGGAAGACGCGTCGTACTGGTTCCCCGAACTTGCCGACGACGACTACCGGCACATCAACGGCTTGTACAAGGACGGGGGAGGCGGCGCTCTGCGGTGGCTCGACCGAGACGACGTCGTGAAGCGCGCGGCAGGTATTGCCCGCGCGTGGCTCGACGCGCACTTCCGGCCGGTCTACGAAGAGAAACAGCGCGAATTCGTGGCCGCGTGCGAGGCCTGCGCAGACACCGTGGAAGCGTCGTATGCGGCGGTGATCGCCGAAGCCGGAATGTTGCAGTCGGACAGCGATATTCGCTCCGTGGATCGCACCGCTCCGGGGCACTCTCCCGCTCCGCCTCCTCTCGACGCCCCGGGAACTCCCGTCGACGCTGCGCCGACAGCTCCTGCCAGTGCACCCACTGACACCGCGCCTGGGGGATTCGCTGGGCAACCGTCGGGATGGAGTTCGCCGACGGGAACGACTCCGAGTGGCACCGCCCACCCGGCACCGATGACGGCGCCGATCGGTTCCGGCAACGGAGTTCGGGACCTAGGAGTTCGGGACGTAGGAGTGGGAACGCGGGATGTACACACCGAACCCGCGACGTCCCTGCCCGCGGCCTCTCCTCCCGCGCTGCCGAGTCTCGGCGCTGTGCCAGGTCTGGCCGGTGTGCCGGGTCTTGCCGGTGTTCCCGGCATCGGGGGAATGACCGGGGTCGGCGACCTCCCCGGGGCGGTGCAGGGGTTGGCCGGTGGACTCGGCGACCTGGGGTCGCTCATCCGTCCACTGATAGAGGAGGCGGTGTCGGCTCTCACCCGCCTAGACGATGACGGGGATGTGAGGGCGGAGGAGGAGCCCGACCTCGAGGACGAGCGCGATCCGGGTGTTGGCGGCGAGGGCGGACAAGCGGTGTCTACTACTTCGGACAAGAGCCTCGAGCTGAAGCTCGACGGCAAGTCATGGACTCTGGTCGTCGATGAAGACGGTGCCGGAGTTCACCTCGACATCATCGACGGCCAAGGCGCCACGTCGCGCTTCGGTGTGGAGATCGGTCCGAACGGCCTGCCTCAGATTTTCGCAGAAACCCGTTCGGGGGAGGACCCGCTGCACCAGGCGGCGGCTGCGCCCGAGCCCGCGTCCGGCACCGACGTGCCGCAGACCGGCGCTGTCGACGCCAGACCGCCCGCCGCTCCCGACGTCGGCCAACCTGAACATCACGAGGCCGAGCCGCCGCCACCGGAGCCCACCACCGCACCTGGTCCGCAGCCCGTGACCGTGCAGAACGAGCCGCTTCCGGAAACGCTCACAGTCCCTGAGCCTCAGCCTGCACCCGCACCCGCACCTGCACCAGCACCGGAGCTTGCCAGCGGCCCGTCGGCGGCGCTCGACAGCGGCGCAGAACTCGCCGAGGCCGGACCGCTGTGAGCGAGCGGGCCGCACAGTTGCGCGCTCGACGTGCGCAGATGAGGGCGGAACTCGCGCTGTTTCGACGACGACTGGAAGAGCAGCGGGTGCGAGACGAGGCAGAAGCCACGCGACGACGGCAGCTAGCGGGGCACCCCGCACACACGAGCACGGCGGCGGACGCGGTCGCACCTGGTCACAGAGCAGCCGAGGACGACGACGAGTTCTATCGTCCCCGGAGCTGGCTGGTCGAGTAACGCCGGAACAGCCGGAGCCGTCGTAGAACGCTCAGATGTGGGGAATCAGTCCCTGGAAGCCGGCGTCCGTATTGATCTCCTGCGGATCGACGACCGTGGTGCGGGGGATGTGCGCCTCGGCGTCCGCGAAGGCCGCGTATTTCTTGTCATTCGTCAGTTCGTAGAGCAGGAACCCGGTCAGCAACGCCCGCGTCACCTGCTGCGTCTTGCGCTCGGATCCACCGATGCCGAGTGCGCCGAGAAGTCGACGCCCCTCGGTCAACCCCGAATCCGTTGCGCCGTCCACGGCGCGCAGTACGGATTCGCCGCCCCACGCCTCGGCGAGGGCCTTGGCGTTGCTGTTCATGGTGTCGATATCCGCGCCCGCCACGATCAGCCCCGGAACTGTGATCTTGGGCGCATACTTCTCCGCCTTCGGGGCGGTCGGCGCCGGGAACAATGCGGCCACCGCGGTCACGTCACGCTGTGCTGCGGCGAGCACCGCCGCGCCCGCACCCATACCGTGGCCGGCAAAGGCCACTCGATCCGGCTGAACACTGATCTGGCCGGGTCCCAGCCGGACACCGACACAAATGTCGAGAGTGGCCCGCAGATCGGTCGCGAGGCCCAGGTGTGAAGGCACCGGGCCCCGCTCACTGTTGGGCGCGGCGACGACAATGCCCCAGGACGCAAGGTGCTCCAGCGTGTTCCGGTAGTGGTCAGCTCCGGTCATCCACCCGTGCGCGAACGCCACCGCAGGCAAGTTGAAGCCGGACTCGGGTGTATAGACGACTCCCGGCTGTCCAGCCAGCGCGAGGTCTCCCCGCAGCACGCGGTGCGGTCCCCGCTTCGACAGTTCACGGGCCAGGTTCTTCAGTTTCGGCGCCACGGAGAGAACGTTATCCGATCACCTCCCCAGGGACGGAGTCCCCGCGCCGACCACACAGTGACGGAGTCCCCGCGCCGACCACACAGGGACGGAGTCCCCGGTCCCCGCGTCGCGTTGGTGTCCGACTTCGCCGCACCGTCCGGTCCAAGTACCCTGATGAACCATGTGCGGAATCGTGGGATACGTCGGCCACCGGCAGGCTCTGTCTGTTGTGGTGGAGGCTTTGCGGCGGATGGAATACCGCGGATACGACTCTGCAGGGATCGCCGTGCTCGACGGGAAGGGCGGTATGGCCGTCGAGCGTAAGGCCGGTCGTCTGTCGAACCTGGAGGCCGAACTCGACGAGGTGGGTGCCGAGAATTTCGCCGGGCACACGGGGATTGGGCATACCCGGTGGGCCACGCACGGTCGCCCGACTGACCGGAACGCGCATCCGCACCGGGACACGACCGGAACCGTCGCCGTCGTACACAACGGCATCATCGAAAACTTCGCGCCTTTGCGCGCCGAACTCGAGCAGGCGGGCGTCGACCTCTCCAGCGACACCGACACCGAGGTCGCGGTGCACCTGGTGTCGCGGGCTTATGCGTCCGGTGAGACCGCCGGGGACTTCGTGGAGAGCGCACTGAGTGTGCTCCGCCGCCTCGAGGGAGCGTTCACCCTCGTCTTCACCCATTCCGACCATCCCGACATCATCGTGGCCGCGCGTCGTTCGACTCCGCTCGTCATCGGTGTCGGTGAGGGCGAGACCTTCCTCGGCTCCGACGTCGCGGCATTCATCGAGCACACCCGGGATGCGGTCGAGCTGGGCCAGGACCAGGTGGTGACCATTACCGCGGACGGCTACTCGATCCTCAACTTCGACGGAACGGTCGCTGTGGGCCGCCCGTTCCGCATCGACTGGGATCTCGCTGCTGCCGAAAAGGGTGGCCACGACTACTTCATGCTCAAGGAGATCGAAGAGCAGCCGGCTGCCGTCGCCGACACTCTCCTCGGGCACTTCTCGGACGGCAAGATCGTCCTCGACGAACAGCGGTTGTCGGATCAGGAGCTGCGCGACGTCGACAAGGTCTTCGTCGTCGCGTGCGGCAGCGCGTACCACTCGGGTCTGCTCGCCAAGTACGCAATCGAGCACTGGACCCGGCTGCCTGTCGAGGTGGAGCTGGCCAGCGAGTTCCGTTACCGCGACCCCGTCCTCGACCGCTCGACGCTCGTGGTGGCGATCTCCCAGTCCGGTGAGACTGCCGACACCCTCGAGGCTGTGCGGCACGCCAAAGACCAGAAGGCGCGCGTCCTCGCGGTTTGCAACACCAACGGTGCCCAGATTCCCCGCGAAGCCGACGCGGTTCTCTACACCCGTGCCGGTCCGGAGATCGGCGTGGCGTCGACCAAGGCGTTCCTTGCGCAGGTCACCGCGAACTACCTCGTCGGTTTGGCGCTGGCCCAGGCGCGCGGCACCAAGTACCCGGACGAGGTGGCGCGCGAGTACGCCGATCTCGAGGCGATGCCGGAGCTGGTGAGCAGGGTCCTCGGGACGGTGGGTCCGGTCCGTGCGTTGGCTCGGGAACTGGCGTCGTCGTCGACGGTGCTGTTCCTCGGCCGGCACGTGGGTTATCCGGTGGCGCTCGAGGGCGCGCTGAAGCTCAAGGAACTGGCGTACATGCACGCCGAGGGCTTCGCCGCCGGTGAACTCAAGCACGGCCCGATCGCGTTGATCGAGGACGGGTTGCCGGTCATCGTCGTGATGCCCTCTCCCAAGGGTCGCGCGGTGCTGCACTCGAAGCTGCTGAGCAACATCCGGGAGATTCAGGCCCGCGGTGCGCGGACCGTCGTGATCGCGGAGGAAGGCGACGAGGCCGTGCGGCCGTTCGCCGACCACCTGATCGAGATTCCGGCGGCGCCGACGTTGCTGCAGCCGTTGCTCTCGACCGTGCCGTTGCAGGTCTTCGCCGCCGAGGTCGCGCAGACGCGCGGGTACGACGTGGACAAGCCCCGAAACCTCGCGAAGTCCGTCACGGTCGAATAATGGCTCCGCTCAGGTGACGACGATGGTGCCGCGCATGTCGGGGTGCAGGGAACAGGTGTACTCGTAGGTTCCGGGCTCGGTGAAGTTGTAGGTGAAGCTGCCCGTCTGCATCAGAGGACTGCGCAGTACGCCCTTCGCCTCACCGACGCCCGCCACGTCGTGGGTGACGCCGCGATCGTCGAAATCCCAGGTGACAGTCTCACCTACCCGTACCGTGAGCCGGGCGGGCGAAAAGGCCATGTCGGCGACCTCGACGACCGGACCGCTGGGCTGCTCGTTCACCCCGGCGGATTCCGAACTGCAGCCGGCGAGCGCACCCGCGGCCGAAATGCTTGCGGCCAGAGCGACTCCGACGATCCGGGACCTTGCACGTTCACGCATGCCGTCGAGCGTAGTCTTGCCTCGGTACCGACCGTTCCGGACGAGGAGTGCCCATGCGGGGCTACTACACCCCTGACGAGATCCGAGCGGCCGAGGCGCCGCTGCTGACATCCCTGCCCGACGGCGCTCTGATGCGACGCGCAGCGCACGGACTCGCGGGCGTGGTGGTTGCGGAGTTGCGCGCGCGGACCGGGGGAGTCGCCGGGCGGGCCGTGTTGCTGCTGGTCGGTTCCGGGGACAACGGAGGCGACGCCCTCTGGGCCGGCACCTTCTTGCGTAAGCGTGGAGTCGGGGTCACCGCCGTGCTGCTGAAACCCGAGAAGGCGCATCGGGCCGGACTGGCGGCCTTCCGGCGAGCAGGCGGACGAACAGCCCGCGCGCTGGAGGAAGTCGGCACGCCCGACCTGGTGATCGACGGGATCGTCGGGATATCCGGGAGGGGAGCCCTGCGCCCTGACGCGGCGACTCTGGTCGCGTCCATGGAGGCGCCGATCATTGCTGCGGACCTGCCCAGCGGGGTGGACCCGGTGACGGGTGCCGTCGAGGGGCCCGCGGTACGGGCGGCGGTCACCGTGGCGTTCGGTGCGCTGAAACCGGTACATGTCCTGGCTGCGGCGCAGTGCGGGCGCGTCGAGGTGATACCCATCGGGTTGACGCTCGGTGATGCCGGGATCACGTCGCTCGATGCGACCGAAGTGGGAGGGGCATGGCCGGTGCCCGGTCCGCACGACGACAAGTATTCGCAGGGCGTCGTGGGCGTGGTCGCCGGGAGTGAGCAGTATCCCGGCGCGGGAGTGTTGTGCACCGGGGCCGCCGTCTCGGCCACGTCCGGCTTGGTCCGCTACGCAGGTCCGGGCGCGTCGGAGGTGCTGGCTCACTGGCCGGAGGTGATCGCGACGACGGACGTCGCGAAAGCGGGACGGGTCCAGTCGTGGGTGGTGGGTCCCGGTATGGGCACCGACGATGCGGCACGTCGTGCCCTGCGGGCCGTGCTGGACACCGACGTTCCCGTCCTCGTGGATGCGGACGGTCTCACCCTGCTGGCCGAAGACCCCGGCCTGGTGCGCTCCCGGTCGGCGCCCACCCTCCTGACCCCGCATGCAGGTGAGTTCACACGCATCACCGGAAGCGATCCCGGACCGGACAGAGTCGCGGCCGCCAGGTCGCTGGCGGCGGAGTGGGGGACGTACATCCTCCTCAAGGGCCGCGCCACGGTGATCGCGGCGCCGGGTGGGCAGGTATTCGTCAACGAGGCGGGCGGTTCGTGGTCTGCCACGGCGGGTGCCGGGGACGTTCTGGCGGGCATTGTGGGGGCCTTGCTGGCCGCGGGGACAGTCCCGGACCGGGCGGCTGCGATGGGGGCACGCGCGCACTCGCTCGCGGCGAACGTGGCGGCTCGCGGTGGCCGGGGAGATCTCGCAGCGGGACGCGGGACGGCGCCGATCTCCGCAGGAAATCTGCTCGCTCATCTGAGGGAGTCGATCAGAGTTCTCCGTGCAGGTGTGTCACCCGAGGAAATGGCGGTCCATCGGTGAATGGCAGGATCGGAGGTATGACGCTTGCCGAAGCAGTACCGTCGGACGAACACGGCCGGGTCGAGCCCGCCGATTCCGCCCACGCGACGCCGGACCCGCAGGCCGAAGCAGTGGTCGATCTGGACGCTATTGCACACAACGTCGGAATTTTGCGCGAGAAAGCCGGCGACGCGGCAGTGATGGCCGTTGTCAAAGCGGACGGCTACAACCACGGCGCCGTCCCAGTGGCGCGCGCGGCGCTCGCGGCCGGTGCGGCGGAACTCGGCGTGACAACGGTCTCGGAGGCCCTCACGTTGCGCCGGGCAGGTATCGGCGCACCGATCCTCGCCTGGCTGCACACCGTCGACGCAGACTTCGCCCCCGCTATTCGAGCGGACGTCGAGCTCGGGGTGTCGTCACCGCGGCACCTCGCCTCCGTCGTGGCCGCGGCACGGGAGGTAGGCACCCCGGCGACCGTGACGATCAAGGTCGACACCGGATTGAACCGCAATGGCGTCGCGCCCGACGAGTTGGCGCAGGTTCTCATCGACTTGGCGCGTGCACAGGCCGAGGGCGCGGTACGGCTCCGAGGCATCTTCTCGCATCTCGCGCACGCCGACGAGCCGCATCATGCGGTGATCGACGCCCAGTGTCACCGGTTGTCGAGCGCGGTGGCCGACGCCAAACGCCACGGCCTGGTTCCCGAGGTGGTGCACCTGTCCAACTCCGCGGCCACTCTCACGCGCCCGGATCTTCGTTTCGACATGGTGCGCCCCGGCATTGCGATCTACGGACTGTCGCCAGCCCCCGAACTCGGCGAATTCGGGCTGCGTCCTGCGATGACTCTGCGTTCGCGCGTCGCGCTGGTGAAAAAGGTGGCTGCAGGTGAGGGCGTGTCCTACGGCCATCAGTGGATAGCGCCGCGGAACACCGTGGTGGCGCTGTTGCCGTTCGGGTACGCCGATGGGCTTCCCCGTTCGCTCAGCGGACGATTCGAAGTCCTGCTCGGTTCGGAGCGTCGTCCGGGGATCGGACGGGTGTGCATGGACCAGGTCGTCGTGGACCTCGGACCGGACGGCGGCGGCGTCCGCGAGGGCGACACCGCTGTCTTCTTCGGCAACGGTGATCACGGTGAACCACACGCCCAGGAGTGGGCGGACAAGCTCGACACCATCCATTACGAGGTGGTGACCGGAGTGCGTGGGCGGACCGTGCGGACCTATGTCGGTGGGCGGTAGGTCTCGTGTCTGCCGAAGACAGAGTGCTGGCGGTGAGCGGGACCGTGGTGTTGCCGACAGCCGCCGACACCGAAAGATTCGGGCGTGATCTCGCCCGGGATTTGGCACCAGGGGATCTGATCATCCTCGACGGACCTCTCGGTGCGGGAAAGACCGCACTGACGAAGGGGATTGCTGCCGGTCTCGGTGTTCAGGGAAGAGTGACATCGCCCACATTCGTGATCGCCCGGGAACATCGTCCGGGGGTGCGTCCCGGCGGCGGGACTCCGGTGGGCATGGTGCACGTGGATGCCTACCGTCTCGGGGGCAGCGGTCCGCACGCCTTGGACGAACTCGACGCCCTCGACCTCGACACCGACCTGGCCGAAGCGGTGGTCGTGGTCGAGTGGGGTGAGGGCATCGTCGAGCAGTTGGCCGACCGGCATCTCCGGGTGCGCTTGAGCCGCGAGCCCGAGTCGGATGTGCGCACCGCCGAGTGGGAGTGGATTTCCTGACGGGTCCGGGGCGCGGGAGCCGTGCTGACGTGCGAGTACCCTCAGATACCGTGCTTGTTCTCGCCATCGATACGTCCACACCCGCCGTGACCGCCGGAGTCGTCCGGTTCTCGGCAAGATCCGCGCCCGCTGACGCGGTGGACACCCTCGCGGTGCGCGTGACGGTCAACCCGCGCGCCCACGCCGAGGTCCTCACGCCGCACATCCTCGAGTGCATTACCGAGTCGGGTCACAGGCCGGCTGATCTCGACGCGATCGTGGTCGGGGTAGGCCCGGGACCGTTCACCGGCCTCCGGGTCGGAATGGCTACCGCAGCGGCTTTCGGTGATGCCCTGGGCACACCGGTGTACGGAGTCTGCAGCCTCGACGCGATCGCCGCGCAGGTGCACGGCGAGCGGAATCTCCTCGTCGTCACCGATGCGCGCCGCCGTGAGGTCTACTGGGCCCGCTACTCGGCGGGCCGACGGGTGGAAGGGCCCGGCGTGATCAAGCCCCGCGAGCTCGAGCCGATGCCGTCGGAGGTGGTGGCGGGGTCGCCGTCGCACGTCGACTTCTTCGACCTCCCGGTCGAACCCGTCGAAACACCCTCGCCCGCAGGTCTGGTCGAGGCTGCTGCGTCGGTGCTGGCCGGTGGGGACGTGCCGGAGCCGCTCGTTCCGCTCTATCTGCGACGACCGGATGCGGTCGAATTGGCGGATCGCCCGAAGTGACGTTCTCCATCGAACCCATGGTCGCCGCGGATGCCGAGCGGTGCGCCGAGCTCGAGCGCCTGCTGTTTGCGGGCGACGGACCTTGGAGCGCAGCTGCATTCCGTGCCGAGCTGGCGGCGCCGCACGTGCGGTACGTGGTGGCGCGCACCGACACCGGGCGGGTGGTGGGATATGCCGGACTGGCCCTGCTGGGCAATCCTTCACATCCCGAAGCGGAGGTGCACACGATCGGGACCGACCCGCAGTACATGCGCCGGGGGATCGGCGGAGCGCTTCTGGCCGAACTTCTCCGACTGGCCGATGCGCGGGGCGGACCGGTTTTTCTCGAAGTGCGGACCGACAACGACGCGGCGATCGCACTGTATCGACGTGAAGGATTCGACATCGTGGGAACCCGAAAGCAGTACTACCAACCGAGCGGCGCGGACGCGTACACCATGCGTCGCGCCGGAGCGGGTGAGGAGCCGGTGCAATGATCGTCATGGGTATCGAAAGTTCGTGTGACGAAACCGGAGTCGGTATCGTCCGGTGGAACGGCGACGGTACGTGCGAGCTCCTCGCCGACGAGGTGGCCTCGAGCGTCGATCAGCACGCCCGCTACGGCGGCGTGGTGCCCGAAGTTGCGTCCCGCGCGCATCTGGAAGCCATCGTCCCGACGATGCGGCGTGCGCTCGCCGCAGCGGACATCAGCAAGCCGGACGCACTCGCCGTCACCATCGGTCCAGGACTCGCCGGGGCACTGCTGGTCGGTGTCGCCGCCGCGAAAGCGTACGCGGCCGCCTGGGATATTCCGTTCTATGCGGTGAACCACCTCGGTGGCCATGTTGCGGTGGATACCCTCGAACACGGACCGATGCCGTCGTGCGTCGCGTTGCTGGTGTCGGGCGGACACACCCACCTGCTGCATGTCGAGGATCTCGCGAAGCCGATCACCGAGCTCGGCACCACCGTGGACGACGCGGCGGGAGAGGCGTTCGACAAGGTGGCCCGCCTTCTCGGACTCGGATTTCCCGGCGGCCCCGCACTGGACGCCGCAGCTCGAGACGGCGATCGGGACGCGATTCCCTTCCCCCGCGGGATGACCGGGCCCAGGGACGCGCGGCACGACTTCTCCTTCTCCGGCTTGAAGACCGCGGTCGCGCGGTATGTCGAATCCAAGGAGCGTGCCGGCGAGACCTATTCGATCCCCGACATCGCCGCCAGCTTCCAGGAAGCCGTGGCCGACGTCCTCACGATGAAGGCGGTACGCGCCGCCCGCGACACGGGCGTGGACACGTTGGTACTCGGCGGCGGTGCCACCGCGAACTCACGCATCCGCTCGCTCGCCGAGGAACGGTGCGCCGAAGCCGGTCTCACGCTGCGCGTGCCGAAACCGCGATTGTGCACCGACAACGGGGTCATGATCGCTTCGCTGGGAGCACACATCGTCGCAGGGGGTGCAGCGCCGTCACTGCTCACCGTGGCGAGCGATCCTGGCCTCTCGGTGGCCACCAGTCAGGTATTCACCTGAACGGGAAGACACTCGGGGGCGCGAATGCCGGAGTCGGCGCCACGGGCATCGGCGCCGGAACCACCGCAATTCCCTCTTCGGCGTCACCGATAGGCGGCAGCGGCGCGGGCGCGCCTTCCGGCGGCGGTGGCAGTGGCGCACTCTCAGCGGGCGGTGCGCTCTCTCCAGGCAAGGGTGCGACAGGGCTCGGTTGATCCGGGGTCGACTCCCCGGGAACCTGCGGCCACAGCGGAGGAATAGCCGGCCATTCGATGTGCGGCCAATCCGGTTGAGTGGGATCGGTCGGAGGCCGGGGCGTCGGCGCGGGAGTGGTGGTCGGCGCCGGTGGTGTCGTGGTGGGAGGCGTTGTGCTCGTCGTGGAGTCGGGCATCCGCACAGCGCTCCGATCCCACCCCTGGGACGACGACGTGGTCGGCACACCCTGCTCCGGGGTGAAGTCCGACGTCGGTGTGGGATCGTACGACGGAATTCGCGTAGCAGCCGGTGTGTCCGTACTGGGCGCGTGCTGCTGCGACGTGTGGAAGGTGTCGCTCCCGGCGGGCGCGACATTGGGGTCGGGTGCCGGCGCGAGTTCACGTACCCCGTACCCCAGTACCAGTCCGCCCACCACCAACGCGCCGACGAGTGCGCCGGACACCTTGGCCGTCGAACTGGGCCGAGTCGACTCCGTGGGCGGGTACTGCTCGATCGCCTTGGACACGGCAAGGAGTGCGGCGCCTTTGGCGGTGGCGGTTTCCGGTTCGGGGACGGCGACGACACGGGCAGTGAAGGCCCTGCGCACCGCTGCCCGCAACGCGGGAATGTTCGCTCCGCCCCCGACCAGCGCGATGGCCTCCGGTGCGCGTGGTGAGTCCGAAACGGTGGATCGGATGAACTCGACAGCGACCCGAATCACCGGTGCCGCGAAGTCTTCGAAGGCGCTGCGACTGAGGCGGATCGGCGCCATGCCCCGGAACTCGACGTCGACCGTGGCATTCAGGTCGGTCGACAGCTGCTCCTTCGCGACGCGGCAACGCTCCGAGAGCAGTTCGCGATCGAGATGCCGCAGGTGGTGGGGGGTGGCGAGATTGGCGACGGCGTACTCGAACACGAGGTCGTCGATCGCGCTGCCGCTCACCTGCGCGGTGCGGTCGGCGTGCAGCACGGTGCCGTCGACCTGATCGACCACCGAGACCGACAAACCGGACTCGCCGAAGTCGACGATGGCGACCGTCGCGTGCTGGGCAATTTCACCGGTGTGGCGTAGATACGTGAGGGTGGCAGCGGCTTCCGGCACGAGGTGCACACGATGCCGCTGCCTGCTGACGGCACTGCGAATCGAATGGGCCTGTTCCGGAGTGCGGTACGTGACGGCGAATGCGTCGGGGGTCGTGGGGTCGGCAGGCACCTGGGTGGTCATGAGGGAGATAGAGGAACGGACGAGGTCACCGAGGTCGGTGTGGGCCTCGTCGGCCGACAGGTATCGGAACTCGACGCTCTGCGAACCGTTGGAGTCGGTGGTGACGAGGGCGGAACCGACTCCGGCAGCACCCGTGGACATGCCCAAGGACATATTCATTCCACACACCCCCTCCCACATTGTCGCGTCGTGCCCTGCTGTCTTTCCCGGAACGCCCTCCACAAGAAGCATCCCTGCCCCATGAATCGGCGACCGTTACCCGAACGTTACAGAAATCTGGTGGCTTTCGCTCTCGAGTTTCGCTCCGACGAGACGAGGATGGCGCTCGATATCCGGTCCCACCTGCGCAGTTGTCCGGAGGATTTTCATGGGAAATGCCAGCGAGTTTCGCAACCTCGACCCGCGTGATCGTCGGCGCCTGCTGCGCCGTGGGCTCGTGCGCCCGGTCGCGACGGTTGCGCTCTGCGGCGTGGGCTACTTCGTGCTCCCATGGACCTCGGTCGACGGCATCTCCACGATCACGCTCCTCGTGGGGGGACTGCTCGTCGTGCTGCTGGTCGCCGTGTGGCAGATCCGGCAGATTCTGCGGTCCGACGTGCCCACCCTGCAGGCCATCGAGGCGCTGGCACTGATTCTCCCCGTCTATCTGCTCGGCTACGCCGTGGGATACAGCCTGATGTCCCAGAGTTACCCGACATACTTCTCCGAATCCCTCAGCCGGATGGATGCCCTGTACTTCTCGTTGACGGTGTTTTCGACCGTGGGATTCGGGGACATTACGGCGACGACCGATCCGTCGCGCGCTGTCGTCAGTGTTCAGATCATCGGGAACCTGATTCTCATCGGCGTCGGCATCCGCGTGGTGGCGGCAGCCGTCGGCTGGGCCCGTGGACGGAAGTGACTAACGACCCGACGACAGCAACAGTTCGACGTTGTGGTCGACGGAAGCGCCCAGCCGGACGGGGTCGGTGTGAATGTCGTTGAAGGACAGCTCCCGATACAGAGAGGCGAGTCCGAGCGCGGACAGGTCCGTGTAGTCGACCGAGTACGGGCTGTCGGCTTCGAACAAGGTGGTGAGGATCGACACCGTGCCGTCGGCGTTGTCGACCACTTCGAGGATTCGCCCGTGCTGCGGAAAGTCGATGTGCGATGCGGTATTGACCTCCCAGAACGACTGTTCCGGTGTGGGTCCGGCCCAGGGGGTGATCCGGTTCTCGTGGGTGTGTCCGTTGACCCAGGCGAGCACGTTCGGGAAGCGATGGAGCAGGCTCACCAATTGTGCAGCCGGTATTCGGGGTTCGGTCGGATTGGCCGGGTCCGGGACGAGGTTGTCCATGGTGGTGCTCGTGTGATGGCTGAAGAGGACGAACCAGGTGTCCGAACGCGCCTGCGACACCCGGGCGCCCGCGGAGTCGTAGTAGACGCTGCTGCCGGCGAGCAACGTGTCCTCGATCCAGCGGAACTGGGCGGCGCCCAATGAGCCGTCGACGAAACCGGCGTGATTGGTGGAATCCATGCTGATACCGACCACACCGGGGGCGATGTCGAAGGCGTAGTAGCCGATTCCCGTATCACCTGCATCGGGAGCGAACCCGTGGCCTACCGGCCCGGGGCCGGTGTTGGCCGGATCCAGATGGGCGGCGATGAACTGGCGTGGTGTGAACGGGGCTCGTGTCGGATCGGGGGTGACCACCCGCGGTGGCGTCGTGAAGGCGGAGAGGACGCCGGCGATGGCGCCGGGGTCGTACTTCGTCGCGATGTCGACCGCCTTCGCCTGGTCGGGCGATCCCGGAACCTCGAACTTCAGTGAACCGGTGTACATCGCGTCGAGCGGTGGGATACCGCTGGGCACAGTGCCTTCGACGGAGTCTTCGTGATTCCCGAAGACGCAGTACCACGGCGTGCGTAGTCCGGGGCTGGTGACGGGGTCGATCGCTGCTCCGAGCAGGCCGGGGATTTCGGGGAAGCCGGCTTTCTTGTACATGTCCTGGATCGGGGACTCCGGGTTCCAGTACAGATCCGCACCTGAATTCTGCACGCCCTCGTAGCGGTCGGGCGCACCGGTGTTGGGGACGATGGTGCCACCGTTGAGGGCGGTGAGAAACCAGCTCAACTCGGCGAATTCTTTGTTGTCGGTGTTGTCGCCGGTGCTCACGACCGCGTCGAACGGCCGCTGGGTGTGGGGGCCGGCGGCGAGAGCGTTGACGCGGTGAACGAGGGCGACCAGCCCGTGCGCCGTGAGGGTTTCCTGCGGACGGAACGCGGAACCCGTGAAGGGATGGACGTATTCGAACCGCACCGGGGACTGGGCATCGACGAGGTGGACGTCCGTGAGCTGCACCAGCGAAGCGAGCGCGGTGCGGCGGTCTTCGCGGCCGTTCCGGGCCTCGGCGAGTTCGGTGCGCACGATCGTCGGCCAACCCGGACCCGCGCCGAGCTTGCGGTATCCGGACGTTCCCAGAGGGACGGCTGTCGCTTCGAGCGTGGTGCCCGCTCCGGAGGTGGGAAGGGGGGCGGCGCCTGCGTACTGCAGTCCCCACGGACGTCCGCTGATGCCCACCGCTCCGATGGCGCCGAGTCCGGCAATCGTGAGGAAGGTACGCCGGTTCATGTCAGACACCAGACGACCTTAGGTGACAACCCGTCCGGAGGGTGGGATTCCGCTGAGCGCGATCAGCCGGGGGCTCCTCCTTGAGCGTTGGCACTCTCACGTATAGAGTGCCAAGTGGCGCCGATCGAGCTCCGGCACCCGCGACGACGGGGCTGTGTGAAGTGCCGTAAACGGAACACTCAAACAGGTGTCCGAGGATGTTCCTCGGACCCAGATACCCCAAAGTGGAGGGCTCATCGTGGCGAGCGTCAACATCAAGCCGCTCGAGGACAAGATCCTCGTCCAGGCCAACGAGGCTGAGACGACGACTGCCTCCGGCCTGGTCATCCCCGACACGGCCAAGGAGAAGCCCCAGGAGGGCACCGTCGTCGCAGTCGGCGAAGGCCGCGTCAACGAGCAGGGCAACCGCATCCCGGTCGACGTCAAGGAGGGTGACACCGTCATCTACTCCAAGTACGGCGGAACCGAGATCAAGTACGCCGGTCAGGAATACCTGATCCTGTCGGCACGCGACGTGCTGGCTGTCGTCTCCAAGTAAGGCCATACGTGATCCGCCCCGGAGTCCCTACAGGATCCCGGGGCGGAGTGCGTTCACGCGCAGAACCCTGAAATCCAGGAGAAGACGGAACACATGTCCAAGCAGATTGAGTTCAACGAGACCGCACGCCGGTCTCTCGAGCGCGGGGTCGACAAGCTGGCCGACGCGGTCAAGGTGACCTTGGGTCCGCGTGGCCGCCACGTAGTACTGGCGAAGGCCTTCGGCGGCCCCACCGTCACCAACGACGGCGTCAGCATCGCGCGGGAGATCGACCTCGAGGATCCCTTCGAGAACCTCGGCGCGCAGCTGGTCAAGAGCGTCGCCACCAAGACCAATGACGTCGCGGGTGACGGCACCACCACCGCCACCGTGCTGGCTCAGGCCATCGTTCGCGGCGGTCTGAAGAACATTGCCGCAGGCGCCAACCCGATGGCACTCGGAGTCGGCATCAACGCCGCCGCCGAGAAGGTCGTCGAGGCGCTGCTCGCGGCCGCCACCCCGGTCGAGGGCAAGAAGTCCATCGCCCAGGTCGCCACGGTTTCCTCGCGTGACGAAGAGATCGGCGAACTGGTCGGCGAGGCGCTCACTCGCGTGGGCACGGACGGTGTCGTGACGGTGGAGGAATCCTCCAGCCTCGCAACCGAGCTCGTGATCACCGAAGGCGTCCAGTTCGACAAGGGTTACCTGTCGCCGTATTTCGTGACCGATCTCGACGCGCAGAAGGCCGTGTACGAGGACGCCCTCGTGCTGCTCTACCGCGAGAAGATCAGCTCACTTCCCGACTTCCTGCCGTTGCTGGAGAAGGTTGCCGAGAGCGGCAAGCCGCTTCTCATCATCGCCGAGGACGTCGAGGGCGAGGTTCTCTCGACCCTGGTGGTCAACTCCATCCGGAAGACGATCAAGGCCGTCGCGGTGAAGGCGCCGTTCTTCGGTGACCGTCGCAAGGCGTTCCTCGACGACCTCGCCATCGTCACCGGCGGTACGGTCATCAACTCCGAGGTCGGGCTGAGCCTCAAGGAGGCCGGACTGGACCTCCTCGGCAGTGCCCGTCGCGTCGTGGTCAGCAAGGACGAGACCACGATCGTCGACGGCGCCGGCACCGACGCCGACATCAAGGGCCGCGTCGCGCAGCTGCGCCGGGAGATCGAGAACACCGACTCCGACTGGGATCGCGAGAAGCTCGAAGAGCGTCTGGCGAAGCTGGCCGGCGGTGTCGCGGTCATCAAGGTGGGTGCCGCAACCGAGACGGACCTCAAGGAACGCAAGTTCCGCGTCGAGGATGCCGTCAACGCCGCCAAGGCTGCTGTCGCCGAGGGCATCGTTCCCGGTGGCGGATCGGCCCTCGTGCAGGCGAGCACCGAGCTGGTCGACAACCTCGGTCTGACCGGTGACGAGGCCACGGGCGTCAAGGTCGTGCGCGAAGCGCTGCAGGCGCCCCTGTTCTGGATCGCCAGCAACGCCGGTCTCGACGGTTCCGTCGTTACCAGCAAGGTCGCCGAGCAGCCCAAGGGGCACGGCTTCAACGCCGCGACCCTCACCTACGGTGACCTGCTCGCAGACGGTGTCGTCGACCCCGTCAAGGTCACCCGCTCCGCTGTCGTGAACGCGGCGTCGGTGGCACGGATGATCCTGACGACCGAGAGCGCTGTGGTCGAGAAGCCCGAAGAAGAGCAGGAGCAGACCGGTCACGGACACAGCCACTGAGGCGGTAGCCGCGAACCGATCGATGTCCTCATCTTTCGGCCGAACGAAACCCCCGTGCGGATCTTCCGCGCGGGGGTTTCGTCGTGTCGCGGCCGTATTCCCGCCGACCCGGTTCGCTCAGCTCAGCGTGAGCACGGCGAACGGGTTCGA
This sequence comes from Rhodococcus sp. NPDC019647, assembly GCF_044389235.1. Classification (NCBI taxonomy): domain Bacteria; kingdom Bacillati; phylum Actinomycetota; class Actinomycetes; order Mycobacteriales; family Nocardiaceae; genus Rhodococcus; species Rhodococcus sp. NPDC019647. The sequence continues at coordinate 108,258 of NZ_JBIRXS010000016.1, read as the reverse complement.
CGTCGGTTGTGGTGAGCCACCGGGCGGCTCGATGGTGAAGGCCAGCTTCGTCATCGAGCCGATGTCGTCGAGGACGACGGTGGTGGTCGGCAGGACGTCGTCGGGGGTCATGGTTCCGGCGGGGACCGGTGCGTCGCCGGACTCGGGCAGTAGCCACATCTGATACACGCTGTCGGCGGCGGGCGGGACGACATCGTTCATGACGAGCACGGCGGCGTTTTCGGACTTCGAGTAGCTGGCCGTGGCGGAGCCGCCCCCGGGAATGGGAGTGCTCGACGACTGCATGTCCGCGGCCTGGAGTACCTGCTCGGCTACGGTCGGGTCGGGGCCTTCCGTGAGTTGCCGGGCGATGACGGTTCCGCCTGCGAGTATTCCGACCGCAGCGGCGGCCGCCACCGCTATCCGCCAACGACGCCGGCGGTTGCGGTGGTGGTCGAGGTGGACGGGCGCATAGGTGTCGTCCTGTGCGCTCTGTCCGATCTGTTCGAGCAACCTGGCCCGCAGCTGGGGTGGCGGGGCGACGGCGCCCACCTCGCTGATTACGGCGAGGGATTCGCGAATAGCCCGTACCTCGGCGGCGAACGCGACTCGGGTGTCCTCGTCGGCGGCGGCGACCCGGGCGTCGAGTTCGCGGCGTTCCTGGTCGTCGAGCGCGTCCAGTGCGTACGGATAGGCCATGCCCAGAAGATCTTCGTTCATCTCACAGACCTCCCAGGCATCCACGAAGACGTGTCAACCCGTCACGTATACGGGTCTTCACCGTGGACAGGGCGACGCCCAGGTGAGCGGCGACCTCTCGATAGGTTCGTCCGTCGTAATACGCCATCGCGACCGATTCGCGTTGGGTGGCAGTGAGAGTGTCGAGGCACGCGAGTACCGATTGATGCTCGAGCCGGCGGGTGACCTCTTCGGTGACGTGATCGAACGGCCCCGAAAGGGAGGTGCTCTCGTAGAGCGCCTGACGGTCGGTACCCGCCTGTTCGGACCGCACACGGTCGACCGCCCGGCGGTGGGCGAGCGTCATCAGCCAGGACATCACCGAGCCGCGGCTCGGGTCGAAATTCGACGCGGTGTTCCATGCCTGAAGGAACACTTCCTGGGTGGTCTCCTCGGCGTATCCGGGGTCGCGCAGCACGCGCAGGACCAGTCCGTGGACCCGGGCGCTCGTGCGGTCGTAGAGCTCCGCGAAGGCCTCGGCATCACCGCGCGCAACGCGGACCATCGCGTCACGAAGTTCCGCGTTGTCGGTGGCACGCACTGCAGCAGCATCGGCAGAGCCCACCGGGCACACATCTTCGGCCGGTGTGATGCCCTCGTTGTGGGTCACGAACGCTCGTCTCGCTTCATCGAGCACCACGGTAGCGTGCATGTCCGGTCATCTCCTCCAGCCGGTAGGCATTCGGAGACGGCATCGATGTGGATGGGTGATCGGGCCGGGTGTGTGATGCACGGAACCCCCCGTCCGTATCGACGCGCCGGCTCGACGCCGGCGTGGACGAGGGGTTCCAGGGTCGGTCCGCCCGGAGCGTCAGACCGCGATACGCCCGCGGCGGTGCCGCGCATGCATTTCACGCTCGGTCTCGGACATTCCGCCCCAGATCCCGTACGGCTCGGACACGCTCAGCGCATGGTTTCGGCATTGTGCGAGGACGGGGCAGCGGCGGCACATCTCCTTGGCGCGGGTCTCCCGCTGTGCTCGCGCCCGCCCACGCTCGCCGTCGGGATGGAAGAACATCGAGGAGTCGACTCCGCGGCACAGTCCGTGCATCTGCCAATCCCAGATATCGGCGTTCGGACCGGGGAGGTGGTTGGGTGCAGGCATATGGACTCCTTAGCTGCAAGCTCGCCTCGGGCGGCGAGCGGACCGTGGGCTCGATGTTCAAGCCGCTAATCTTTCACGTCGCTAACCGTAGAGTCGTTTCGGAAATCGCGTCAATAGTTGTTCACAGTGGGAATTTACATATCCCACAAACTGAAAGTTAACCTGGAAAATATTTACATTCCGGCCGGTCCGTGATTCGGTTTCGGGTTGAAAGACCATAGGTCACAGGTAACGATGTCGAGGTGCCCCAGTCAGCGGAGTCCGACGCTCAGCACGCTCACGATCCTGTCGGCAGCGAGCCGACGATGGCGGTATCCGCCCTGGCCAGACGGCTTGGCGTGGCGCCGTCGACGCTGCGCACCTGGGACCGTCGTTATGGGATCGGGCCGTCCGCGCATGCTCACGGCAGTCACCGCCGATACACACCGCGGGATGTGGCTCGACTGGAGTGTATGCAGCAAGCACTCGACGAGGGGGCGAGCCCGGCCGAGGCTGCGAGATATGCGATTAACGCAATAGCTACATATTCGTCGAATTCGGAACCGACGAGTTCTCCGCAAATTCTGGGTGACAACTCTGTAAACGAAGGCAAAACAAACTCGTCGCACTTTTCGGCCACGATTTCCGTCCTCGAAGACGTCGAGCCTGCAGTGCGGAATCTGTCGAGGGCCTTGATCGCTCGCGACATCGTCACGATCCGCCGCATCGTTTCCCGCGCCGCCGCCGAGCGCGGATTGCCTGCCGTGTGGGAGGCCGTGCTCGTCCCGGTCCTCGACTGGGCGAACGAGGGGCGGAACTCGGACGCCGCCGCAGTGAACTGCCGTGCCTTCGTCGAATGCATGACGGGCATCCTGTCGACGATGACACTCGACGCCCCGATCGCCGTCGGCGGACGGGTGCTGCTCGTGGACGTCCCCACCAGCCTCGACTTTCGACGGCCGTCAATCGCGCACGACCTCGGGTTCCGCGCGCTCGGCGCTGCGCTGGCCACGGCGTCGGTCGACGTCCGCACCTCGAGGCCGGTGGGCCGCACCGCCCTACTCGCGTCCGTGACCAACGCGGAACCGGACGTGATCGTGCTCTGGCTGCCGCCGGGAGACTGTGACGTGGCATCTCTCTCGCGCGCCATCCGGCGTCGCCGCAGTGGCCTTGCATTGCTGGCGGCCGGACCCGGGGCCGCAGCGGCACATCTGCCCCGGTCGATGAAGTCGGTCGGGAATCTGGGTGACGCCGTCGACGCCGTCACCGCACTCATCTGACCAGCCCCGGCGCAGCGGTGACATGAAGCTGCGGCGCAGCGGTGACATGAAGCTGCGGCGCAGCGGTGACAGGATGCGGTCGTGCCCACCACTAGTCGCCACATCGACATCACAAAAATCTTGACCGGCGCGGCGTTCGGCCCCGATCCGGGACGGCACCCGCTACCGACGTCCGCGCGTCCCGTCGAGCGGTGGATGCGGGCGGTGGCGCTGGGTGGTCAAGGCCGCTACAGCAGGGCGCGGGCGGAGCTCACGGACATCACCCGCGACCGGCAGGCCGGTCCGGCGGTCGCATCCCTGGCCTGGAGCACGCAAGCCTCGTTGTTACGGCAGCTGGGGGACCACCGGGCCGCGTCCGGTCTCGACGGCCGGGCGCTCGCCCTGATCGGCAGCGGACCGGCTGACCCCGCGGGGGGTGCGCTCGAGCTGGCGGCACGGTGCGATGCGCTCACCGGGCTCGCCGCCGACGCACTGGGATGCGGACGCCTGGCCCTGGGATGGCGTCTACTCGATCGCTGTGGACAGCACCTCGGAGGGGAAGGCGCGGATACGGACGACACCGGGAGTCTCTGGCGACAGCACGTCCGGTTGCATTGGGTGAGCGCCGAACTCTCGCTGGCGGGCGCCGACTTCTCGTCGGCGCGCCGCCACGCCGTGGCCGCGACAGAAATTTCGGCGCACGTCGGTTCGGTCCGCCACCACCTGAAATCCCAACTGCTCCGCAGCGCATCGATGACAGGGGAATCCGATTCCGGACCGGCTGCGCACCTCGCCGCCGAAGTACTCGAGGGATGTGAACGACACGGTCTGATACCGCTGAAGTGGGCCGCTGCCATGTTGCTCGCCGGCGTGACCGGCGATCCGCGCGCACAGCAGGCACGCGAAGAGTGTGAGGAGATCGTCGCGGGCCGCGGCGGACACTTCCGGCGGTGATGGTCCTGGTCGGACGTCCAGGGGCGCTTCCGGGCGAATCCGGGCGAATACCGCTCGGTCCGCACCGTTACCCTTTAAGTGTTCCGCTGAGAGCGGGAGCACACCCATCGGGGGAGGTGCCACTGTAACGCCAGGATATTCACGGACGATGACTAATACGAGCGAGGAGTTGGACTCCGCTGTCGCCGCTGCAACGCAGGGCGACCGGGCCGCTTTAGCTCTGGTCCTGGAAAACATTCGGCCCCTGGTTGTGCGCTACTGCAGAGCCAGGGTCGGTGCTGCGGAGAGGGGACAACTCTCCGCGGATGACGTGGCACAGGAAGTGTGCCTCGCCGTGATGACCGCCTTACCTCGCTACGAGGACCAGGGACGGCCTTTCATGGCATTCGTCTACGGGATCGCCGCACACAAGGTCGCAGACGCGCATCGAAACTCCGCACGTAACAAATCGGAACCGGTCGCCGAAGTACCAGATGTCGTAGCCAACGATGACGGACCCGAACAGAGGGCGCTCGACTCGGAAGCGAGCAGGCAGATGAACGATCTGCTCAGCACGCTGCCGGAGAAGCACCGGGAGATCTTGATCCTCCGCCTCGTGGTCGGAATGTCGGCAGAGGAGACGGCTGCGGCCGTGGGTAGTACCGCGGGAGCTGTCCGCGTAGCTCAACACCGAGCTATCGCGAAACTGAAAAAAGAAGTGACAAAGGCAGGTGAGAGGTTTGGCTAGGGGAAACAAGCGGATCGGCAATCCCGATGCCGATCTCCCAGGCGGCGACGCACCAGTGGACGTTGCGGCAGTGCGCCGTGACGATGCACTGATCGACGCAATCGCCGGTGGTGGTCCTGTTGCGACGGATTCGCCGGAGCAATACGAGCTGGCACTCCTGCTCGCGAATTGGCGCGCAGACATCGTCGCGACACCGATGCCGGACGGGCCGCTGCTCGACGACGTCATCGCGGCCATGGACGAGGCGGATGCTCGCGAAGCCCGGAGCGCCGCTCGCGGCAAGTTGCGTCTACTACGGCCGATCGCGGGCGCTGCCGCAGCGATCGCGGTCGTGATGGGCGGCGCCACCATTTTCTCCTACAACGCCGAACCGGGCGATCCGCTGTGGAGCGTCAAATCGGTGGTCTTCAGCCAGCAGGCCGATTCGACGGTGGCGCAGATCGACACCACGTCACAGCTGCAGGAAGCCGAGCGCATGCTCGCGACCGGCGACGCCGAGTCCGTCAAGAACCTGCTCGACAACGCGGCCGACCGCGCCGGCGGCATCCGCGATGCCGACCAGCGGCGCGAACTCGAAGTCTGGCGTGCAAAGCTCGCAGCCCAGCTGGCCGAGATTGCACCCACCACGACCGCGCAGGCGCCCGCACCCGGTACGACCACGACGGACGCGCCCGCTCTGACCACTCAGCTACCGACGTCGCTGCCAGGACTGCCGGGCACCACGTTGCCGGGCGTCGAACCGCAGCCAGGAACTACTCTGCCGAGCACCGACCTCCAGTTGCCGGGACTCCCCCCGATTCCCTTGCCGCAGTTGCCTCAACTGCCGCAGACCCAGCCTCCGCCGCCCTCCACGGTCGATCCGACGATCATGTTGGTTCCCACACAGCCGACGGACGATCTCCCGACCTTTGAGCCGCCGACGCAGCAACAGCAGCAGTCGACGGTGCCCTTGCCCACCACGACCACCGTTCCGGTGCCTCCGCCCCCCACCAGCTGACATGGTGCGCCGTTACCGGCGCACACAACTGTGGCCCGACACTTCGCGTGTCGGGCCACAGCTGCGTCTACGGGTGATTCGGGTCAGGCGTCGAAGCCGTCACCGTGCAGAGCGTCGTTCATCGAGGCGTCGGCGTAGCCGCGGCAGTAGTCCCAGGTGACGTACGCCTCAGGTGTCGGGTCGTAGGCAGGCTCGTGTGGCCGGACGGTGCCGTCCACGAGGAGCTGGAGGAGGTTGGCCCGGAGCATGTCCCAGTCGTGATAGTGATCCTGCTGACAGTCTTCACAGCACACGACGAGGCCACGAATCCCGCGATGGGCCAGCAAAGCCTCGTATACGGCGAGGTCGGCCAGGTCTTCCTCCACAGCGAGTCGCTCGTGGGGGTCGAGTGGCTGGCCCGGTTCGATCGCATCGAGAGCTGCGGACGGGTCGGCGGGGTCGCCGGCAAAGGGGTCCGGGGGCAGACCGGGAGGCAGTTGATCGCGCACAGCACCACGGTACGCAGGTCAGGCCGGTCTGCGCCAGCCGTTCGGCGTAGGCCCAGCGTGGGTGGGCTCGCATGAGGATCCCGGGGAGCCGATACCATGGTCTGAGGAGCTGGGAATATCGATCGTTGCTCCGTCCTTTCTGTCTGTATCCGCATTCCCGAAATTTCCACGACGGCGCTACCGGCGCTGCATCCGAGTTCCATGGAGGGCCCGAACCGCATGACCAGTTCAGCAGGGCATGTACACACCGGCGGTGACGACCCGAACAAGGTCGCAATGCTGGGTCTCACGTACGACGACGTCCTGCTCTTACCGGCGGCGTCGAACGTCATCCCTGGCCAGGTCGATACGTCCAGCCAGCTGACTCGCGACATCAGACTGCGGGTTCCCCTCGTCAGTTCCGCGATGGACACTGTCACCGAAGCGCGCATGGCCATCGCCATGGCCCGCGCAGGCGGTATGGGTGTTCTGCACAGGAACCTGTCCATCGACGCTCAGGCCGGGCAGGTCGAGACGGTCAAGCGATCCGAGGCGGGCATGGTCACCGACCCGGTCACGTGCAAGCCGTCCGACACCCTTGCCGAAGTCGACGCCAAGTGCGCGCGCTTCCGCATCTCCGGACTCCCGGTAACGGATGACGCCGGTCAGCTCGTCGGCATCATCACGAATCGTGACATGCGCTTCGAAGTCGACCAGAACCGCGCCGTGTCGGAAGTCATGACCAAGTCGCCGTTGATCACCGCCCAGGAGGGTGTGACCGCGGAGGTGGCATTGGGTCTGCTCCGTCGCCACAAGATCGAGAAGCTCCCGATCGTGGATGGTCAGGGCAAGCTCACCGGCCTCATCACGGTCAAGGACTTCGTGAAGACGGAACAGCACCCCGATGCCACCAAGGACCGAGACGGGCGCCTGCTGGTCGGTGCGGCGGTGGGTGTCGGCGACGAGGCGTGGAGTCGGGCGATGGCGCTCACCGACGCCGGCGTCGACGTTCTGGTCGTTGACAGTGCGCACGGGCACTCCGCCGGCGTGCTGGACATGATCTCGAAGCTCAAAGCCGAAGTGGACGAGCGGGTCCAGATCATCGGAGGCAACGTCGCCACCCGTAGCGGTGCGGCGGCACTCATCGAGGCAGGAGTCGACGCCGTCAAGGTCGGTGTGGGCCCCGGATCCATCTGCACCACCCGTGTGATCGCCGGCGTCGGCGCCCCGCAGATCACTGCGATCCTCGAGGCCGTCGCCGCCGCGAAACCGCACGGTGTGCCGGTCATCGCAGACGGCGGACTGCAGTTCTCCGGCGACATCGCGAAGGCGCTCGCCGCGGGCGCGTCGACGGCGATGCTCGGGTCGCTGCTCGCCGGCACCGCGGAGTCGCCGGGCGAGCTGATCCTCGTCAACGGCAAGCAGTTCAAGAGCTACCGGGGGATGGGTTCCCTCGGCGCCATGCAGAGCCGCGGCGCGGCCAAGTCGTACTCGAAGGACCGCTACTTCCAGGATGACGTGCTGTCCGAGGACAAGTTGGTGCCCGAGGGCATCGAGGGCCGGGTCGCGTTCCGCGGCCCCCTGTCTCAGGTCACGCATCAGCTCACCGGCGGTCTGCGGGCAGCCATGGGTTACACGGGAGCGTCGACCATCGAGGAGCTGCAGAACGCCCAGTTCGTGCAGATCACCGCTGCGGGTCTGAAGGAAAGCCACCCGCATGACATCACCATGACGGTGGAAGCTCCCAACTACACCGCTCGCTAGCAACCAGTCACGAGAAAGGGGCGCGCGTGCGCGACCTCGTTGAGATCGGCATGGGCCGAACAGCCCGACGAACCTATGAGCTGGACGACATCGACATCGTCCCCTCCCGGCGGACGCGCTCCTCCAAGGAGGTGTCCACGTCCTGGCAGCTCGATGCCTACCGCTTCGACATTCCCGTGCTCGCGCATCCCACCGACGCGCTGGTGTCGCCGGCGTTCGCGATCGAGTTGGGCAAGCGTGGTGGTCTCGGTGTCATCAACGGTGAAGGACTGTGGGGCCGCCACGCCGATGTCGAGGCGAAACTCGCCGAGCTCGTCGCCCTAGCGGAATCGGACGTCGACGTCGAAGCTCCCATCCGGAAGCTGCAGGAACTGCATGCTGCGCCGCTGCAGCCGAACCTGCTCGCTGCCGCGGTGGCGCAGGTCCGTGACTCCGGGGTCACCACCGCTGTGCGGGTGAGCCCCCAGAATGCGCGGGCGCTGACTCCGCATCTGATCGAGGCCGGCATCGACCTCCTCGTCGTCCACGGCACGATCATCTCCGCCGAGCATGTCGCCCACGGCGACAGTGAGCCGCTCAACCTCAAGACGTTCATCTCCGAGCTGGACGTTCCCGTCGTGGCCGGCGGGGTGAGCGATCACCGCACCGCGCTCCACCTGATGCGCACGGGAGCGGCAGGTGTCATCGTCGGGTACGGCTCCACGGAGGGGGCTACCACCACCGGTGAAGTGCTCGGCATCGGTCTTCCCATGGCCACCGCCATTGCCGACGCAGCGGCCGCTCGACGTGACTACCTCGACGAGACCGGTGGGCGGTACGTCCATGTCATCGCGGACGGGGACATCGCGTCTTCGGGCGACCTCGCCAAGGCGATCGCCTGTGGTGCGGACGCAGCGGTGCTGGGTGCGCCGCTCGCGGTCGCGGCCGAGGCGCCCGGCGGCGGCTGGTACTGGCCGTCGGCGGCAGCCCATCCGTCGGTTCCCCGTGGCACGATGCTGCCGGTGTCCTTCGGCGAACGACCGTCGCTCGACCAGGTCCTCGCGGGCCCTTCGAACGATCCGTACGGTTCTCTGAACTTCGTCGGCGGCCTGCGCAGATCCATGGCGAAGTCCGGTTACTCGGACCTCAAGGAATTCCAGAAGGTGGGCTTGACGGTCCGCGCGTAGAGCCTCGTCCGCTCCACTTTCTCTCCTCGCCCAATGCCCTCGGTGTAGTTCGACAGCACCGGTGCGGCATTGGGCGATTATCTTGTGCTGGTGCGCAGCCGTTCCTGATACCAATCGTTACAGTTAAGGTAACCCTTGTGGCAGCTGTCACAGCGCTGGGGTGCATACTGGCGAGTAATAACCCAGGTTCGGTGGAGGTCGAGGATGAAGAAGCAACGCGCGACGGACTATGACGTTCTCATCGTCGGGTCCGGATTCGGTGGCAGCGTCACCGCGCTCCGGCTGGTGGAGAAGGGGTATAAGGTCGGCATCCTCGAAGCCGGCCGGCGTTACGCCGATGCCGACTTCGCCAAGACCAGCTGGGACCTGAAGAAGTTCCTCTGGGCACCTGCGCTGGGACTTTTCGGCATCCAGCGGGTTCACCTCCTGCGCGACTGCCTGATCCTCGCGGGCGCCGGAGTGGGCGGCGGATCGCTCAATTACGCCAACACGCTCTACAAGCCGCCCGCCTCCTTCTTCCAGGACCGGCAGTGGGCGCACATCACCGACTGGTACGACGAGCTCAGCCCCTACTACGACCAGGCCCGGAAGATGCTCGGCGTGGTTCAGAACCCGCACATGACGCCGGCCGACGAGATCATCAAGTCGGTGGCAGAGGACATGGGGGCGGGTGACACGTTCATCCAGACCCCGGTCGGCGTGTTCTTCGGTGAGCCGGGCAAGACGGTTCCCGACCCGTACTTCGGGGGAGTGGGTCCCGACCGCACCGGGTGCATCGAATGCGGCGAATGTATGACCGGCTGCCGGCACGGTGCCAAGAACACCCTGCTGAAGAACTACCTCGGTCTCGCCGAGAAGGCGGGCGCCGACATCATCCCGATGACGACGGTCACCGGTCTGCGGGAGCTTTCGGACGGCACCTGGGACGTTTTCACCCGGCGGACCGGCCCGGTCAAGAACCGCAAGCGCAAGACGTACACGGCTGCCCAGGTCGTGCTGGCCGCCGGAACGTGGGGCACGCAGCACCTGCTGTTCGACCAGAAGGAGACGGGCGCGCTCCCGAAGATCTCCGATCAGCTCGGTGTGCTGACCCGCACCAACTCCGAGTCGATTCTCGGCGCGGCCAAGAACAAGGTCGATCCCGCGCTGGAGCTGACCAAGGGCGTCGCCATCACGTCGTCGTTCCATCCCACTTCGGACACCCACGTCGAGCCCGTGCGCTACGGCAAGGGTTCGAACTCGATGGCGCTGCTGCAGACGCTCCTGACCGACGGCGGCGGCCGACGGTGGATGACGTTCCTCCGCGAACTCGCGAAGGATCCGAAGGCGCTGAAGGTGCTCACCCCGTACCGGTGGAGTGAGCGGACCATCATTGCGCTGGTGATGCAGAATCTCGACAACTCCATCACGACGTACACCAAGAAGGGCCTGTTCGGCCGGCGCAAGTTCACGAGCAAACAGGGTCACGGTGAGCCGAACCCCACCTGGATTCCTGCGGGCAACGAGGCCACGAGGCGCATCGCGGAGAAAATCGACGGCCGCGCGGGAGGCACGTGGGGTGATGTGTTCAACATTCCGCTCACGGCGCACTTCCTCGGTGGCTGCACGATCGCCTCGGACCCCGAGCACGGTGTCATCGACCCCTACCACCGCGTGTGGGGATACCCGACGCTCAGCGTGGTCGACGGTGCCGCGGTGTCGGCGAACCTGGGGGTGAACCCGTCGCTGACCATTTCGGCGCAGGCAGAGCGGGCAGCGTCGCTGTGGCCGAACAAGGGTGAGAAGGACTTACGCCCCGCCCAGGGCGAGGGATACCGCCGCCTGAACCCGGTGCCGCCGACCGCGCCGGTGGTTCCCGCCGACGCGCCCGCAGCGCTGGTGCTGCCGATCGTCGAAATCCGCAACGGTTCCTCGACGGCGGCCGCGAAGGAACAGGGTGTCACCCAGAACCAGGGTGTCGCCCAGAGTCACGGTGTCGCCTGAAGAGCGGCGGTCGTGCACGGACATGGGGTCGCGCAGACCACAGAGCTGCGCCGATTAGACTGACCCGGTGACAGATATCGAGCAACAGAGACCCGTCCTCGTCGTCGACTTCGGCGCGCAGTACGCGCAGCTGATCGCCCGGCGGGTGCGTGAGGCGAAGGTCTACTCCGAGGTGGTCCCGCACACCGCGACCGTCGCGGAGATCGAGGCGAAGAAACCTCTCGCCGTGGTGCTCTCGGGTGGGCCGTCGAGCGTGTATGCCGAGGGTGCGCCGCAGCTGGACCCGGCGTTGTTCGATCTGGACGTCCCGGTGTTCGGAATCTGCTACGGATTTCAGGCCATGGCCGGCGCTCTCGGCGGCACGGTGGCGCATACGGGCACACGCGAGTACGGCCGCACCGACTTGACGGTGCAGGGCGGGCTGCTGCACGACGGCCTCCCCAAGAACCAGCCGGTGTGGATGAGCCACGGGGATGCGGTCACCGAAGCGCCGGAAGGCTTCGAGGTGACCGCGACCAGCGAGGGCGCCCCCGTGGCCGCGTTCGAGGACCGGGCCCGCAAACTCGCGGGAGTGCAGTACCACCCCGAGGTCCTGCATTCGCCGCACGGTCAGCAGGTACTCAGCCGATTCCTGCACGAGATCGCGAACATTCCGCCGGCGTGGACGGCCGCGAACATTGCCGACGCCCTGATCGAGCAGGTGCGCGAGCAGGTCGGAGACGGCAAGGCGATCTGTGGGTTGTCCGGTGGCGTCGATTCCGCGGTTGCGGCGGCCCTCGTGCAGCGCGCGATCGGCGACCGACTGACCTGTGTGTTCGTCGATCACGGTTTGATGCGTGCCGGCGAACGAGTGCAGGTCGAACAGGACTTCGTGGCCGCGACAGGTGCGAAACTGATCACCGTCGATGCCGCGGACACCTTCCTCGGCGCCCTGGCCGGGGTGTCGGATCCCGAAACCAAGCGCAAGATCATCGGCCGCGAGTTCATTCGCAGCTTCGAGGGCGCAGTCAGCGACGTGCTGGGTGAAAACGCTGCGCACGGTGACACCGTCGACTTCCTGGTGCAGGGCACGCTCTACCCGGATGTGGTCGAGTCGGGCGGCGGCACCGGAACCGCCAATATCAAGAGTCACCACAATGTGGGCGGGTTGCCGGAAGATCTGCAGTTCACGCTCGTCGAACCGCTCCGGTTGCTGTTCAAGGACGAGGTGCGTGCCGTCGGCCGCGAGCTCGGCCTGCCCGAGGAGATCGTGGGACGCCAGCCGTTCCCGGGCCCGGGACTCGGTATCCGCATCATCGGCGAGGTCACCGAAGAGCGCCTCGACATCCTGCGGCACGCCGATTCCATTGCGCGCGAAGAGTTGACGGTTGCCGGGCTGGACAAGTTGATCTGGCAGTGCCCGGTAGTGCTGTTGGCCGACGTCCGCAGCGTAGGGGTGCAGGGTGACGGGCGGACGTACGGTCACCCGATCGTGTTGCGGCCCGTGTCGAGTGAAGACGCGATGACGGCGGACTGGACGCGAGTGCCGTACGAGGTACTCGAGCGCATCTCCACCCGCATCACCAATGAGGTGCACGACGTCAACCGAGTGGTGCTCGACATCACCAGCAAGCCGCCGGGCACCATCGAGTGGGAGTGACGCACTGAAAAGCGCGGTGGGTGAGTCCGAGGACCCGCCCACCGCGCTTCCGTGTTGCCCGGGCTATCTCTTTCTATTCGGTGCGAAGACGAGAACTGCACCGACGACCACGGCGACGAGGACGAACAGCCAGCGGAATTCGACATTCGCGAGGGGTTCGAGGGAAAAGGGACCGACGAGGGCCCAGCCGCTCACGAGCAGTGCTGCCAGACCTGCGAGGAACAGGAGCGGGGACGGCCGTTTCCGTGAGGTGGTGCCGGTGTCCTGAGTGTCGTCGATGTCATCCACGACGCACCTCCACATTTCCGAATTGTGCGTTCACGTCGAGATTCAAAATGTGTCCTTCCGGTCCGTCCGCTCCGCCGTCGAGACCGTCGGGCAGACATTGGCTGTCACCGAACTGAACCGAGCAGTCGTTGCGGACGTTCATGTTCGGTGGCAGGAGCACGATCACCTCACCGTTTCCGTTGACGGTCACCGTCTTGTCCTCGGTGAGCTCGACCCTGCGGAGGTCGAGTGTGAAGCTGCCGAAACCGCCCGAGTATTCGGAATCGAGGTCGGCCGCCGACATGGGCTCCCATCTCTGTTCGCCCATGCTGCGTCCGTCGAAGTTCAGTGAGCCGACGAGCGAGGCCAGAACGACGAATCCCACCAGTGGTCCGGCGACGACGAGCAATCCGTAGCCCTTGCGGACAACACTTCCGACTACGAGGCCTGCGCCGATCACGGCGAGTGCGACGGCACCGATACGGCCCGGGTTCAGCCATTCCGATCCGGTGGCGACCGACAGTGCCGTCGCGGCTGCGGCAGCGAGGATGGCGAGTCCGATGACCATGGTGGTCAGGCGAGAGTGCTTACGTCCGGGTGCCGCGGCGGGTGCGGGAGTTACGGCCGGCTCGGGAAGGTCCCAGGCGAAGGGGGCCACTCCCAGCGGATCCCAGGCCGGTGGACGTGGTTCGAGTGGTGCGAACGGTGCCGGAGGCGCGAAGCTGCTGGGGGTCGGCTCCGGAGACTTCTCGAACGACACAGTCTTCTGCTCGCTCGCTGGGGGTTCGGTGAGGGGCGGTGTGTTCGTTCGATCCGTGCTGTCCGCGGTGGGAGTGGCCGCGCTGCTCGGCGTGTAGGAATCGGGGAGCTTCGTGTACGGACTGTAGGTGGGGTGCGGGCCGGCGCCGTACGCGCTGCCGCCGTAGGCACCGGCGCCATACGGGTCGGCGCCGAACGGGTTGCCGCCGAACGGTCCGGGGGCGTAACTCGTGCCCGGATAGCCCGTTCCGACTCCGGTCGGTGCGACCCCGGGCGGGAGGGGCGGCGGCACCGGTTGCCGTTGATACAACAACCACAGTCCGCCGAGCATCAACGCCATGCTGATCAGACCCGATCCGCCGAGTCCGACACCGAACGGCCCGACCGTGCTGGCGGCGATGGCGAGAGCGACGAGGAGGACGACGGTCTTGGTGCCCGAATCCGAGCTGTGGCCGCGGCCGACGAGGGACTCCGCCGGCGAGGCCGGGTCACCGGACTTGGTGAGGCCGAGCCAGCACACCAGATAGAGGAGTACACCGGCGCCGCCGAAGATGGTCGACACCACGAAAGCGACTCGTATCAGTACGGGATCGACGCCGTAGCGGTATCCGATTCCCGCACAGACACCGGCGACGTGACCTCGCCCGGGCAACCGCACCGGCCGGGTCCGCCACAGATCGTGCATCTGCTCTTGGAAACTCCCATTGCTCATACGACCATCGTTGCGGCCGACGCCCCGCGCGTACATCGGGAACTACCCTGATCTTTCCACTCGGAACGGGCCGTGCCGGTCCGCGAAGTCAGGGTTGGACCCTGATGCCCGGGCGGGGTGATCGTGCCAGTATCGAGTATGTGCAATCTGTGTCGAACGCCGTGCCTTCTGCAGCGCAGACCGGTGGTGGCCCGCTGATGCCACCGCTGTCGCCGGGCGATGTGCCGATGCCGCGGCTCGAACGCCGGGCCGCGGGTCGTGTCGTCGGTGGTGTCGCGGGCGGTATCGCCGATCAGCTGGGTGTCGACGTCCTGAAGGTGCGCGTCGTGTTCGCCGCTCTGGCGGCGCTGGCCGGTGCCGGCATCGTCGCGTACGGCCTCCTGTGGATCTTCACGTCGGCGGGTGCCGACACGGAGAAGCCCAGCGCGTCCGAACGACGCAGGGCCATCGGCCTGATCGCCATCGGTCTCGCTGGCGCCTCCGCATTGTCGTGGTTGTTCAGTGGCCGTGCGGGATCGGTGATTGCGCCGATCATCGTGGTGGCGGTGGGTGCGGCGTTGGTGTGGCGGGAATTCGATTCGGAGGGCCCGCGCACCGTGATCGGGCTGCCGCAGCGGCCCACCGTTCTCACCTGGGCGCGGGTTCTCGGTGGCGTGACACTGATCGTCTCCGGGCTGGGCGTGGTGATCCTCGCTCAGGTCGATCTGGAGGCCCTGCGGTCGTCGTTGCTGGCGGTCGTGGTGACCCTTGTCGGCGCCGGCCTACTGACCGTGCCCCTGTGGTTGCGGCTGTGGCGTGCCCTCGGAGCGGAACGGGCAGCGAGAATTCGCAACGAGGAGCGTGAGGAGATCGCCTCGCATCTGCACGACTCGGTCCTGCAGACGCTGGCGCTGATCCAGAAACAGGCAGATCACCCACAGGAGGTGGCCCGGCTCGCGCGCGGACAGGAACGCGAACTGCGCAAGTGGTTGTTCGGCGGCGGCGACGCCGACCAGTCGAGTCTCGCGGAGGCGCTGCGCATCATCGCCGGTGAGGTCGAGGACCAGCACGGTGTGACGGTGCGGCCGGTGACGGTGGGCGACGTCTCCCTCGACGTCGAGGGGACGGGCGAGGGGCTGTCGAAGGAAAGCTTCACAGCCTTGCTCGGTGCGACGCGGGAGGCACTCGTCAACGCGGCCAAGCATTCCGGCGAGACCGACATCAACCTCTTCGCCGAGGCGGAGCGCGAACAGGTCAGTGTGTTCGTCCGGGACCGTGGTGTCGGCTTCGACATCGACGAAGTGCCGTCGGATCGGCAGGGACTGGCTAAGTCGATCCGCGGGCGGATCGATCGCCGGGGTGGACACGTGGACGTGCGGTCGGCGCCCGGCAAGGGCACCGAGGTCCGGATCTCCATGCCGCGAAACGGCCATGCCAAGGCCGGGGCGGATGCTACCGAGATTACGGACGACGCTGGCCTAGAGTGGGGCGACACTACCGTCCACGCCGAGGAACAGCCACAGTGAGCTTGCCTGAAACACCGCCGTATCGCGTCTTTCTCGTAGATGATCACGCCGTCTTCCGGTCCGGTGTGCGTGCCGAACTCGGACGGGAAGCAGACATGGAGGTCGTGGGGGAGGCCGGCGGTGTGGCAGAGGCGGTGTCGGGTATCAACGCCACCGCCCCGCACGTCGTCCTCCTCGACGTTCACATGCCCGAGGGTGGTGGTGTCGCCGTATTGCGCGGCATCGAGGAGGGCCCGGTGTGTCTGGCGCTGAGCGTGTCCGACGCCGCCGAGGATGTGATCGCCGTGATCCGGGCGGGTGCGCGCGGTTATGTAACCAAGACGATCTCGGGTGGGGAGCTGGCCGACGGAGTCCGCCGGGTGGCCGGGGGTGACGCCGTGTTCAGCCCGAGGCTGGCCGGATTCGTGCTGGACTCCTTCACCGGCCGCTCCAATGCTCCTGAACCGCAGCTGGATCCGGAACTCGATTCGCTCACCCCGCGTGAGATGGAAGTTCTGCGGCTGCTCGCGCGGGGGTACACGTACCGTGAGATCGCCGAGGAACTGGTCATCTCGGTGAAGACGGTGGAAACCCATGCATCCAACGTGCTGCGCAAAACGCAGCAGTCGAACCGCAATGCGCTGACCCGGTGGGCGCACCGTCGTCGGATCGACTGATACGTCGGTCCGCTCAGGGCTGGGCCAGCAGGACGACCACGGCGACGAGCACGGCCAGTATCAAGATGGCGACCATCACGCCCATGGCGATCGGTGCCCACGCCACCACCTGATCGCGGACGGTGGGTTCGGGTGCACCGGGGGCGGGCGGAGTGGGCCGCGGCGGCCACTGCAGTTTGCCCAGCGGGCGGGGAACGTTCTTCAAGGGAGTGCTCTGGGGCACCGCGGGGAGGCCGGCCTGAGTGGAGCCGATCTTGCTCCGTCGGTGCGGAGGGGGCAACGGAGTGGAACGGTGGGCCCAGGAGGGAATCGTGCCGTCGGCGGAATAGACGGGTGAGCCGACGAGGTGGGCGACATCACCGCCCCCGCCCATGGCCACCCGGGCCAGCGCGTCGCGGGCCTCGGCCATCGTGGGACGTCGCGCCGGGTCGGGTTCGAGTAGGTGCAACAGCGTTTCGGTGAGCGGCCCGGCCTTGGCCGGGCGGTAGATCTCGGCCTTCGCGACGCGATGCAGGAGTGCGATGGAGTCGGAATCGATGCCGAACGGCGGCTGCCCCTCGACCACGGTGTACAGCGTGGACCCGAGCGAGAAGACATCGCTGGCCTCGGTGGGATCCTGGCCGCGAGCAACCTCGGGGGAGAAGTACGCGGGGGTTCCGGTGATGACGCCGTTCGTGGATTCGGCGGCGTCGCCCTTGGCGCGGGCGATGCCGAAGTCGCTGATCTTGACGGTGCCGAGTTCCCGGCCCCGGTCGGCGACGAGGATGTTGCCCGGTTTGATGTCCCGGTGCACGATGCCCGCCGCGTGCGCGGCCACCAGGGCGTCCGCCACCTGCGCACCGATCTGAGCCACCTCGAGGGGCGGCAGCGTGTCGGCGATGTTCATCGCCTGGGCGAGGCTGCGGGACGGTAGGTATTCCATGACCAGCCAGGGCTCCCCGGCTTCGAGCGCCACGTCATACATCGCAATGGAATGGCGGTGGGTGAGTTTGGCGGCGTTGCGCCCTTCCCGGAGAGTGCGTTCACGGACGCGGCGGGCCTCGTCGGGGTCGAGTCCGGCCGTCGTGATGACCTGTTTGACGGCTACGTCCCGGTGCAGCAGTGTGTCTCTCGCCAGCCACACGGCACCCATGCCGCCGCCGCCCAATTTGGACCTCAGACGGTACCTTCCCGCCACCAGGTATTCGGGTCCGATGCCCCTTTCGCTCTGCGCCTGCTCAGTCACGCGTTCAGGTTAGAGGATGATGCGGACACGGGCGGTGTGACGCTCCTGACCTGCGAATACGTGGTCCACTTGACGGGCACTCACCGACCGGCTTTACTGGAAACGAGTTCGAAAATACGTTCGAACGTAGCGTCTGTTCGAGCCGCGTCTTCCCCGTGGTTGCCGACCGCTGTTGGTGCCGAGTGACAGGGGTGTCGAGTTGGCTGATGTGGCCGCAGTTCCGGAGTCTGCTGCGCCGCCGGAGTTGTCGGGGCTCTCCCGTCAGGAGCGTCTGGACTTCCTCCGGCGAAGGATGGCGGCGGTCCCCGCTCGCGGGGAAGCGGTGGCGAATCGCGCTCCGATGGAGGAAGCGCTGCACACACCGGGCAAGTCTTCGGCCCCCGATTCGGACACGGCCGGGGTGCTCCCGGTTCCGGCTGCGCTGGCCGACCTTCTTCCGAGAGGCGGGCTGGTGCGGGGTTCCGTGGTATCGGTTTCCGGTGCCACCTCGCTTCTGCTGGGGCTGATCGCGTCGGTCACCGCAGACGGGGGACATGTCGCTGTGATCGGGCATCCCCAGCTCGGGTTGCTCGCCGCTGTCGAGATGGGGGCGCAGCTCGAACGCCTCGCTCTGATTCCCGACCCCGGAGCTGATCCGGTGGAGATCGCCGCGGTGCTGCTGGACGGTATGGAACTGGTGGTACTCGGCCTGGGTGGAGCCTCGGTGGCGCCGTCCCGTGCCCGCGCGGTGGTGGCCCGCGCGCGGAGCAAGGGTTCAACCCTGGTGGTCACCGACGGACACTGGGACGGTGCTGAGATGCGACTGGATGCCCGGGTCCGCGGATATGCGGGACTGGGCAAGGGATCTCAGGAACGGGGGTGCGGCCGGCTACGTTCCCTCAGCCTGGCGGTGTGCGCCCGGGGGCGGTCGTTTCAGCCGCGCACCACCCGGCTGGACGTGCGTTCGGCGCAGGGTCGAGTGGAGTGGGTGAGCACGCCGGACATCGCTCTCCCGGAGGCAGGCTTTCCGGAAGCGGCGGAAGTGGTGGGGCTGTGAGTCGCGTAGTGGCGTTGTGGTGTCCCGACTGGCCTGCGGTCGCAGCTGCTGCAGCCGTGGACCTCCCGCCCACTCATCCGGTGGCGGTGACGTCGGGTAATCGTGTGGTGGCCTGTTCGGCGACGGCCCGGGCTGACGGGGTGCACCGGGGACTGCGTCGCCGCGAGTCCCAGGCCCGGTGCCCCCGGTTGCACGTGGTGACAGCGGATGCCGAGCGGGACGCGCGGTTGTTCGAGCCGGTTGCCGCGACCATCGACGCCGTGGCTCCCGGAGTCGAGGTGCTGCGTCCCGGGCTCGTGGTGTTGTCGGCGCGGGGCGTCAGCAGATACTTCGGCTCCGAGGAAGCCGCTGCGGAGCGGTTGGTGGACCAGGTGTCGGCTGTGGGGGTCGAGTGTCAGGTGGGCATTGCCGATCAACTGTCCACGGCCGTGATCGCCGCTCGCAGAGGGGTGCTCGTGCCTCCCGGCCGGGGAGCGGAGTTCCTGGCACCGCTGCCGATGAGGGAACTGGCTGCCGAACCCAGTCTCGCGGCAGCTCACCGTGGTGAACTGGTCGATCTGCTGCACCGGCTGGGACTGCGCACCATCGGCGCCTTCGCGGCGCTGCCGGCAGGTGATGTGGCGTCCCGCTTCGGAACCGACGCGGTGCTTGCCCATCGTGCGGCGCGGGGTGAGCCGGAGCGTCCCCCGTCGGCGCGATCGCTACCTCCCGACCTGGAGGTGGAAGAACACTGCGACCCCGTGATCGAACGGGTCGACGCCGCAGCGTTCGCAGGCAGGGCGTTGGCGGAGAAACTGCACCGCACGCTGTCCGACGCGGGGGTGGCCTGTACTCGGTTATCGGTGTCGGCAATCACCGGCAACGGGGAGCAGTTGTCCCGGACGTGGCGATGCGCGGAGCCGTTGACGCCGGAGGCGACGGCGGACCGGGTGCGGTGGCAGTTGGACGGGTGGTTGACCGGGCGCAGCGAGAAGCGTCCCACCGCGGGTATCGCGGTCCTGCGGCTCGAGCCGGTGGAGGTGGTGGCTTCCGGCGCCCTGCAGTTGGGGCTGTGGGGTGGAGTCGGAGATCAGGACGAGAGGGCCCGGCGAGCCCTGGTGCGGGTGCAGGGACTTCTCGGCGGGGAGGCCGTGCAGGTGGGTGTTCTCAGTGGTGGGCGGGGTCCGGCGGAGCGCATCACCCTGCTGCCGTTGGGGGATGAGCTGATTCCTCGTTCCGATCCGTCGGAGCCGTGGCCGGGAACGCTCCCCGAACCGGCACCTTCCGCTGTGTTGACGGCACATCCCGAGGTCGGCATCGTGGACGCACGGGGTGCTGCCGTGACGGTCACGGAACGCGGTGTGTTCAGTGCGCCTCCCGCCCGGTTGCGCTGGGGGAGTAAAGAGTGGACGGTGTGCGGATGGGCGGGACCGTGGCCGGTGGACGAGCGGTGGTGGGATCCGCCGGCCGCCCGGACGGCGGCCAGGGCGCAGGTGCTGCTCGAGGAGTCGCGGGCGCTGCTGGTGATCTGCACGGCGGATCGGTGGACGGTGGAGGGAATCTATGAGTGAGGTGTCTACGCCCGCAACTCGCCGGGTGATCGTGCAGGAACTGACCACTCTCGACGGGTTCGTCGCCGGGCCGTCGGGCGAGCTCGACTTCTTCGAGGCGGTGTCCGATTTCGGTGAGGTCGATCGGGACAACATAGATCTTCTCGCCGACGTGGATCTGGTTCTGTTGGGCCGCAACACCTATCAGATGTTCGTCGAGTACTGGCCCACCGCGGAAGGCGAGGTGGTGGCCGAGGTGGTGAACACGCTTCCCAAGCTCGTGTTCTCATCCACCCTCGGCAGGGCGCCGTGGGGATCGTGGGAACCGGCGCAGGTGTACGACGGGAACGTGATCGAGCGGGTGCGGCAGTTGCTGCGGAAGCCCGGTGGTGACGTGGTCGTGTGGGGGAGCATCACCCTGGCCAAGTCGCTACTCGCGGCAGATCTGGTCGACGAGATTCAGCTGCGCGTGGTGCCGGTGCTGCTGGGGCGCGGGCAGCGTCTCCTCGACGAGGACACCGGGATGCACGCCCTCACGCTCCTCGAGGCCAAGGGTTACGAGTCGGGGATCGTGACGCTGCGCTATCGGGTCGTCCCCGCCACACCGTGAAACCCAACTTGTGGACAGACCGCCCGTACGGCTCGGGAGGTCAGGGCGGGCCGGCGCGACCGTCCGCTTAGGCTTACTCCTCGTGGAGACGAGCAGGACGACCGCGACCCGCACCGGTGTCGCCCTCGCGTACCGCGACAGCGGAGTGCGCAGTGGCCCGGCCGCTCATCTCGTGCCCGTGGTTCTCGTGCACGGAATGGGCGGTGACGGCAGAACGTGGGATCGGTTCATGCGGGCGCTGGTCTCCCGCGGGCGCCGGGTCGTCGTGCTCGACCTACGGGGACACGGTCGCAGTGCCCGCGCTGCGTCGTACCTGTTCGAAGAATTCGGTTCCGATGTGGTGGAAGTGTGCGACAACCTGGGCCTGTCGCAGGTCGATCTCGTCGGTCATTCGCTCGGCGGTCATGCCGCCTCACTCGCCGCCCAGACCCGCCCCGAGCTGGTGCGGCGGTTGGTCATCGAGGAGGCCCCACTTCCGCTGCGGCCCGGTGACCCGGAGCAGGTCTTCTCGAACAGGCTGCCGTCCCTGCCGGAGCTGTGGCATGCGACGACGAGCCTGATCCGGCACCCGCGGGCCGTGTTCGCCTTCGACCGGTCGATGACACGCTCGGCGCTCGAGCAGTTCCGCCGACCGGACCCGTTGTGGTGGGACCAGCTGCCACGGATCGAGGCGGACACACTGATCCTGCGCGGCGGTCCCGGCGGGATGGTGGATGCCCGTCGACTCGAATCCGCAGTCGCCGCGATACCGAGATGCCGGGTGGTGGTTTTCCCCGGGGGACACAGCATTCACCGTGATCGGTACGACGAGTTCGAGGCGGCGGCGATGCCGTTCCTGATGGAGTCCGAGCCGAACTGAGCGTGCGCTGTTCACCGTCGGCCGGATTCAGACAAAAGTCCGCAAATGTAAACCCGCAGCGGCCTGGGCAGGACTAGCGTGGAGTAGAAGCGGGGGCTCGGACCCGGCTGCACAGGTATTTGTACATCGGGAAGAAGGCACGAGATGTCGACGATCACACCCGGACGACCGTACGCACCCGGCAGGGAGGGGTTCAGTTCGCTCCGCTCCGGCGGCCTGAACTGGGACGCCTTTCCGCTGCGACTGTTCACCAAGGGGAATGCCAAGTTCTGGAATCCCGTCGAGCTCGATTTCAGCCGGGATGCGCAGGACTGGGAGGAGTTGAACAGCGAGCAGCAGCGGAGCGCGACGTACCTGTGCGCGCAGTTCATCGCCGGTGAGGAGGCGGTCACCGAGGACATTCAGCCCTTCATGAAGGCGATGGCCGCAGAGGGCCGGTTCGGTGACGAGATGTACCTGACTCAGTTCTGTTTCGAAGAGGCCAAGCACACGCAGGTGTTCCGGTTGTGGATGGACGCGGTCGGGCTCACGCAGGACTTGCATCCGTTCGTCGCCGACAATCCGTACTACCGCCAATTGTTCTACGAGGAGCTTCCCGGATCTCTGGGCGTTCTCGAGACGGATCCGAGCCCCGCCAACCAGATTCGCGCCAGCGTCACCTATAACCACGTCATTGAGGGCAGTCTTGCGCTGACCGGGTACTACGCGTGGCAGAAGGTGTGCGCGACCCGCGGGATACTTCCCGGCATGCAGGATCTCGTCAAGCGGATCGGCGACGACGAACGTCGTCACATGGCCTGGGGAACCTTCACCTGCCGACGGCATGTCGCGGCCGACGACAACAATTGGAATGTGGTGCAGGAGCGGATGGCGGAGCTGATGCCGATGGCACTGGGCATGATCGATTGGGTCAACGCACAATTCGAGGTTCAGCCGTTCGGGCTCGACAACGACGAGTTCCTGGCCTACGCCGCGGACCGTGCGCAGCGTCGCCTCTCGGCGATCGAGTCGGCACGCGGCCGGCCGGTCGAGGAAATCGACCTCGACTACTCCCCGGAGGTGCTCGAGGAGCGGTTCGGCGAGGAGGACGCCAAGGCGCTGACCGAGACAGCAGGCTGACCGGACTCGGACGAAGGGACGATCAACCGTCGGGTATCCATGGGAGGATCTGGCCATGGCGCTCACCTCGCTCGACCGCAAACTCCTCGGCTGGTCTGCCGCGTTCGTGATCTCACAGGCGAATATCGCCCGACTGCTCGGTCCTGCTGCCCCCCGGGTGGCCGAGATTCAGACGGCGCGATCCGCCCGGGACTACACCGCGATCCTCGACGGCATGGACGCCACCGAGACCGCGCGATATCGGAGTCATTACTACCCCGACTTCATCCATCCCGCCATCTACGCCGTCGCTCTGCGTACGGGTGCGCGACGGCTGGCGGAGTTGACGCCGTTGTCGCCCACCACGCGCAAGATGCTGGCGGCTGCGCCGGTCGTAGCCGCGGCCGGTGACTACGTCGAAAATGTCGTCGGCCTGCATCTGCTGACACATCGGGAGCACATCACCGATGCCACCGTCCGCGCCACCTCCGCGGTCAGCATCACCAAGTGGGTGCTGGCCCTCGGCTCGCTTGCGTATCTGTCGCAGGGTTTCGTGCGGGTGTGGGCACGGGGCCGATAGATACCGGCGCATGGGTGCAGCAGAGTTGCCGGTCGAGTACTTCACCGGGCAGATCGAATTCCGCCACTGGCTCGCGGTTCATCACGCCACCTCACCCGGAATCTGGCTGAAGATGGCGAAGAAGGGATCGGCCCACTCGTCGATCACCTACGACCAGGCACTCGAGGTGGCGTTGTGTTACGGCTGGATCGACAGCCAAGTCCGCCGGGTCGACGAAAATTTCTATGTCCAACGGTTCACCCCACGATCGGCGCGCAGTCCGTGGTCGAAACGCAACCGCGAATATGCCGAGAAACTGGAAGCCGCCGGGGCCCTCGAGGCTGCCGGAGCGGCGGAAGTGGAGAAGGCCAGAGCCGACGGGCGGTGGGACCGTGCCTATGCCGGACAGAAGACGGCTGAAATTCCGGAGGACTTCCTTGCCGCCCTCGCACAGAATCCGGAGGCCGAGGCGTTCTTTGCGACGCTGAACAGCCACAACCGCTACGCGGTCATTTACCGGTTGCAGGACGCGAAACGTCCGGAGACGCGTGCCCGGCGCATCGAAAAGTTCGTTCAGCAGTTGTCGGAACGGCGCAAGTTCCACGACTGAGCGAAAAATCGGCCTGACACAATGGCCTCGTGAACGACACGATCACCACTACCGCCTGCTCCGCGCTGTCCGCCGTCGACGAACCCCTGCCGGGAACGGCTGCGCACGTCACGGGCTGGGTGTGTCTCGAACACCCGGGTGCGTGGGGCCGGGACGTGGTGGACGGCACCGCGCTGGGCAGCGAACTCGCCGGGGAACTCGACGCCCGTGCGAAGGCGGCCGGAGTACGGTTCATGTTCATCCGCCGGCCGGGACGAAGCACGACCGATCCGGCGAAGCGCACAGTTCTCCTTGCACACTCGCACCCCGCGTCGGCCTGGTGTGAACGCCTGGACATCGGCAGTCCAGCCGACCTCCTCGACCTCGACCTCGGTGCGGTCGCCGGTCCGGCTCCGCGGTGGGGGGAGCCGGTCGCGGAGCCGGTGGTGCTGGTGTGCGCGCACGGTAAACGGGATCAGTGCTGTGCCGTCCTGGGACGGCCCATCGCCGCCCGGCTGTCCACAGAGTTCGGCGACACCGTGTGGGAATGCTCGCACACGGGAGGACACCGGTTCGCGCCGTCGATGATTCTGCTGCCCACCGGATATACGTACGGCCGGCTCTCTGCGGAACAGAGCGCCGAGGCGGTGCGCGCCGCCGCCCGGGACGAGGTGTACGCGCAGGGACTACGGGGACGAAGCTGCTGGGACGAGCGGGGCCAGGTTGCCGAACTCGCGGTCCGGGAACTGGTGACCGCGGGCCCGAACGAGCTGGCGGTGGACGGGGCGTCGGTGGTCACCCACATCGACGGACGCCGGTGGTCCGTCGATGTCGAGGAGCGGGAACTCGCGCCCAGGCCGCCCAGTTGTGGAGCCGCACCGAAACCGGTTCGTCCCGTCGTCGCCACCGGGGTACGCCCGCTGGCCTGACCGAGAGCGCTCACCAATGGGCGCCAGGTACCAGCCTTCCGACCTTGCGGGCAGCGCGTCCCCACGGTGTCGACCTGTGCGCGCGTACCCCGTCGGTTCGTGGAGGTCCGGGTGTCCTCTCGGTGACGCTCTGTCCCTTGGCCGCCGGCGAGTCGGGGAACATGCGATACATCTGATGCATCACCCTGTCTTTGACGGCAGGCGCGAACATACTGCCGAGTTCGCCGAGAGTGCCGCTGGGGACATCGATGCGCTTCGGCCGCTCGACCAGGGCCCGGACCACCATGGCCGCCGCCTTCTCCGGTGAGGTGATGGGTCCGACGTTGTAGTTGCCGGTCGGTGCGATCATCGGCGTCTCGACGAGTGGCATGTGGATGGTGGTGTACGTGATGCCGTCCGACAGTGTTTCAGCGGCCGCGACATCGGTGAACCCGTCGAGCGCCGCCTTGCTGGCGACGTAGGCGGCGAATCGCGGTGTTGCCCCCTGGACCCCGGCGCTGCTGATGTTGACGATGTGCCCGAACCGGCGTTCACGCATCTGCGGAAGGAACGCGAGGACGAGTCGGACGGCACCGAAGTAGTTGACGGCCATCGTGCGTTCGAAGTCGTGGAACCGCTCGGTCGAGCGGTAGAGGCCCCGCCGGATCGACCGGCCGGCATTGTTGACCAGCATGTCCACGTGACCGTGCTCGGTGAGGATCGCGGCGACCGTGCGTTCGACCGACGTCTCGTCGGTGATGTCGCACGGATATCCGAACGCCGCACCGCCCGCCGCGCGAATCTCCGCGACCACGGCATCGAGTTCCTCGGTACGTCTCGCGAGGAGAAGAACTTTCGCGCCCTTGCGGGCCACGGCGATCGCCGCGCTGCGACCGATCCCGGAGGAGGCCCCGGTGATGACGACGTGCCGTCCCACGAGCGGCCCGCCGGGATGGGAGCGGCGGGCCCGATGGGGATCGAGATGGTTCTGCCAGTAGGTCCACAGCGCCTTCGTGTAGGAGGCGAAGGGCGGAACCTCGATTCCCTTACCCTGCAGAGCCTTTCGCGTTTCTTCGTTGACGAAGACGGTAGGCAGCGTCATGTTCGCCACGAGCACGGGCGGGATGCCGAGCCCCTCGAGGACCAACTTGCGGCCCGTGTCGAGAGTCGAGTCCGGGGTGGGTGCCAGAAAGGGGCGGACCAGTCCGCCGGGCAGGCTCGCCGCCGGGCGCGGGGCACCGGCGGCCTTGGCGAGCCCCGCGTAGATCTCGCGGACCGGCTGCGGGCGCGGATTGACCAAGTGGAACACCTGACCGTCGCGGTCCGGTGCCGACATCAGCTCCACGATGGCCGCCGCCACATAGTCCACGGGAACGACGTTGGTCGATCCGATGTCGGGGACAGCCACCGGGAGTGCGGCCGGGAGCTTGGCGAGAGTCGAGATGGCGGGGAACAGGTAGTACGGTCCGTCGATCTTGTCCATCTCACCGGTGACCGAACTGCCGACCACCACGGCCGGGCGGTAGATCCGCCAGCGCAGTCCCACGCTGTCTCGAACGATCTTCTCCGCCTCGAACTTGGTGCGGTGGTATGGCGTCGGAAAACTCTGTCCCCGATTGAAATCCGACTCGGCGAAGGTGCCCGCGTAATCGCCCGCGACCGCAATCGACGACACGTGATGAAGGGTTGCGCCCAGCTCTGTCGCGAGGGCGGCCACCGCGCGCGTGCCGTCGACATTGGTCGACGCCTGCTCGTCGCCGACGGTGAGGTCGTAGATCGCGCCGAGGTGCAGAACGTGCTGGGCCGCCGGCACCGCGGCGAGGCCGAGGCCGGGCTCGGTCAGGTCGCCGATCAGCGGATGCACACGATCGCCGCCGAGCATGCTTTCGGTGAGGGCGTCGAGTTTGGTGAGCGAGGAGGGGCGGACGAGGACGTGTATCTCTGCTGTGTCATCGCGGTCGAGGATCAGAGGCAGGACGTGTCGACCCAGAAATCCGGTTCCGCCCGTGACGAGGTAGGTGGCCATTCCCCGAACTTACTCCGAAGTAAGATGATGCACTAGTGACGGATTCCGACCTTGGAATGGACCTTCGTCATCCACGCCGGAGCCCACCAGTTGGCCGGACCCATCAGCTTCACCAGCGACGGCACGAGCAACATGCGCACCACGGTGGCGTCCACGAGCAGCGCCACGATCATGCCCACTCCGAGGAACCGCATGATCGACAGGCCGGACACGGTAAATGCTCCGGTGACCACGACGAGCAGCAGAGCGGCCGCGGTCACGATCCGCCCCGTGCGCTCCGTTCCGAAGCGCACCGCTTCCTCCGTGGTCGCCCCCGCCGCGTGCGCCTCCACCATCCGTGACATCAGGAACACCTCGTAGTCGGTGGACAAGCCGAACACGACCGCGAGGATCAGGACGACGAACGTCGCCTCGAGCGGCGCCGGACTGACCCCGAGCAGGCTCGCGCCGTGACCGAGCTGGAAGATCCAGGTCAGGACGCCGAAGGTGGCGGCCAGGCTCAGTCCCGCCATGGCCACCGCCTTGAGCGGCAGGACCACCGAGCCGAACGCCAGGAACAGCAGCACCAGCGTCGACAGCACCATGATCGCCACCATCGCGGGCAACCAGCGGACGATCGCCGCGTTGCTGTCGTCGACGGTGGCCTGTCCACCGCCGACGAGGAGTTCGGTCCCTTCCGGTACTGCGATGTCGCGCAGGGCCGCGACCGCACCACTCTGGTCGTCGCTGTCGACGCCCTCCGCGTATACCGCCTGGACGGCGACCAGTTCACCGTTCGACGCCACGACAGTGGCCGCACCGATGCCCTCCACCTGTCCGGCCTGTTCGGCGACGGCGGCACCGTCCGCGGCAGTCGGTCTGCTGCCGTCCGTGCCTCGCAGAATCAGGGTGGCTCCGTTGCCCGTCGTCGGGAACTCCTGGGTGAGTGTGTCGGTGGCGATGCGCGCAGGGTCGTCCTCGGGCAGCGCGGTGTACGTGACCTCTCCGAGGGAGGCGCTGAGCAGGGGAGCTGCCAGAAGGAGAAGTCCGGCGACGATTCCGACCGCGATCGCGGCCGGCCTGCGCATCACCCACGTGACGACGGACCCCCAGAACGTGCGGGCCCGCGCTTCGCTGCGCTGGGCTGCGTCCTTGCGCCAGCTCCCTGCGTTGATGCGCGGGCCGAGGATCGCGAGGAGAGCCGGGACGGCGGTCAGGGACAGCAGCGCCGCACTCGCGACCGCGGCCATGGCACCGAATCCCAGCGATGCGATGACGTCCTGGGGAAACACGAGCATGCCCGAGAAGGCGCACACCAGCAGCAGTCCGGAGAACAGAACAGTGCGGCCGGCCGTGAGCACGGTGCGCCGGGTGGCCTCGGCAGTGTCGGCGCCCGACTCCAGTTCTTCACGGAAACGTCCGACGACGAAGAGCCCGTAGTCGATGGCCAACCCGAGACCGAGCAGAGAGGCGACATTGATCGCGAAGGAGTTGACGTCGGTGAACAGGGTGAGCACCCGAAGGGTGGCCAGCGCGCTGAAAATGGAGAGCAGTCCGACGAAGACGGGTACGGCCGCGGCGACCACGCCGCCGAAGAGGAAGACCAGCAGGACCAGTGTGATGGGAAGCGCAATCGCCTCCGCCAGCACCAGATCCTGCTGGAGCCGGTTGTTGAAAGCCACACCCACCACCGAGTTGCCCGCGAACTCGGTGTCGATGCCCTCGACCTCGAGCTTGGGGAGCAGACGGTCGAAGGCGGCCACCGTGATTCCGGCTTCGGGGTCGACGGTGACCGCGGCCGACGCCTTGGTGCCGTCCTCCGACACCATCCGTTGCTTCGTCGTGGTGTCCGCGGACCAGTATGAGGTGATCTTGTGTGTGGGGACCTCGGCGGCGAACCGCTCGAGATCGGCGGTCACCTCGGGACCGATGTCGTCGAGCGTTCTCCCTTCGGGCGCGGTGTAGACGACGATGATGTCCGCGGTCTGCGGACCCAGGTTGGCCTCGACGATCCTCGCCACTTCAGCGGACTCGCTGCCCGGGTCGGTGTAGCCGCCCGAGCCCAGTTTCGCGAACACCCCCGTACCCCAGACGCCGCTCACCAGTACGGCGGCCACGGCAAGCACCAGAATCCACCATCGCCGGGAAACAACGGTCGAGGCCCAACGTGTCATGCGTCATCTCCGGGTCGTGGTCGGCATTGTGCGACTGCCGACTGTAGTGCGCGTGCTGCGGTGAGCGGCGGTGGTGTGATCCGGCTCCCGCGCCATGATGCATACTCGGATGTGCACGTGCAGCCACACACATGGGGGAAGCCGGTCCGAATCCGGCGCTGACCCGCAACGGTGGGCCATCGGAGTATTTTCCGGTGGCGAGCCCGATTACCCGGTGTGTGGTGTGCGACATCCATTCGTCGTGGTCTACGAAGCGGAGTCCCGCAGGCGCACCGCGACTCCGGTCGTGAAGTGACCTGCACGACTTTCATTCGTGGCTCTGAGCCGCAATGAGGTTTACATGCACCGTCCGTTGTTCCGAAGGTCCGGATTGCTCACCGCCGCCGTGGCAGTGCTGCTCGCTGCCGCCTGCTCGCGTGGGGAACCTGGCTCGGGCACTACTTCCGCCGAGTCGTTCACCGCCGCGGTGACGATCACCAACTGTTCGCTCGCGCAGAGCTTCGATGCACCACCCCAGCGCATCGTCAGCATGAACGATCATGTCACCGAGGTTCTGATCGAGATGGGTGTCGGCGACCGTATCGTCGGCACCGGGTACGGCGACGCCACCCCGCTACCCCCATTCGCCGAGGAATTCGCGAAGATCCCGCATCGGTCGAAGGAGTATCCGACGCGAAAGCAGTTGCTCGACCTCGAGCCAGACCTGGTGGTGGGGGGAATGCGGAGCGCATTCGACGAGAAGGAGGGGCGGTCGCGAGAGTTCCTCGCCGAGCACGGCATTCCCACGTTCCTGTTCTCCGAGTACTGCGGGCAGGGCTTCCCCGACATCGCCCTGATGCGGGACGACTTCACACAGCTGGGCGAAATCCTCGCAGTTCCAGACAGGGCGCGTGCGATCAGCGACCGAGTGACGTCCGGATTGCAGTCCGTGCACGCGACACTTGCGGGCAGTACCGCCGTCCCGGTGTTCTTCTACGATTCCGGCGAGGACGTCCCGCTGACTGTCGGCGGTGTCGGAATCGGTCAGCTCATCGCGGACCATGCGGGTGCCGCGAACATCTTCTCCGAGGGGCAGAAACCGTTTTCGACGGCCACCTGGGAGATTGTCGGAGAACGCAGTCCCGAGGTGATCGTCGTCCTCGACTACGGCGCGACGAGTGCGCAACACAAGATCGACTTCCTGACTGCACACCCGATCATGTCGGCGACCCCTGCCGTAAAGGCAGGCCGCTTCGTCGTCGTACCGCTCGACGACTTCTTCGAGAGCCCCCGCCTGGTGCGGTCGGTCGAGACCATCGCGCGCGCCGTCCATCCCGGCGCCTTCTCCGCGCGATGACGGCGCTCACCGAACGGACCGAGGTGCGCCCATCCTCGCGGTCGGCTCGTTCCCCTCTCGGATTTGCCGGGCTGATCGTACTTCTGGTGCTGACCACGCTGTTCGTGATCGGGCTCGCCGTGTCGTTCGGTTCGGTGCGGATACCGGTGGGTGACGTCTGGGCCATCGTGGTGAACCGGTTGCTGCCCGGTGTGTTCGACGTCTGGTGGTCGCAGGCACGGGAATCCATCGTCGTCGGTTCTCGTCTGCCGCGGGCATTGACCGCGGCGACGGTGGGCGCCGCGCTGGCACTGTCCGGTGCGGTGGCGCAGCTCGTGACCCGCAATCCGCTGGCCGACCCATACCTGCTCGGCGTGTCCTCGGGTGCCGGTTTCGGTGTCGTGATCGTGACGGTGCTCGGGTTCGGCGCCGGAATGCTCGGGGTCTTCACCGTTCCCGTGGCGGCGTTCGTCGGCGCGATGGTGCCGTTGTTCCTGTCGTTGGCAATCGGCGGACGGTATCCGCAACCTACTGCGATCATCCTCGTCGGTGTCGCGCTGGCACAGGTCTTCTCGGCACTGATCACCTTCTCGCTCCTCGTGCTCGCCGACGAACGGCAACTCGGTTCGGTGATGCATTGGCTCGCAGGCGGATTCGGTGACGCGCGCTGGTCGACGATGATCTTTCCCGTATCGGCGCTCGCGACGGTCGGCACTGCCATGCTGTGGAGTGCCCGCCGGATCGACGTACTGCAGACCGGGGACGACGGAGCGACCGCGCTCGGCATGAACGTGCCCCGCTTCCGGATCGTCCACCTGCTGGGAGTGTCACTACTGGCCGGCGCTGCAGTCTCGGTCGCAGGGGGTATCGGCTTCATCGGCCTCCTCGTGCCACACCTGGCCGGCTACGTCGTCGGTATCCGCGCCGCCCGGTTGCTACCGGTCGCCGCGCTGCTCGGTGCGATCGCCATGGTGGGAGCCGACACCGCGGCACGGTCGATCTCGTCGAGCCTCGAGGTGCCTGTCGGTGTCGTCACTGCGCTCGTCGGCGCCCCGCTGTTCGTGTGGATGCTGCAGCGCCGGTACCGGCGGGCCGAACGATGACCGGGCTGGGCGTGCAAGGACTCCGGGCCAAACTCGGCTCACGCGACGTGCTGCACGGGGTCGACTTCGCTGTCCGGCCAGGCGAGATGCTCGGTCTGGTAGGGCCCAACGGGTCCGGCAAGACGACGGCGCTGCGCTGCTGCTACCGCGCGGTGTCCGCCACCGCGGGCGCCGTCGTCGTCGGCGGGGTGAACGTTGCCGACCTGGCGCGGCGACAACTCGCCCGCACGGTCGGGGCGGTTCCGCAGGAGCCGCAGTCGTCGGCGGGGGTGACGGTGCGCGAGTCGGTGTCGCTGGGCCGGATTCCCCACCAGGGTTGGTTCGAGCGCGACAGCGCCGCCGACCGCGAGATCGTCGAGAGGTGCCTGCAGCAGGTGGGGTTGGCGGAACTCGCTGGGCGCGACGTGCAGGCGCTCTCGGGAGGTGAACGTCAACGGGTGGCGATCGCGCGGGCGCTCACGCAGCAACCGCGCGTCCTGCTCCTCGACGAACCCACCAATCACCTCGACCTTCGTCATCAGCTCATCCTGATGGAATTGCTGCGCGATCTCGCCGCCGGCGGACTCGCACTCGTGGTGACCATGCACGATCTCAGGCTGGCGGTGCAGTACTGCGACACGCTGGCGGTGATGCAGCATGGACGGGTGATCACCGCCGGCCCACCACCCGATGTCCTCGACGACACGGTGCTGGGCGAGGTGTTCGGAATCCGCGCCGTTGTGCGGTCGGGGCCGAGGCGGTCGATGGACATTCTGGGGTTGGCCGATGGATGAGCACCTGGCGCAGACGTACGCGCTGACCGCCCGTCGGGTTCCGCTGCTGGCCACCTGGACGGCGCTTCCCGACGGCCGCTCGTTTCCGGCAGCAGACATGGCAGACGCCGAGTGGATGGCCCACCGGCTTACGGACACCGCGCGCCGGTGGGGCAGTGGGAATCCCCGGGTCAACGGCACCCTGTGGTGGTATTCGGCCAGTTCCACCCTGACCGGGATCCCGATCGCGACGGCCCTCGTCGCCGGTGTCGCTGCCTGCCCTCGATTGGAGGGCGCCCGGGCGTTCCTGACCGCCGATGGATACCTCGGCGGTCTGACGGCATCATCGGTGCTGCCGGTGGCGGATCTGGCGTCGGAACTCGCCGGAACGTTGACCGTTCTCATCGACGCACTGGCCGAGGCGTCCGGGGTGCGGCGGGCAGTGTTGTGGGCGATCACCACCGATTCGATCGCCAACCGCGCGCTCGACGCCGGCGACGGCATCGGTGATCGTGTGAGAGGGAGCATGTTCGCCCGGCAGCTCGTCGACGCCATGCGTGCCGACGGGACGGTGCTGCCCCGGCCGCGGTTCGTCGACGTGCATGCCGGTGCGGTGACCCGCCGGTTCACGCAGCGGGCGTCGTGTTGCCTGATCTACGAGACCCCCGGGTCGGCCAAGTGTGTGAGCTGCCCGCGGAGGCCGGCCGAGGATCGTCTGAGTGGTCTGGCCGCGCTCGTGACCTGACTCCGGTGGCCCGCGTTGACCTGCCCGCGAGTGTGATGGCACACTGAGAGTGTTCGAACTCGCGTTCGAATGATGCGTCTTCCCCAGTGGCATCTTCCATGGTTTCGGCACGGCACGTGCGCGGCATGAAGAGGTGTAGTAGTGGGTTGGGGCAACGGTCCGCCGTCGTGGTCGGAGATGGAGCGGGTCCTGTCGGGCAGGCCCGGACGCGTCGACCCGCAGTCGCTGTATCCGGGCGACGGCAGCGACAGTCCGGCGTGGTCACGCAAGCGGGGAGAGTATCGGGCAGGCGAGCAGATACGTGCCGGCTCCACCGTCCCCTACGCCGAACTGCACGCGCATTCGGCGTTCAGCTTCCTCGACGGTGCCTCCCCGCCGGAGGAATTGGTGGAAGAGGCGGTCCGACTGGGTCTCGAGGCCATCGCGCTCACCGATCACGACGGGTTCTACGGTGTGGTCCGGTTCGCGGAGGCGGCGAAGGAATTGAACATGCGCACGGTGTTCGGTTCCGAGCTCACCGTGGGCGACGCCCATCTTCTGGTGCTCGCACGAGGGCAGGAGGGGTATCGCCGTCTGTCCCGGGAGATCGCGGCAGCGCACCTGGCAGGAGGAGAGAAAGGCAAAGTCCTCTACGACATGGACCGGCTCGCCGATGCGGCGGGAGGTCATTGGCAGATCCTGACCGGTTGCCGCAAGGGGCACGTGCGTCAGGCCTTGGCCCACGGCGGTCCGGACGCGGCGGCCCGCCGGTTGCGCGAGCTGATCGACCGGTTCGGGGCCGAGCGGGTCACGGTGGAACTCACACACCACGGCATTCCGGAGGACGGTGAACGCAACGACTGCCTCGCCGAACTCGCGCAGCAGCACGGCCTGGGTGTAATAGCCACCACTGCAGCACATTTCGCGGCTCCCCCGCGCCGGCGGCTGGCGATGGCGATGGCCGCGGTCCGGGGTCGCCGCAGCCTCGACGACGCGGCCGGACAGCTACCTCCGACGGGCGGATCCCACCTGCGTTCCGGCGAGGAGATGGCCCATCTCTTCGCCGCGTACCCGGAAGCGGTCAGCGGTGCGGCGAAACTCGGGCTGGAATGCGCCTTCGACCTCCGG
Organism: Rhodococcus sp. NPDC019647; assembly: GCF_044389235.1. Classification (NCBI taxonomy): domain Bacteria; kingdom Bacillati; phylum Actinomycetota; class Actinomycetes; order Mycobacteriales; family Nocardiaceae; genus Rhodococcus; species Rhodococcus sp. NPDC019647. The sequence goes on along the minus strand of NZ_JBIRXS010000016.1, from coordinate 73,988 downwards.
CTCATCGCACCGCAGCTACCACCCTTCGACGTGCCCGACGGCCACACCGAGGCCAGTTGGTTGCGTCAGCTCACGATGGAAGGGGCGCGCCGCCGTTACGGTGCACCGGAGGACCACCCGCAGGCGTACCGGCAGATCGAGCACGAGCTCGACACCATCACGACGTTGAACTTTCCTGGCTACTTCCTGGTGGTCCACGACATCGTGTCGTTCTGCAAGAACAACGACATCCTCTGTCAGGGAAGGGGTTCGGCGGCCAACTCGGCGGTCTGCTACGCCATCGGCATCACCAACGTCGATCCTGTGCGCAACAAATTGTTGTTCGAACGTTTTCTCTCACCCGAACGCGACGGCCCGCCGGACATCGATGTCGACATCGAATCGGACCGCCGCGAAGAGGCCATCCAGCACGTCTACGCGAAGTACGGGCGGCAGTACGCGGCGCAGGTGGCCAACGTCATCACGTACCGGGGGAAGTCCTCGGTGCGGGACATGGCACGGGCCCTGGGCTTCTCGCAGGGCCAACAGGATGCGTGGAGCAAACAGGTCGATCGCTGGGGAGGTGTCGGAAAGGGGAAGGGCACCGACATACCCCCTGCCGTGCTCGAACTGGCGGCCCAGATCGAGGGATATCCACGGCATCTCGGCATCCACTCCGGCGGCATGGTGATCTGCGATCGGCCCATCGCCGACGTGTGCCCGGTGGAGTGGGCGCGCATGGAGAACCGCAGTGTCCTGCAATGGGACAAGGACGACTGCGCGGCGGTGGGTCTGGTGAAGTTCGACATGCTGGGACTCGGCATGCTCTCGGCCCTGCACTACATGATCGATCTGGTGGCCGAGCACAAAGGGATCGAAGTGGATCTTGCGCAACTGGACCTGTCCGAGGAGGCCGTCTACGACATGTTGCAGCGGGCCGACTCGGTCGGGGTGTTCCAGGTGGAGTCGCGGGCGCAGATGGCCACCCTCCCGAGGCTGAAGCCGCGGAATTTCTACGACCTGGTGGTGGAGGTGGCTCTCATCCGGCCCGGACCCATCCAGGGTGGTTCGGTGCATCCCTACATCCGCCGTCGCAACAAGCTCGAACCGGTCACCTACGACCACCCGTCGCTGGAGAAGGCACTCGAACGCACCCTGGGTGTGCCGTTGTTTCAGGAGCAGCTGATGCAGGTAGCGGTCGATGTCGCGGGGTTCACTCCGGCCGAGGCCGACCAGCTTCGCCGGGCCATGGGGTCCAAACGCTCGACGGAGAAGATGGAACAGCTGAAGGACCGGCTCTATCAGGGCATGCGGGACGTGCACGGAATCGGTGGCGACGTGGCCGACCGGATCTATGAGAAGCTGTACGCCTTCGCCAATTTCGGTTTTCCCGAGAGTCACTCGCAGAGCTTTGCGGCGCTGGTGTTCTATTCGTCGTGGTTCAAACTGCATCACCCGGCCGCATTCTGCGCAGGTCTGCTGCGGGCACAGCCGATGGGGTTCTACTCGCCGCAGTCGCTGGTGGCCGACGCCCGACGGCACGGGGTGCGGGTGCACGGTGCCGACATCAACGCCAGCCTCGCGCACGCCACCGTCGAGGCCGGGGGCCTGGAGGTGCGGCTCGGTCTCGGGGAGGTGCGGCACATCGGCACCGCACTGGCCGAGCGCATGGTCGAAGCCCGGAACGACGGGGGTCCGTTCACCTCCTTCCTCGATCTCACGGGCCGGGTGGAACTGAACACTGCCCAGGCCGAGTCGCTCGCCACTGCAGGGGCCCTCGACAGTTTCGGTATCACCCGGCGGGAGGCGTTGTGGGCCGCGGGCGCCGCGGCAGGGGAGCGGCGTGACCGGCTTCCCGGAATGGGGGCGTCCACTCGGGCGCCGACCCTGCCGGGAATGAGTGATCTCGAACTGGCGGCAGCGGATGTGTGGGCCACCGGAGTGTCCCCGGACACCTATCCCACCCAGTTCCTTCGCCCGCAACTCGATGCGCTCGGGGTGATTCCGGCAGCCCGGTTGCTGCAGATTCCCGACGGCGATCGGGTCCTGGTGGGCGGTGCCGTGACACACAGGCAACGCCCGGCGACTGCAGCCGGTGTCACGTTCATCAATCTCGAGGACGAGACCGGGATGGTCAATGTGGTGTGTTCGGTGGGGCTGTGGGCGAAGTACCGGAAGCTCGCGAACACTGCACCTGCGCTCCTGGTGCGGGGCAAGGTCCAAAATGCGGAGGGAGCCGTCACGGTGGTGGCGGATCGCCTGCAGTTGATGGACTTGCGGATGAAGGCCAAGTCCCGGGACTTCCGCTGAACGCGCTCGGTGATCGGGCGCGGGCGCATGTCGTCGTCGATCGTCACCGGGCCTTCGGCACACCGCTAGCATTCGGGCATGAAGAGATACGTTCTGTCGGCCATCGTCCTCATGTCGCTGGTGCTCGCGGGGTGTGGCGGATCCGACAGCGACTCTTCCCAGCCCGCGCCGGTGCCCGGCGACAGCAGGTCGCTGGAAGCCGGGGGTGCGCTGCAGGCGCCCGCGAAGGATCAGGCACCCACCGAACGGCAGGAAATCATCACCGGCCAGGTATCGATCACTGCCGACGACCCGGTTGCGGTGGGCAGGCAGATCGTCGACAAGGTCGATGCGGTGGGTGGTCGCGTCGATCAGCTCACCGAGCAGCCCGGCTCCGAGGATCAGGATGCCAGCAGTTCCCTCACCATCCGTGTGCCCGCCGACCACCTCACCCGCACGCTGGACGATCTGCGAGAACTCGGCAAGGTCACCAGCGTCAGCGTCACCAAGAGCGATGTGACGATGCAGTCGCAGGACCTCGATGCCCGGATCGGTGCATTGACAGCGTCGGTCACCCGGCTCCAGGGGCTCATCACGTCGGCTGCGAACACCGCCGACCTGATCGAAGCGGAGAGGGCACTGTCGGAGCGGCAGGGTGAACTGGACAGCCTGACCGCGCAGAAGCGGTTGCTCAGCGATCAGATCGCACTCGCCACCCTCACGATCGACGTCACCACCACTGACACGGAAAGACCGAGCTCTGGCCCCGACAACTTCTGGGAGGGTCTCGTCGCCGGGTGGCACGCTCTGCTGTCGGCGATCAAGGGTGGCGCGGTGGTCGTCGGAGCGCTGATTCCCTGGTTCGGTTTCGTGGCCGTCATCGCACTGGTCGTCTACGGCGCGTACCGTCTGCGCCGGATGTACAACACGCCGCGCCGGCCCACGACCGGTACGGCGCCGCAGAAAGAAGAGGCGAACACAGAATGATCGAAGTCGACCTGTCGGCGTTGGACGAGGCGTTGGCGTCAGGCGCCCCCGTCATCGACGTGCGTGAAGCCGACGAGTACGCGCAAGTGAGGGTGCCGGGCGTGACCCTCATCCCGTTGAGCGAGTTCGTCTCCCGGGTCGGGGAGATACCCGACGCCGATGTGGTGTACGTGATCTGTGCGGTCGGTGGGCGCAGCCTGCAGGCCGCTGAATACCTGAACGGTCGAGGAATCAACGCGGTGTCCGTCGCCGGCGGCACCTCGGCGTGGTTGCAGTCGGGACGACCTGTCGAAACCGGTTAGCGCACGCTCGACCAGCAGTCGATGCAGGTAGCGCAGCGTGCGGAACACCACGACGCTCCAGATCAGAAGCAGCGCACACCACAGCATCGTTGCCGCGCCCACGATCACCGTCGAGTGCATCGCGCTGCCCAGTGCGTTGGCGCCCAGAGCGCAGGTGCCGACGGGAAACGTGAAACTCCACCAGGCGGGCGTGAAGTCGAGTCCTCGGTGGAATGCCCGCGCCGTCACCGTGATCACGGTTGCGAGGGCGAGAACACCGCCCGCGCCCACGGTAGTTCCGTAGACGACGCCGACCGTGTGGAGCCAGGCGTGCCCGGACGCGGCGCCGAGTAGGTTGATCGCCGCGACCGACTGCCCGATCACGCCCAGCGGTATCCACAAGGTCGGGACGAGTGCGGTGCCCGGAAGGCCGTCGCGTAGCAACTGCCGGCCGACGACGACGGTGACCGCCACTGCCGCCGTGAGAGCCAGCGCGAACAGTGCGTAGCAGAACACCAGCAGCGTGATCTGCGGCGCGCCTTCCGGGAGGTGCCGGACCAGTGCGGCGCCGCCCGAGGCGGACACCATCGGGGGAACCACCGGCAGCAACCACGACGGCGTGGGCGTCACCCGGTACGGCTGCAGCAGTCGGCCGGCCATCACCGCGTAGGTGACGACGCCGACGATCGTCCCGATCGACCACAGCGCCGCCGCCACGGTCACCGACAGTTCGCCGAGACGGTGGTGACCGGCCGAGCCGGTGGCAGCGCCGACCGTCGACATGGCCATCGACACGGCGCCGTAGAAGGGGAACATGCTGTGGCTGCGGACGTCGGCGAGGGCCTGGTCGCGACACCGGAACCAGTGGCGCCCGAGAGCGGTGGCCAATGTGAGAAGTAGCGCGGCGGCGAGCAGCCAGAACACCTCGGACACGCCGCGTACGCCGGGAACCTCGGTCGGCAGCGAGGCGGCCACCACCGCGACGATGCCGGTTCCCATCACTGCTGCGAACCAATTCGGCGTCATGCTCACAGCCTGCCGAGTACCTGTCACCGCCGGTAGAAGGCTTGCGGTTGCGTACTCACAAATCGCGTTTGTGGGACTAGCCTTGGGATGTGCCGCTCTCTCCCCGAGTCCCCGAACTCAATGCCCTCGATGTACTGCTGTCGGTCGAGCGTCTCGGGAGCATGGGTGCGGCGGGCCGCGAACACGGACTCAGTCAGCAGGCGGTCAGCGCGCGGGTCCGCACGGCGGAGCGTCTGTTCGGCATCAAGGTGTTCAGCCGCGGCGCCAGCGGAGTGCGGCCCACGGCCGAGGGTGCTCTCATTCTCGAATGGGCCAGTCACATCCTGGCGACAGCGGAGGAGCTCGCGTCCGGAGTCGCGGCACTGCGGGGGGAGAGGCAGGCCGGGCTCACGGTGGCGGCCAGCATGACCATCGCCGAGTACCTCGTTCCGGGCTGGACGGTCGCGATGCGGCGCAAGTACCCCAACGTGGTCACATCGGTGCGCCTGCTCAACTCGTCCGAGGTGACGGCGCGGGTGTTGTCCGGTGAGGCCGACCTCGGTTTCGTCGAGGGACCCGACATTCCGCCGGGGCTGCAGTCCCGGGAGATCGGCCGGGATCATCTCGTGGTGGTCGTCCCGCCCGACCATCATTGGGTTCGACGCTCGCCGATCCCCGTGTCGGAGTTGGCAACCACGCCGATGATCCAACGGGAGTCGGGTTCGGGAACGCGCACCACACTCGAGAATGCGGTACCGCACTGTGTCCCACCTCTGTTGGAGCTCACCTCGTGCACTGCGGTGAAGGCCGCGGTGATCGCCGGAAACGCGCCGGCAGTGCTGTCTTCCCTCGCGGTAGCAGCCGACCTCACCGACGGGCGGCTGGCCTCGGTGCAGGTGGAGGGGTTGACCCTCCCGCGGCGGTTGTCGGCCGTCTGGGATCCGGTGCGGGGAGTGCGCGGCGCCGCACGGGACTTCCTCGACATCGCGGTCGGGGCCACCACGGGAGCGGGACTTACAGCGCAGCCCCTCTGAATCCGTGCTGCCGCCACGCCTCGTACGCCACCAGCGCAGCGGCATTGGACAGATTCAACGACCGCCGGCCGGGCAACATCGGGATGCGCAGGCGTTCGGTCACGTGCGGGTCGGACAGCACCTCCTGCGACAGCCCGGTGGGTTCCGGGCCGAAGAGCAGTACGTCTCCCGGTTCGTAGGAGATATCGGCGTACGACACGGTGGCATGGGCTGTGAAGGCGAACACTCGCGCCGGTTCGACTGCCGCCCACGCGGCCTCCAGATTCTCGTGGACGGTCACGGACGCCAGGTCGTGGTAATCGAGCCCCGCGCGCTTGAGTTTCGGTTCCGAGAGGTCGAACCCCAGCGGCCCCACCAGATGCAGCTCACATCCCGTGCCTGCCACCAGGCGGATGGCGTTGCCGGTGTTGGGTGGGATACGGGGTTCGTGGAACATCACTCGGAACACCCGCACAGCTTAGGGGTACACCGTCGGGCGGCATGATGGACGGATGGATGCAGTGGAAGAAGTGGTGGGTGAGGACTTCGGCGACGCGCGACTCCCCGGTCAGGACTGGCGTCGACGGCACTACACGAAGTGCCACTTCCGCGACGCCGATCTCAGCGGACTCCGCACGGAATCGGTGATCTTCACGGACTGCGACTTCACCGGTGCCGACCTGTCGGAGTCGCAGCATGTCGGAACGGCCTTTCGGTCCTGTTCGTTCACGCGGGCAACGTTGTGGCACAGCACGTTCCGACATTGCAGCTTCCTCGGTTCCGAGTTCGACGGCTGCCGGTTGCGCCCGATGATCGTCGAGGAATGCGACTTCACGCTCGCCTCGCTCGGCGGCGCCGATCTGCGGGACCTCGACTTCACCGACTGCCGATTCCGTGAGGCCAACCTCGTGCGAACAGACCTGCGGGGCACGGTTCTGCGTGCGGCCGACCTCCTCGGTGCCCGCACCGGAGGCGCGAAACTGGGCGGCGCCGACCTCCGAGGCGCCCACGTGGACGCGCATCTGTGGACGGCCGCCTCACTCGACGGGGCGCAGATCGAACTGACCCAGGCCATCGCCTACGCCGCCGCCCACGGGCTGGTGGTGGAACCGACCTGACGCGTGTCTCGGGTACCTGAGAGAATGGGCTCCGTGACTGCAACGATCCTCGATGGCAAGGCCACCCGCGACGAGATTTTCGAAGACCTGAAGGTGCGGGTGACCGCACTGAGGGACCAGGGCATCACACCCGGGCTCGGGACCGTCCTGGTGGGCGACGATCCGGGATCGGCCGCGTACGTGCGCGGCAAGCACAACGACTGCGCCAAGGTCGGGATCACGTCGATCCGACGAGACCTTCCCGGTGACATCACCCAGGAGAAGCTCGACGCCACGATCGACGAGCTCAACGCCAACCCGGACTGCACGGGATACATCGTGCAGCTCCCGCTGCCCCGGCAGCTCGACGAGAACGCCGCCCTCGAGCACATCGACCCCGACAAGGACGCGGACGGACTGCACCCCGTCAACCTCGGCCGGCTCGTCCTGGGCAAGGAGGCGCCGCTGCCGTGCACGCCGCGCGGAATCCTGCACCTGCTCCGGCGCTACGAGGTGCCGATCGAGGGTGCGCACGTGGTCGTCGTCGGTCGCGGTGTCACGGTGGGCCGCCCGATCGGTCTGCTGTTCACCCGGCGCAGCGAAAACGCCACCGTCACGCTCTGCCACACCCGCACGCGGGACCTGGCCGCCGAGGTTCGCCGCGCCGACATCGTGATCGCCGCGGCGGGTGTCCCCGGGCTGGTCACGGCCGACATGGTCAAGCCCGGCGCCGCCGTGCTGGACGTGGGTGTCAGCCGCACCGAGGACGGTTTGCGCGGAGACGTGGCGGCCGATGTCGCCGAGGTCGCCGGCTTCCTGTCACCGAACCCGGGTGGTGTCGGACCGCTCACCCGCGCATTCCTGCTGAGTAACGTCGTGGAGCGGGCCGAACGCGTCGCGGCTTCTCGCGGCTGAGATGGCGGACTGGGGGCAGTTCGCGAAGAAGAATCTGCCGATGCTCGCCGTTCTCCTCGTCATCGCGGTGGCCGTCGTCTTCGTGCTGGCCGAACGGTGGCGACGGGGAGCGTTCGTCTTCGGCGCCGCGACGCTGCTGGCCGCGATCTTCCGCTTGACGATGCCCTCCGAGCGCGTCGGCCTTCTCGCCGTCCGCAGCAAGTCGTTCGACGTCGGCGCGCTGGTGGCCGTCGGGGGAGCCATCGTCTGGCTCGCCGTGTCGATCGACCCGCTCGGGACCGACTGACGGTCCCGAGCAGGCGGAACGTCAGCGTCCTGTGCGGGCCAATTCCATCGTCTCGGCAAGCAACTTGGCCACGGCATCGGCCTCGGTGAGGAACCCGTCGTGGCCGTCCCGGGAGTTGAGTACCCGGAGGCCGTCGCAGGTGGGGATCTCGTTGGCGAGGTCCTCCTGCAGGCGGATCGGATACAGCCGATCCGAATCGACGCCGCCCACGATCACCGGTGCAGTCACGGTGGCGAGCGCAGCGGCGACCCCACCGCGGCCGCGGCCGACGTCGTGCCGGTTCATCGCCTCGCTGAGAAGCACATAGGTGCTCGGATCGAACCTGCCGACCAGCTTGTCCGCCTGGTGCTGCAGATAGCTCTCGACGGAATACCGGCCGCCACGCCACGGGTCCTCGCCCACCTGCGGGGAGTTCGCGAACCGTGAATCGAGCTCGCTCTCGCTGCGGTAGGTGAGATGCGCGATCCTGCGGGCGATGCCGAGCCCGGTACGGGGAATCCGCCCGGTGCCGTGATAGTCGCCGCCCTGCCAGTCGGGGTCGCTGATGACCGCTTCGATCTGCGTGGTCTGGGTACCGATCTGGTCCGCGGTCGCGCGGGCACCGACAGCCAGGACGAGTGCGGACGCGATCCGGTCGGGGTAGGTGACGGCCCATTCGAGGGCGCGCATTCCGCCCATCGACCCGCCGATGACAGACGCCAGCTTCCCGATGCCGAGAAGGTCGGTGAGCTTCTTCTCCGCCGCAATCTGGTCGCGGATGGAGATCTCGGGAAAGCGACTGCCCCACGGACGGCCGTCTTCGGCGATCGAACCCGGCCCTGTCGTGCCCCGGCAACCGCCGAGCACGTTGGTGGCGACGACGCACCATTCGTCGGTGTCGATCGGTGCACCCGGACCCACCATCCCGCTCCACCAGCCGGGGGAAGGATGTTCGTCGGACATGGGGCCGGTCACGTGGGAGTCGCCGGTCAGAGCGTGCTCGACCAGAACCACGTTGTCCCGGGTGGGGGACAGCTCGCCCCAGCGCTGCACGGCGAGGGTGACCGACGGAAGGACGGCTCCACTCTCGAGCTCGAGAGAACCGATGTCGATATAGCCCAGACGTCCGTCCGACACGGGCAGCTGCTGCAGTGCGCTCACGGTCAAGATGCCGCCGCCGTCAGGCCGGTTTCGATATCGGCGATGATGTCGTCGATTCCCTCGATGCCCACGGCGAGGCGCACCAGCCCGGGGGTGACGCCGCTGGCGGCCTGCTCCTCGGGGGTCAGCTGCGAATGGGTGGTGGACGCGGGATGGATCACCAGGGAACGCACGTCACCGATGTTGGCGACGTGGCTGTGCAAGGTGAGAGCGTTGACGAACTTCTTTCCGGCGTCGATTCCGCCGGCGAGTTCGAACGTCACGATGGCGCCTGCGCCCTTGGGAGCGATCTGCTTGGCGCGCTCGTGCCAGGGTGAGGAAGCGAGCCCGGTGTAGCCGACCGAGACGACCTCGGGCCGGGCCTCGAGGTACTGGGCCACGGTGGTCGCGTTCGACACGTGCCGTTCCATGCGAAGGCTCAGCGTTTCGAGGCCCTGTGCGATGAGGAACGCGTTGAAGGGCGAGATCGCGGAACCGAGGTCGCGCAGCAGCTGCACCCGCGCTTTGAGCGCGTACGCCGGCGGACCGAGTTCCGCGAAGACGACCCCGTGGTAACTGGGATCGGGGGTGGTGAAGCTCGGGTGACGGCCCTGGGTCCAGTCGAAGGTGCCGCCGTCGACGATCACACCGGCGATCGCCGTGCCGTGCCCGCCGAGGTACTTGGTAGCCGAATGCACCACGATGTCCGCACCGTGTTCGAGCGGGCGGATGAGGTAGGGCGTGGGCACCGTGTTGTCGACGATCAGCGGAATGCCGTGCTGATGCGCGATGCCGGAGATGCCCGGGAGGTCGAGGACGTCGTTACGCGGATTCGACACGGTCTCGCCGTAGAAGGCCTTGGTGTTGTCGCGAATCGCGCTGCGCCACTGCTCGAGGTCGTCGGGATCCTCGACGAACGAGACCTCGATGCCGAGCTTGGGCAGCGTGTAGTGGAAGAGGTTGTAGGTGCCGCCGTAGAGACGGGGGCTGGAGACGATGTGGTCGCCGGCCTCGGCGAGGTTGAGGATCGCGAAGGTCTCCGCGGCCTGTCCGGAAGACAGCAGCAGCGCGGCGACCCCCCCTTCGAGTGCGGCGATGCGCTGCTCGACGGCGTCCTGGGTGGGGTTCATGATGCGGGTGTAGATGTTGCCCGGCTCGGCCAGGCCGAACAGTGCGGCAGCATGATCGGTGTTGTCGAAGGTGTACGAGGTGGTCTGGTAGATCGGCAGTGCCCGCGCCTTCGTGGTGGCGTCGGATGTCTGCCCGGCGTGGATCTGCTTGGTCTCGAACGACCAGTTCTCGGTCATGTGCTGTCTACTCCAGTGGTCTGACGAGGCGCGGACGACATATTCGGGATCGTTCGCGCACAGGGCGTGGCTGGGGTCTATCTACGACAACAACAACACATCATGAACCTCCGATGTCGGACCCGCGCTTGTCACCCGACTGCGTGTTAATCAGGGAACCAGGTCATCACCCGGGGCACCCCACCGCGGTGGAGGGTTGCCGGCCAGCTAGCCGGGGCTCGTTGCTGGCACTCATGACCTCTGGTGATCTTAGCGGCTGGAGCCGAACGACCGGAAACGGCACCGATCAGGGCCCCTAGCAGGGAAAAGTTACCCGCGAGTAGGAGCAGGTTGCAGGGACCCAGGTGTTGCGAGCCCGGCGCATAGCAGTACGCTTGTCTTGTTTAGGCGCGGTCTCCCAGCGACCGTCCTGACCGTCTACGTTTGATAAGCGAACCGTTCGCGGACCCACTCACAAAGTGTGCCCGCAACCGTGTAACCAGGGAAACTTCCTAGGAGGGCGCGAAGCACCCATGTCCAAAATCAAGGTTGAGGGCACCGTCGTCGAACTCGACGGCGACGAGATGACGCGCATTATCTGGCAGTTCATCAAAGACAAATTGATCCATCCTTACCTGGATGTGAACCTCGAGTACTACGACCTCGGCATCGAATACCGGGACGAGACCGACGACCAGGTGACCGTCGACGCGGCCAACGCCATCAAGAAGCACGGCGTGGGCGTCAAGTGCGCGACCATCACCCCGGACGAGGCCCGTGTCGAGGAGTTCGGCCTGAAGAAGATGTGGCGGTCGCCCAACGGCACCATCCGTAACATCCTCGGTGGAACGATCTTCCGTGCGCCGATCATCATCTCCAACGTTCCGCGACTGGTTCCGGGCTGGACCAAGCCGATCATCATCGGCCGCCACGCCTTCGGTGACCAGTACCGCGCCACCGACTTCAAGGTTCCCGGCCCCGGCAAGGTGATGATCACCTACACGCCCGAGGACGGCAGCGAGCCGATCGAGCACGAGCTGGTGAACTTCCCCGAGGACGGCGGCGTCGTCCAGGGTCAGTACAACTTCACCAAGTCCATCACGGACTTCGCCCGGGCCTCGCTCAACTACGGCCTGCAGCAGAACTACCCGGTCTACCTGTCGACCAAGAACACGATCCTCAAGGCCTACGACGGCGCGTTCAAGGACATCTTCCAGCACGTCTACGAAACCGAGTTCAAGTCGGAGTTCGACGCGGCAGGTCTGACCTATGAGCACCGCCTCATCGACGACATGGTGGCGTCGGCGCTCAAGTGGGAGGGCGGCTACGTCTGGGCGTGCAAGAACTACGACGGCGACGTGCAGTCCGACACCGTGGCCCAGGGCTTCGGATCGCTCGGCCTCATGACCTCCGTGCTGCTGACCCCGGACGGAAAGACCTGTGAAGCGGAGGCCGCACACGGCACCGTGACGCGTCACTTCCGTCAGCACCAGCAGGGCAAGCCGACGTCCACGAACCCCATCGCGTCCATCTTCGCGTGGACCCGTGGACTCGAGCACCGCGGCAAGCTGGACAACACCCCCGACGTCATCGCCTTCGCGCAGAAGCTCGAGGACGTGGTCATCAAGACCGTCGAGGGTGGCCAGATGACCAAGGACCTCGCGATGCTGGTCGGCGGCGATCAGGGCTTCCTGACCACCGAGGAGTTCCTCGGTGCGCTCGACATCAACCTCCAGAAGGCCATCGCCGAGCAGTAAGCGCACAGCACCGCCAGCAGTACAGATACGGGACGTTCCCTCTGTGGGGACGTCCCGTTCTGTGTTCGCAGGTCAGCCGTGGGTGAGTGAGCTCACGGCCGTCCCATGCACGGCGGGGCCGGAACAGGGAAGAGAATCCTTCCGGAGGTGGTTGCCGACTGAGGCGCTCTCTGCCGTGTAGTCGTGTACGTCTCTATCCGAAAGTGTGTCTTCCGTGAGCACCTCCACGTCCGTCCGCCCCGAGCCGGCCGGTGTCGTCGCGCATCATTCGTCGGTCCGCACGCTCGCCATGGTCGCGCTCGCCCTGGGTGGGTTCGGCATCGGGACCACCGAGTTCGTCGCCATGGGCCTCCTGCCCGACATGGCGGCGAGCCTGGGCATCAGCGAGCCGACTGCGGGGCACGTCATCTCGGCGTACGCGCTGGGAGTGGTCGTCGGGGCGCCGCTCATCGCCGCCCTGACGGCGCGAGTGCAACGCAAGACGCTGCTGATCGCGTTGATGGCCGCCTTCACGCTCGGCAACGCCGCCACCGTGCTGGCACCGAACTATGGGGTCCTGATGGCTGCACGCTTCGTGGCGGGCCTACCGCACGGTGCCTATTTCGGTGTCGCAGCACTCGTCGCCGCGCACCTCGCGGAGCGCGGCAAGCGGGCCAAGGCGGTGGCCCTCGTAATGATGGGACTGTCCGTGGCCAACGTCGTGGGTGTGCCCGCCGCGTCGTGGCTGGGCCAGAATCTCGGCTGGCGTAGCGCCTTCGTCCTCGTTGCCGGCATCGGCACGGTGACCCTCGTCGCCATCTGGTCCTGGCTGCCTCCACTCGCGGCGATGCGGATGACCAATCCGCTCACCGAACTCGGCGCCCTCCGCCGCCCGCAGGTGTGGATGACGCTGATCATCGGCATGGTCGGGTTCGGTGGCATGTTCGCCGTCTACACGTACATCAGTACGACGCTCACCGACGTCGCCGGCCTCTCCCGTTCCCTGGTGCCACTGGCGCTGATGATCTACGGGCTCGGCATGGTGGCGGGCAATCTCCTCGGCGGCCGACTGGCCGACCGGGCACTGGTTCCCGGTCTCTTCGTCTCGATGACGGCGCTCGGGGTACTCCTCGCGGTTTTCGTCATCGCCTCCCACAACCCGTACACGGCGCTCGTGCTCGTCTTCGGTGTGGGCGCGGCGGGTGCCTCGATGGTGCCCGGGTTGCAGACCCGGCTGATGGACGTCGCCGCGGACGCCCAGACGCTCGCGGCGTCCCTCAACCACGCCGCGCTCAACATCGCGAACGCCTTCGGAGCCTGGATCGGTGGTGTCGTGATCGCGGCCGGCTACGGGTACACGGCGCCCGCCGCGGTCGGTGCGCTGCTCGCCGTGGCCGGGCTCGTGGTCCTCACCGTGGCGGTCGCCATGGAACGCCGCAGCGCCCGTTCGTCTCGGTAGCCGCGCTGTCGTACGCGTCCGCTACGGTGCTTGCCGTGCCACACATCATCACCACCGTCAATGTCAACGGCGTTCGCGCCGCCGCCCGCAAGGGGCTCACCGAGTGGATCGAGCGCACCGAGGCCGACGTCGTGTGCCTGCAGGAGACGCGGGCATCCGACGAACAGCTGGCCGAGACTCTCGCGCCTGCACTGGCGAGCGGCTGGCATCTCGCGTCCGCGGAGCCGTCGGCGAAGGGACGCAACGGTGTCGCCGTCCTCTCGCGTAGACCGGCGGACGCCTTTCGGGTGGGTCACGGTGACGAGGAATTCCTGGGAGCGGGCCGGTACCTCGAGGCCGACTTCGACGATCTGACGGTCGCGAGCCTGTACCTGCCGTCCGGTGAGGCGCAAACGCCCCGGCAGGAGGAGAAGGAACGGTTCATGCAGTCCTTCGGCCGCTACCTGGTAGACAGCGCCCGCGCTGCGGTCGCAGCCGGGCGGCACATGGTGGTGTGCGGCGACTGGAACATCGCTCACACCGAACTCGACCTGAAGAACTGGAAGACCAACAAGAAGAATTCCGGGTTCCTGCCGCACGAGCGCGAATGGATGAGCGCTCTCTTTGCGGAGGACGCCCATTGGTCTGACGTGGTGCGTCTCCTCCACCCCGACATCGCCGGCCCGTACTCATGGTGGTCCTACCGGGGAAAGGCGTTCGACAACGACTCCGGGTGGCGCATCGACTACCAGATCGCCACCAGAGCGCTCGCGGAACGCGCCAAGCAGGCCGTGGTCGAGCGAGCGGAGAGTTACGACCAGCGGTGGTCGGATCACGCACCCGTCACCGTCCAGTACCGCTGACCCCGGTATCTGATTCGTCTCGTTCCGCCCCACGTGAAAAGATCAGTACTCATGTCGACCCCTGCAGATCAGAAGCCCACCGCCAGGCCCCGGGTGCTCTCCGGCATCCAGCCCACCGCCGACTCGTTCCACCTCGGCAACTTCCTGGGCGCGCTGCAGCAGTGGGTTCCTCTGCAGGACGAATTCGACGCGTTCTACTTCATCCCGGATCTGCACGCGATCACCGTCGCGCAGGATCCCAAGGAATTGCGTCGTCGCACCAAGATCGCTGTGGCCCAGTTGCTCGCCGTCGGAATCGACCCCGACCGCTCGACGCTGTTCGTGCAGAGCCAGGTTCCGGAGCATGCGCAGTTGGCCTGGGTCCTCAACTGCATCACCGGTTTCGGTGAGGCCAGCCGCATGACGCAGTTCAAGGACAAGTCCGCAAAGCAGGGCACCGAGAACGCCAGCGTCGGCCTGTTCACCTACCCGGTGCTGATGGCCGCGGACATCCTGCTCTACCGGCCGCAGCGTGTACCGGTCGGCGAAGACCAGCGCCAGCACCTCGAACTGGCCCGCGATCTCGCCCAGCGGTTCAACACCCGGTTCGGCAAGGCGTTCGTGATCCCCGAGGCCCAGATCATCAAGGGCACCGCCAAGATCTTCGACCTGCAGGATCCGACGTCGAAGATGAGCAAATCGGGGCCGAGTCCCGCCGGTTTGATCAATCTGCTCGACGACCCCAAGGTATCCGCGAAGAAGATCAAGTCCGCGGTGACCGACAACGAGCGGGAGATCCGCTACGACCGGGAGACCAAACCCGGTGTGAGCAACCTGCTGACCATTCAGTCCGCACTGTCCGGCACGCCCATCGAGACATTGGTGGCGGGCTACGAGGGCAAGGGATACGGCGATCTGAAATCCGATACGGCCGACGTTCTCACCGACTTCGTGACACCGTTACGGGCGAAGGTCGACGAGTTCCTCGCGGACGAGGCCGAACTGGATCGGATCATCGCCGCCGGTGCGCACCGCGCCCGTGAGGTGTCGTCGCAGACGCTGGCGACCGTGTACGAGAAGGTCGGGTTCCTGACACCGAAGGGTTGAGCACTGTGGCGGACGAAGCGAGCATCCTCGAGAAACAGCGGGCAGCGCGCCCCTGGTTCGACCACGTGATAAGGGCCGCCGGGCGATACCAGCAGCAGAAGGGCGACTACTACGCCGCCGGAATCACGTATTTCAGTGTGCTGTCACTCATTCCGATGCTGATGATCGCGTTCGCCATCGCCGGTTTCATACTCGCCGGCCAGCCGGAGTTGTTGCAGGAACTGCAAGAGAGCATCACCAAGAATGTTCCCGGGAGTCTCGGGGACACGCTCAACACCGTCATCGATTCGGCGATTGCGTCCCGCGCCGGCGTGGGTGTCCTCGGCCTGCTCGGCGCCGCCTACGCGGGGCTCGGGTGGATGGCGAATCTGCGCGATGCCCTCACCGCGATGTGGGAAAGTACCCACGAATCCCCGGGCTTCCTGAAGACCAAGCTGGGTGATGCAGGGGCTCTCATCGGACTCGGTCTGGCGATGGTGGTGTCGCTGGGCGCGTCGGCCCTCAGTAGTGGTCCGGTGGCAGGCACAGTCGTGAGGGTGTTGAACCTCGACAACATCGCGGGCATCGACCTCGGTTTGCGCGTCCTGTCGACGCTGGTGTCCCTGGTCGCCACCTGGGCAGTGTTCACCTGGGTCATCTCCCGCCTGCCCCGCGAACCTGTTGCCTTCCGCAGTGCGATGAAAGCTGCTGTGCTCGCCGCGGTGGTGTTCGAGGCCTTCAAGCAGGTCGGGGCCATCTATCTCTCGATCGTCACCAGCGGTCCGGCCGGCGTGGCGTTCGGACCCATCATCGGTCTCCTGGTCTTCATCTATCTGACGTGCCGGATGCTGCTCTTCGCGACCGCGTGGGCGGCCACTACCCAGGAGAGTCTGGCGCTCGCCTTCGTCCCCCCGCCGGATCCGGCGGTCATCACGCCTCGCGTCCAGGTCAACGAAGGTCCCGGGATCGGCGGCGGACTCGCTCTCGTCGGCGCAGGCGCACTCGCCGCGCTGGGACTGTCCGGCCTTCTGTTCCGCAGTAAACGCTGACGGCGGCAGTCAACGACGGCGCAGGAGGCGCCACGCCCACAGCAGCAGCACGAGGATGATCGCTGAACCGCCGACGCCTACACCGATGCGCAGAGCCGTGGTGTCGTCGGCGCGATCGGAGCTGGAGGCGACGCCAGAGCTGGTCGTGTCAGCCGAATTCTGATCCGGCGTTGCTGCAAGTACCGCGCCGGAGGAGTCCTCGGACGGTTCGAGATCGACGAGGGAACCCACCTCCGCGTCTGAACCGAGCCCGAACCCGTAGTCCAGCAACCGGGCGGCCTGTTCCCAGGGCCGGATGGGTTGAGCTTCGGCGCCCATGAGGGTGACCACCAATCGACGGCCACCGTGGTCGGCGCCGCCGACGTAGGTGTGGCGCGCATCGTCCGTGAATCCGGTCTTGCCGCCCAGTGCGCCGGGATAGTTGTAGAGCAGTTGGTTGTCGTTGGCCAACGCGAATGGGGGACGGTCCTGATCCCCGGGTATCGCGGGGTCCCTGGGGAATCCGGGGAATTGCACAGTCTCCGTGGAGATCAGCTCGGCGAACGTCGGGTTCTTCATCGCGGCGTGGAAGATCAGGGCCAGGTCGAACGGGGAGCTGCTCATGCCGGGCCCGTCCAGTCCGGACGGCGTCGCCGTACGGGTGTCGTGGGCGCCGAGAGTGTCGGCGAGGCGATTCATCTTCTCGACCGCGATATCGTCGCCGCCCAACTGCCGTGCCAGTAGATGAGCCGCATCGTTGCCCGACGCCATCACCAGGCCCTGCATCAGTTGTCGATTGGTGTATCGGCCGTTCTTGCCGATTCCTACGGCGCTGCCCTCCACCTCGGCGTCTTCGGCGGTGGCCGTCACAGTCTTGTCGAGGTCGAGCTCGTCGAGAGCCACGAGCGCCAGCAGCATCTTGATGGTGCTGGCAGGCCGGTATCGGCCGTGCGGGTCCTTGGCAGCGAGCACGGCCCCGCTGTCGATGTCCGCGACGACCCATCCCGACGCGGAGATGTCCGCGGGAGGTGGCGGTGCGTCGTCGGGAAGAACCACCCCGCAGGCACCGAGCTTCGCACCACCGACAGGGCGGTCGGGCACGGCCATCGCGCTCGGTGTCGGATCACCCGGCCGAGGAACCTCCGAAGAGTCGACGGCGGGAGCGGGAGACGACCGGTTCGGACAGTTGTCGGTGTTGGGAGTGGTGAACGGCGTCGACGTGGGCGGCGACGGAACGACGGGAGGAATGGCGCCCACAGACGTCACCGAGAGTCCGGCGAAGAGAACCCCGGACACGACTGCGATACCCACTCGACGCCACCTCATCGGAGAAGGAGCGTATGTCATGGGTACCGAGCGCGAGAAAAGCACTGGCCGAGTGACATCCATTCGTGACGTCGGGGCGAGCGCGTGCCCTCCTGCCCGAGCGAAGACGTCGCGCCGAGTGTGGCAGGCCTCACCCCGAATGTGCCGGAGCAGAGTATTTAGGGAGCCGAACCAACGCTGACATACGTGCCCAGTAGGGGGAGTATGAAACAGACCAGTCTCGCTCTAATGGTGGCAGCGAGCGTCGCGACATCGTCGTTCCCAGCGATCCGCACTTCCGGCAATTCCCGATTCTGATGTGAGGCGGCCGAGATGACGGCAGAAGATGTGGTGGGCGCGCAGACCGCAGACCGAGAATGTCGCGATTGCGGCTACAAGCCCGAGCTGAAGCGCACTCTGGGCTCCTTCCAGGTGTTCGCGGTGTCGTTCGCGTTCATCTCGGTGGCGGTCGGGATTTTCGGCACGTACAACGACGTCCTTCGGGACGCCGGTCCGGTCGGCATCTGGCTCTGGGTCGTCGTCGCGCTAGGTCAGACCCTGATCGCCTTGGTGATCGCCCAATTCGCGGCCCGAATACCACTCAGCGGCTCCTCCTACCAATGGGCGTCGCGGCTGGCGAACCCGAAAGTCGGCTGGTTGTTCGGGTGGCTGACCTTTTGTTATCTCGCCATCGGTGTGGTGACGGTCGACAATGCGATGGCAAGCAGCGCTCTCATGCCCCTGTTCGGCATGCAGCCCGACGAAGGCACCGCGCGGGTGATCACGCTCGTCGTGGTGCTCATTCAGGCGGTCTTCGTCGTGTTCTCCACGCGTCTCGTCGGCTTGATCACGTCGGGCGCGGTGGGGCTGGAGCTGGTGATCGTCGTGGTGCTGGCGATCGGGCTTTTCGTCGCTGTGGCGTTCACGGGCAAGGGCTCGATCGGCAACCTCACCTCACGCGGTATCGCCGAGGGCGCCCCCAATTATTTCGCCGTCGGCGGTGGATTGATGGCTGCGATGATCATGGGGCTTGCCACGCTCGTCGGGTTCGACTCCGCGGCGAACATGGCCGAGGAGGCGAAAGACCCGTTCCGCAGCGTTCCGCGGGCGATCGTGGGATCGGTGGTGGCGGCAGGCGTGCTGGGACTGGTGTTCCTGGTTGCACTCACCATTGCGATCGACGACGTCGCCCGGGTCAGCGCCAGCGACACACCGGTGGCGGCGATTCTGCGCGATCAGTTGGGTCCGGTGATGGAGAGGACGCTGCTGGTCGCGATCGCGTTCGCCTTCTTCGGCGCCGGGATGGTGACCCTGGCCACCTGCTCGCGGATGGTGTTCGCCATGTCGCGCGACGCACGTTTCCCTGCTCACCGGCTGATGCGCCGGGTCAACCCGCGCACGCAGACACCGATTCCGGCGACCATCTTGATCGTCGTCGTGGGGGTGGTCCTGATGGCCGCGTTGCCGGGTGGGGCACTGCTCGAGCTGCTCACGGTGGGGACGGTCATTTCAGCGGTCCTCTACGGCGCGATAATTGTCCTCTACCTTGCGGTGCGCAAGCGTTTGGATCGTAAGGAGGGCGCGTTCGACCTCGGGCGCTTCGAGATGCCGATCGCGTACGGCGCCCTCGTGTGGTCGGCTGTGGTGCTGTTCGTGATCATGTCGCCCTCGAGTGCTGTGACGTCACTCCTGATTGCGCTCGGTGTGCTCCTCGCGGGAGGGGTGTACTTCCTCTACCTCCTGGTGTTCACACGCGAGGTACTGGAAACCGAGCCGGGAGACGCCGATGTCTTCTCGCACTGACCTGGAAGTGAACCGATGACTCTCACCACGGCAAATCTGACGGGCGAGGTCGTGCGTGCGGGTGACGACGGCTACGAAGCGGCGCGGGTCGGCTGGAACCGTGTGTATTCGCACTATCCCGAGGCGATCGTGTTCTGCTGCAGCACCCAGGACGTGATCAACGCGGTCCGATGGGCACGTACGGAAGGCATTGCCCTGCGGGTGCGCAGCGGACGCCACAGTCTCGAGGGTTGGTCGTCGCTCGACGGGGGCCTGGTCATCGACGTCAGTCGGATGAAGAGCGTCGTCATCGACGACACCGCGCGCACGGCGACGGTCGGGACGGGGCTGACACAGCAGGAGACGGTCGCGGCGCTGGGACAACGCGGATTCGTTGTTCCGACCGGCTCGGAGGGTGGGGTCGGTCTGGGCGGTGTGATCCTCGGCGGTGGCTTCGGGTTACTGACCCGCAGCTTGGGCATGGCTTGCGACAACCTCCTCGCCGCCGACATCGTGGTGGCCGACGGCTCCCGTTCGGCGACGGTCGTCCAGGCCACCGAGCACGACAACCCGGACCTGCTGTGGGCGTGCCGCGGCGGCGGTGGAGGCAACTTCGGAATTGCGACCTCGTACACGTTGAAGCTGCACGAGCTCTCGACCGTCACTTACCTGGTCGCGAGGTGGACCGGCCATGACCACCTGGGCGAACTGCTGCGCACATGGCAGCGCGAGGCGCCGATCGCCGACGAGCGGCTGACCAGTGCGCTGGAAGTGGATTCCACGGCGGTCGAGCTGTCTGCCCTGCTGCACGGTGGCTCACGGGCAGGGCTCGAGGACGAGCTACGTTCGCTGCTCGCGATCGGCACGCCTGACGTCACCGTGACGGAGGGCGCCTGGCCGACCATCTACGGCGACGTCGACAGAGGTCCGGACGACGTTCCGTTCTGGAAGTTCCACTCCCAGTTCGTCAGTCGTCCATTCCCCGACGAGGCAATCGATCTGATCGTCCGCTATATGGGCAACACGCCCAGTCCGCCGAGCAACTTCTTCTGCTCGAGCTTCGGCGGAGCCGTACGGCACCCGCCACCCGGTGGATCGGCGTTCCCGCACCGCGACGCGTTGTTCTACTGCGAGCCGGGCGCGGCCTGGAACGACCCCGCCCTGAACTCGACGGCACTGAGTTGGGCGGCCGACTTCTGGCGCGCACTGCGCCCCTACGGCGACGGCGCCTACGTCAACGTACCCAACGCTGCCGCAGCGGACTGGGAGCGTGAGTACTACGGCTCGCACTGCGAGCGGCTACGTCAGGTGAAGACC
This sequence comes from Rhodococcus sp. NPDC019647, assembly GCF_044389235.1. Lineage (NCBI taxonomy): Bacteria > Bacillati > Actinomycetota > Actinomycetes > Mycobacteriales > Nocardiaceae > Rhodococcus > Rhodococcus sp. NPDC019647. The sequence goes on along the minus strand of NZ_JBIRXS010000016.1, from coordinate 53,197 downwards.
GCCTACGATCCGGACAACGTCTTCAATTTCGAGCAGAGCGTACCCGTGTCACCGGCTGGACCGAGGTTGTCGACGGCGAGGTGATTCCCGCATGCTGCTCGACGCAGACGAGCGCCTGCGGTAACCGTGTCCGGTTACCGCAGGCGCTCGGGAACTGCTGGTGTGCTGGGAAATTCGCTCAGCGCGCGAACAGCAATGCGCGCTTGACTTCCTGGATCGCCTTCGTGACCTGGATGCCACGCGGGCATGCGTCGGTGCAGTTGAAGGTGGTCCGGCAGCGCCAGACACCGTCCTTGTCGTTCAGGATGTCGAGGCGCTCCGAGGCGCCCTCGTCACGGCTGTCGAAGATGAAGCGGTGCGCGTTGACGATGGCAGCGGGACCGAAGTAGCTGCCGTCGCTCCAGTACACGGGGCACGACGTCGTACAGCAGGCGCACAGGATGCACTTGGTGGTGTCGTCGAAACGTGCGCGATCGTGCTGCGACTGGATGCGCTCGCGGGTGGGCTCGTTGCCGGTGGTGATGAGGAACGGCTTCACGGCGCGGAATGCGTCGAAGAAGGGTTCCATGTCGACGACGAGGTCCTTCTCCACCGGCAGACCCCTGATGGGCTCGACGGTGATCGTGACCGGCTTGCCGTCCTTGGGCAGCATGTCCTTCATGAGGAGCTTGCAGGCCAGACGGTTCACGCCGTTGATCCGCATCGCGTCCGAGCCGCACACGCCGTGGGCGCAGCTGCGCCGGAACGTGAGGGTGCCGTCGAGGTAGCCCTTCACGTAGAGGAGCAGGTTCAGCATGCGGTCGGTGGGCAGCGCCGGCACCTGGAAGCTGTCCCAGTGCTGACCCTCGCCCGACTCCGGGTTCATCCGCGCGATCTTGAGGGTGACCATGACGGCGCCCTCGGGGATGGCAGGGAGATCCGACTTGTCTTCGCTCTTGTCGACTGCAGGTGCGCTCATCAGTACTTACGCTCCATCGGCTCGTAACGGGTCTGGACTACCGGCTTGTAGTCGAGACGGATGTCGGAGAGCAGGCCGTCGCCCTCCTTGTATGCCATCGTGTGCTTCATGTACTCGGCGTCGTTGCGGTCGGGGAAGTCTTCGCGAGCGTGGCCGCCGCGGGACTCCTTGCGGTTGAGCGCACCGACGACGGTGACCTCTGCCATTTCGAGCAGGAAGCCGAGCTCGACGGCCTCGAGCAGGTCGCTGTTGTAGCGCTTGCCCTTGTCCTGCACCGTGATGTGGTTGTAGCGCTCCTTGAGGGCGCGTACGTCCTTGAGGGCCTGAGTGAGGCGCTCTTCGGTCCGGAACACCGACGCGTTGTTGTCCATGGACTGCTGCAGTTCGCTGCGGATGTCCGCGACACGCTCGTGGCCGTGATCGGAGAGGATGAGTTCCATCCAGTCCTCGACCATCTTCTGCGGGGCGTCGGGGAGCGGCACGAACTCGGTGGTGTTCGCGTGCTCCGCGGCGGCGATGCCCGCGCGACGTCCGAAGACGTTGATGTCGAGCAGCGAGTTGGTGCCGAGGCGGTTGGCGCCGTGCACGGAGACGCAGGCGCATTCACCGGCGGCGTACAGGCCGGCGACGATGTCCTCGTTGTTGCGCAGGACCTCACCGTTGATCTTGGTGGGGATACCGCCCATGACGTAGTGGCACGTCGGGTACACCGGCACCGGTTCCTTGACCGGGTCGACACCGAGGTAGGTGCGGGAGAACTCCATGATGTCCGGGAGCTTCTCGTCGAGAACTTCCTCGGGAATGTGGGTCACGTCGATGTAGACGTAATCCTTGTTCGGTCCTGCGCCGCGGCCCTCGAGTACCTCGAGCACCATCGAGCGGGCGACGATGTCACGCGGGGCGAGGTCCTTGATGGTGGGGGCGTACCGCTCCATGAAGCGCTCACCGTCCGCATTACGGAGGATGCCACCTTCACCACGCACCGCCTCGGAGATGAGGATGCCGAGCCCGGCCAGGCCTGTGGGATGGAACTGGTGGAACTCCATGTCCTCCAGCGGCAGGCCCTTGCGGAAGATGATGCCCATGCCGTCACCGGTGAGGGTGTGGGCGTTGGACGTCGTCTTGTACATGCGTCCCGAGCCGCCCGTGGCGAACACGATCGACTTGGCGTGGAACACGTGGATCTCGCCGGTGGCCAGCTCGTAGGCGATGACGCCGGTGGCAACCGGGCCGTTCTCCGTCTCGGTGATGGCGATGTCGAGCGCGTAGAACTCGTTGAAGAACTCGACGTCGTGCTTGACGCAGTTCTGGTAGAGCGTCTGCAGGATCATGTGGCCGGTGCGGTCGGCGGCGTAACACGCACGGCGCACGGGGGCCTTACCGTGATCGCGGGTGTGGCCACCGAAACGACGCTGGTCGATCTTGCCCTCGGGAGTGCGGTTGAACGGCAGACCCATCTTCTCGAGGTCGAGCACCGCGTCGATGGCTTCCTTCGCCATGATCTCGACGGCGTCCTGGTCGGCGAGGTAGTCGCCGCCCTTGACAGTGTCGAAGGTGTGCCACTCCCAGTTGTCTTCCTCGACGTTCGCCAGTGCCGCGCACATGCCGCCCTGGGCAGCGCCCGTGTGGCTGCGGGTGGGGTAGAGCTTGGTCAGTACCGCGGTGCGGGCGCGCGGCCCGGCCTCGATCGCTGCGCGCATGCCGGCGCCGCCGGCACCGACGATGACCACGTCATAACGGTGTTCCTGCATGAAGTCTGTGCTCCCCTAGCTCGCCGAGATATTGGGGTCGAAGGTGAAGATGACGTACGTGCCCAGGCCCATGATCAGGATCATCGAGAGAACGAGGATCGTGGTCAGCCAGAAGCGCGTGGAGTCCTTGCGGGAGTAGTCCGCAATGACGGTCCGGAGTCCGTTGCCGCCGTGCAGCTGGGCAAGCCAGAGCATGGTGAGGTCCCAGAACTGCCAGAACGGGCTGGACCAGCGGCCTGCGACGAACGCGAAGTTGATGCGGTGCACACCGTCGTCGAGCATCAGCATGATGAACAGGTGGCCGAGGACGAGGAAGATCAGCGCGAGACCGGAGAACCGCATGAACAGCCAGGCGTACAGCTCGAAGTTGTTCTTCGACGTCCGGCGTGGTGAGCGCGGGTTGTCCAGGCTGGCGGGACGGTCGTAGGTCTTGCCGAGACTCTTGGCTTCTGTCGTCATGTCAGTGCCCCGCAAACATGTTGTAGAAGATGCGGCCGGCGCCCGGGATCATCACCAGGAACCAGATCGCGAGAATGACCCAGAGCATGAGGCGCTGGTATTGCGGCCCCTTGGACCAGAAGTCCACCAGCATCACCCGGACACCGTTCAGTGCGTGGTACAGCACCGCGGCGACGAGCGCGAGTTCCATGAGCCCGACGATCGGGTTCTTGTAGGTCTCGATGACACTGTCGTACGTGTCGGGATTCACGCGCACCAGCGCGGTATCCAGCACGTGGACGAAAAGGAAGAAGAACGTCATTACGCCTGTGATCCGGTGCAAAACCCAGGACCACATTCCGGGGTCGCCCCGGTAAAGCGACCGTGTGCGCTCCTTGGCCGGAGCGGCTTCAGTCGTGCTACTCATCGAGTGCTGTGCCTCCAACGTCATTGGTGGACGCGTCGAGCCTGCGTAGCTTTTCGGGGGTACCTCAGCTGGACCCGACGAGATCCTGAACCGACTTCTCTGAACTGTAAACCCAACAGAATCTCGGGAACTAACTCGACTCCGGATTCGTACAGCCTGCGGAAACGAAGTTAGGTTTGCCTCCCCAAATCGAAATGACGGCTTCAGGGGGATTCTCTGCATCCATTCAGTGGGCATGATTGGATGGTCAACCATGAGCGAGATCGATTGGAATCTGTTGCGCGCCAACGCGCAACGGGTGATGAGTAGGGCCTATGCGCCCTACTCGGGATTTGCCGTGGGTGCGGCTGCACTGGTGGACGATGGGCGAATTGTCGTCGGATGCAATGTGGAAAATGTCTCATACGGGTTAGGGCTCTGCGCCGAGTGTGTACTGGTCGGTAACTTATTTGCGGGCGGGGGTGGCAGGCTGCTGGCCTTCACCTGCTGTGACGCGGCCGGGGAGATACTGATGCCGTGCGGACGTTGTCGTCAGCTACTCCTCGAGCACGGAGGCCCTCGATTGCTCGTCGATCACCGAGCCGGAATCCGGCCGTTGGACCAGTTGCTGCCGGACGCCTTCGGTCCGGACGAGACCGAAAGGATCCGCCGTGCATGATGCTGCCTCGATCATCGCCGCCAAACGAGACGGCCGGGAGCTGACCGGTGCAGAGATCGACTGGGTCGTGGAGGCATTCACCCACGGAGTCGTCGCCGACGAGCAGATGTCGGCGCTGGCGATGGCGATCTACTTCCGTGGCATGACCCGCGAGGAGGTGAGCCGATGGACCACCGCGATGATCTCCTCGGGTCGCCGGCTCGACTTCACGCACCTGGGACGCCCCACGGTGGACAAGCACTCGACGGGGGGAGTGGGCGACAAGATCACCCTGCCGTTGTCGCCGCTCGTCGCCGCGTGCGGGGCCGCCGTACCGCAGCTGTCCGGCCGCGGCCTCGGCCACACCGGGGGGACACTCGACAAGCTGGAGGCGATCCCCGGCTGGCGCGCCGACCTCGACACCTCCAAGATGGCCGAAATCCTGTCCGACCCGGCTATCGGGGCCGTGGTGTGCGCGGCCGGCGCCGACCTCGCCCCCGCCGACCGGCGGCTGTATGCGTTGCGCGACGTGACCGGGACCGTCGAATCGATTCCTCTGATCGCCAGCTCGATCATGAGCAAGAAGATCGCGGAAGGCACCGAAGCGCTGGTGCTCGATGTGAAGGTGGGGTCGGGCGCGTTCATGAAGAAGCTCGACGATGCGCGCGAGCTCGCGCAGACGATGGTGGATCTGGGTAACGACGCCGGGGTGCGGACACTGGCGTTGCTCACGGCGATGGACGCACCCCTCGGGCTCACCGCCGGCAACGCCCTCGAGGTGCGGGAGGCGGTGGAGGTGCTGGCGGGCGGCGGCCCCGCCGACGTGGTCGAGCTCACCCTCGAGCTGGCCCGAGAGATGCTGAAAGCAGCCGGAATCGACGGAGTCGACCCCGCGGACAAGCTTCGGGACGGATCCGCCATGGACCGCTGGCGGGCCATGATCGGGGCGCAGGGCGGCGACCCCGACGCCCCGCTTCCGAAGGCCCGCCACACCGAGGTGATTCTCTCGGAGACCGAGGGTGTGGTGTGTGGTCTCGACGCCATGGCGGTCGGTCTCGCTGCGTGGCGGCTGGGCGCGGGTCGAGCGCGCCAAGGTGAGGCGGTGCAGGCGGCGGCAGGCATCGAGATGCACGCGAAACCCGGGCAGACCGTCACGGTCGGCACTCCGCTGGCCACGCTGCACACGGACACGCCGGAGCGGTTCAGGTCGGCGAAGGTGTCGCTCGCCAATGCATGGACCATCGTCGCCGACGCGCCGAGCGTGACGGCTCCGCTCGTCATCGAGCGAATCGAGGAGCCCTCAGGCTAACGTCGACGCATGACCGCACTGGATCTGTCGGCCCTGCGCCGAGCGCCGAAGGTGTTGCTGCACGACCATCTCGACGGAGGTCTCCGGCCCGAGACAGTTCTCGAACTGGCCCGCGACTGCGGGTACGACGGATTGCCCGCCGATACCGCGCCGGCACTCGCCACCTGGTTCCGCGAGGCTGCGGACAGCGGGTCGCTCGAGCGTTACCTGGAGACGTTCGCTCATACGGTTGCGGTAATGCAGACACCGACCGGGCTCGAGCGGGTGGCCCGGGAATGCGCGGAGGATCTGGCGGACGACGGCGTGGTGTACGCCGAGGTCCGCTTCGCTCCCGAGCAGCACCTCGAGGAGGGGCTGACGCTCGATCAGGTGGTAGAGCAGGTACTGCTCGGCTTCCGGGCGGGGGAGTCGGCCGCGGAGACGCGCGGTCAGCGAGTGCGCGTGGGAGTCCTGCTCACCGCGATGCGGCACGCGGCGCGAAGCCGGGAAATCGCAGAACTCGCAGTGCGGTTCCGCGACCGCGGTGTGGTCGGTTTCGATATCGCCGGGGCCGAGGCCGGTAACCCGCCGAGCCGTCACCTCGACGCCTTCGAATTCATGCGCAACAACAATGCACACTTCACCATCCATGCCGGCGAGGCATTCGGCCTGCCGTCGATCCACGAGGCCATCGCCTTCTGCGGCACGGACAGGCTAGGGCACGGGGTTCGCATCACCGACGACATCACGATCGGCGACGACGGTGTCCCCGTTCTCGGATCGCTCGCGAACTACGTGCGCGACAAGCGGATTCCGTTGGAGCTGTGTCCGAGTTCGAACGTTCAGACCGGGGCGGTCGATGCCCTCGAGAATCATCCGTTCGGCCTGCTCGCACAGTTGCGGTTCCGGGTGACGGTCAACACCGACAACCGGTTGATGAGCGATACCACGATGAGCCGCGAGATGCTTCGACTGGTCGAAACGTTCGGTTACGGCTGGACGGACCTCGAGCGCTACACGATCAATGCCATGAAGTCGGCGTTCATCCCGTTCGATCAGCGACTCCAGCTGATCGACGAAGTGATCAAGCCGGGATTCGCCGTCCTCGTGGGCTGAGCGTTCTCGTGCCTAGACCGCGCGCAGGCGAGCCTCGAATTCGCGCTCGAGGGTGCGCCATGCGTCGGCCTCGGCGTCGTACGGCGCGCTGGGCGCCAGGCGGGTCGGGTCGGGGTCGAGAATGAACGACACGTACCAGCCGAGCGGGTTGGACGTGGCGAGCGCGGTTTCCACAGAGTCGTCGTCGGCGAAGTCCGCTGCATCGGTGAACAATTCGACGGCGAGGTCGAGTTGGTCCGCGTCCACGGCTTTCGGTCCGGCGGCCAGGTCGTCGGCCAAACCGGGGAGGACGTACACGTTCTCGTCCGTGACCTCCACCTCGAGTGAGCCGTCCACGGCCGCCACCTGGATCTCTTCGTAGGTGCTGACCTGGGCAAGGGCGTGGTCGTGGTTGTCGGCAAGGTAACGCGCGAGGGCACGCTCCGAGGTGAACACGAAGATCACGCCTTCACGTCCCAGGAAGAGAGCGTCATCGTCGAGATAGCACCGAAGGGTGAAGTAGGTGCCGCCCGAGGTGATGATCTTGATGGGATCGACGCCCACCGAACCCCAGAACGAGTCGTCCTCGTCGTCGTCTTCTTCTTCCAGATCGAGGGGAACGAACTCCTCCTCTTCTTCGGCCTCCGCGGCGTCGTCCACGTCCACGGTGTTCTCGTCGGCGGCCAGCAACTCTGCTTCCGCAACGGCCACCGCATCGGCGTCGACGTCGGGAGTGGACACGATGCCGTCGATGGCGTCGAGGACGTCGTCCCAGCCTTTCGCTATGGCCGTTCCGATCTGGCTCCAGAGCTCTTCGCCTTCGCGACCCTCGAATGCACCCACACCTGCGGGGAGCGCGCCGAGGATCGGATTGGCGCTGAAGAATTTGACGACGGCGTCGAGCTCGCAGACTTCGCCGATGTTGCGCACCATGTTGAGGGTGTCTTCGAGTTCGCTGACGACGATGGCGTCGGGGTCGCTCGCAGCGAGTTCCGGCACCCCGATCAGATCGAAACAGAAGTTCTCGTCCGGTTCGAGTTCGGCGGCGGACAGCCCGGATACGACGCTCCACGCAGGATGCTCGACGAGATCGTTGTCGGTATTCGTGCGGATGAACGCAGCCAACTCCGCCACCGTTTCGAACCCGTACAGGTCTTCCTCGTGACCCAGGAATGCTTCCCACTCGTCGTCGCCCTCACGCCACCGTGGGGCCCACAGTGTGACGAGGTCGCCGTCGGTGAGACCAAGTTCGATCGGGACGATGTCTCCAGCCATGGCGGGAAGCCTATCGACCCGGCGGCCAAAGATATACCCGGCCCATGGCTAGACCTTCCCGAACTCGTCGTGCAACGTCGTCATGACCTGGCTGCGCTGTTCGGCGGCCAGGCGCGCGGCTTCCTGGGTGGTGCCGGTAATCAGCGTGGCCAGGGCCACGGGGTCGAGGCCGGCGATGGAATCGTTCATCCACAGGCCGGTCAGGGTTCCGTTGCCGTCCACCTCAGCGGTGACGTGATCGGACTCACTCGAGACGCGGGCCTTGATCGACCGCAGTCCCTCGAGTGCTTCCTCGAGGAGAGCGACCTGTTCGGTGGCACGGCCGACGATGGTGTCCATTTCGTGTTCGCTCACAGTGGTCGCATCCAGCTCGTCGGGGCGGGTTCTTCCTCGTCCTCGGCGGCCTGGGCCGCTGCCACGTCGGCGCGGGTGGGCAGACCGAGCTTGTCGAGCACGTCGGCAGGCATTCCGTCACGGGCCAGTTCGTCGCGGCGCCGTGCGCCGGCTTCCATGGCGGAACGACGGCACAGCGTCAGAATCTCGTCGGCGAGGCGCTGGCCGCCGTAGCGCAGTTCGCGTGGATCGATGCGAAGTTCGAGGGGGAGACCGTGCTCGGTGGTGCGCACCGAGACGGTGCCCGATCGATTGCTCACTGCTGCCGTGACTCCGGCCGAGGGTGGGGTGGGAGGAAACATGATTCCTGTCATTCGGTAGGTCGGTAGAAGCCGTAGAAGCCCATGCCGCTGTTACTGGTTCGGATGGGGCCCAGCTGCACGGGGTCACCGGCCTCCACGAGTTGGCCGTTGCCGATCACCATTGCCACGTGTCCGTCCCACACGGCCAGATCGCCCGGCATCAAGTCGCCCGGGTCGACCGCGGTACCCACGTTCTGCTCCTGTGCAAGACGCGGAATCCCTACTCCGGCTTCGCCATACGCCCATTGCGTCAGACCGCTGCAGTCGAGGCCCTCGCCGGGAGCGGTGCCACCCCAGACATACGGGACACCTTGTTGTGACAGCGCATTGCGGACGGCGTCGGCGGCTTCCTTGTTGGGTGCCAGGGCAGTGCTGCCGTCCGGGAGAACAACCTCGACGCCCTCACCGCTGTGCGTGGCGTCGGAAGTGGCGGCGCCGCGGCCGGTAACTCCGGAATTGCCCATGAGGGAATCCGATCGGCTCCCGCTCGCGCCCCGGCCACCCGAAGAGGCGATGTTCGACACCGGACTCATCAATCCGGACATCGACGGCGCGCTCGACGAACTCGCGAATCCGGACGCCGCGCGACTCATCGGGTCGGCGCCCGCGGGGGACACCGGCGTTGCGGCCGCGGGCACGGTGCTCGCGGCGAACGTGCTCGCGGGCGCGGTTGCGGCGGGCGCGGTCGGTGTGTCCTCGGCAGGGGTGAGCTCCACCATTCGCGCGGTCTGCTGACTCAGTTGGGTCCGTACCGCGGCGACGACGGTGGTCGCTCTCCCGAGATGGTCGATCGCGGCAGCGATGATCATGGCTTGTCCCGGAGGGGTGGCGAGCACCGGTCCGGCCGCGATCGCGAGGGAGAGGAACGACTGCAGGATCTCCTGCAATTGCGCCATTCCGGCCCGCACGATCTCGGACGCCTCGGCCACGACGGCAGCCATGTCGTTGCCGCGATCGGCGACGGCGACCGTGGATCGTTGCGCCTCTTCGGTCTTCACGATCGCGCCCGTACCGCCTCGTCCTTCCCAGTCTCCGTAGACGGCGCTGATCCCGGTTCGCCCGGTGTCGTGCACGGCGTCGATGGCGACCGAGGATGTACGGAGAGCGTCAGCCGGACCGCCCGCGGGGGGGACACCGCTGCCGAAGGCGCCGAGGAGATCGAGCATTGGGCGGGCGAGCAGATCGATGGGGATCATGATCAGGCCCCCAGCCCGACAGCATCGGCGGCGAGCGCAGCCGTCGTGGCCATGTCGGTGCTGTCGTAGTTGGCGGCGTTGGCCAGCGCGGTCGTGCTGATCCCGCCGAGAACACCCGCTAGCTTCTCGATCGACGCCAGGTGCGCGGCGTGCGCCGTGGCGAAGGCGGCGACGAAGTCTGCGCCGATCACGCCGAACACCGGTCCCAGCAGCAGCGGGCCCGCCGCTGCAGCGGTCAGCCCGGCCGCCTGCATCTCCGCCCCCATGGTCGCGGCCGTGGCCGCGAACGTGGCGATACTCGCGGTATCCGCCCTCAAGTCGTTCATCGTCAATCCCCCCAGTCGGATTTGATACCGGTCACCTTATTGGACGCCGTCGACATCGATACGGTTCCACCCCCCATTGACACCCGAGACGTGCTGCACGGGTAATCCGAATACCCATGTCGACGGACCCGTGTGGCCCGGCGAAGTCGATCCCGAGGGAATCCCCGCCCGATCCCCTTATTCTTCGAGCATGAACACGCACGTGGTCGACCATCCGCTCGCAGCGGTCCTCCTGACAACCATGCGCGACGCGCGCAGCGACAATGCCATCTTCCGCGGCGCGTTGAGAAGGCTCACGCACATGTTGGTGTACGAGGCGATGCGTGAGGCTCCCGTCGCAACGTTCGACGTGGTAACTCCGGTCGCGGTCGCGGACGGGGTGCGGCTCGCGCAGCCACCTCTCCTGGTTCCCGTGCTGCGTGCCGGACTGGGCATGGTCGAGCAGGCCAGTTCCTTGATCCCGCAGGCCCGTGTCGGTTTCGTGGGGATGGCCCGCGACGAGGAGACGCACCGGCCGGTTCCGTACCTGGAGTCGCTGCCGGAGGATCTCTCCGGGATGCCGGTCTTCGTTCTCGACCCCATGTTGGCGACGGGTGGGTCGATGATCTACACCATCGATCTACTCGTTGCCCGTGGGGCCACCGACGTCACCGCAGTCTGTGTCGTGGCGGCACCCGAAGGTGTTGCGGCGCTGCAGGAGTCGGGACATCCGGTCAGGCTCGTCACCGCTGCCGTCGACGAGGGGCTGAACGAGGACGCCTTCATCGTGCCGGGACTGGGGGATGCCGGTGACCGTCAATTCGGCCCCCGCTGACTCAGAGAGAGTGGGCGAAGTCGCGTAGAACGGTCAGCCGCTCCCGTGCCGTGGCGCGGGCAGCGCCGAGCCCCTCCCGGTCCGGTGCCCCGACCACGACCTCCAGGTAGCACTTGAGTTTCGGTTCCGTTCCGGAGGGCCGGACCACCACCCGGAGGGAGGAACCGGTGAGGACGACGGCGTCGGTGCGGGATGAGCCGCGCAGCTCCGCCAGGTCGGTTGCCCGCACCGGCTCGCCGGCCAACTCCGTCGGCATGTTCGCCCGCAGGCGCCGCATCATGGCCCAGATCTCGCTGATGTCCGCGACTCGACGGGACACCTGGTCGCCGGCGTGCAGACCGAATTCGAGCGCGTAATCGTCCAGGCGATCCAGCAGGGTCGAGCCCTCGCTGCGCAGGGTAGCGGCGAGGTCGGCGGCGACGACGGCGGCGGAGATTCCGTCCTTGTCGCGCACCACCTCCGGGTCGACGCAATGACCGATCGCTTCCTCGTAGGCGTACACGAGCCCGTGTCCTGCGCGGACGAGCCATTTGAAACCAGTGAGCGTCCGCGCACTTCGCGCACCGCGCGCCGACGCCAGCTTCTCGAGCAGGTCCGAGGACACGATCGTCGTGGCGACGAGCGGGTCGGGCGGTGCGCACGCGAGGACGTGGTCGGCGAGCAGGACCCCGGTCTCGTCGCCACGCAACATGCGCCAGCCGTCCGGTCCCGGCACACCCACGGCGAGACGATCCGCATCGGGATCGAGGGCGAGTGCGAGGTCGGCGTCGACCCGATCGGCGAGCGCGAGAAGCTCGTCCGACGCTCCGGGTTCCTCCGGATTCGGGAACTCGACAGTCGGGAAGTCGGGGTCAGGGTGGAATTGGGAAGCGACGGCGTGGATATCGGTGAACCCGGCAGCCCCTAGGGCCGCCACCGCCGTCTCGCCGCCGACGCCGTGCATCGCGGTGAGTGCGATGCGCACCGTGCGCGACGTTCCCCTCGGAAGGGAGGCGACCCGCGCAAGATACGACTGCACGAGTTCGTCGGACGCCGGGATCACCGGGCTGCGCGGGACGAGGTGTGCCGGCCCCACCGCGGCAATAGCGGCCTCGATCTCCCGGTCCGACGGCGAGATCAACTGTGCGCCGCCGTCGAGGTACACCTTGTAACCGTTGTCGGATGCCGGGTTGTGCGACGCGGTGATCTGCACTCCGGCCGCCGCGCGGAGCCGGCGTACCGCGAACGCGACGATCGGCGTGGGGAGCGGACGCGGCAGCAAGACAACGGAGAAACCGGCACCGGCCAGAACCTCCGCCGCGGCCAGGGCGAACTTCTCGGACCCGTGCCGCGCATCACGGCCGACCACCACGGTGGAACCGCCCAGGCACCGGTCCTTCAACCAGGCGCTGAGGCCGGCAGTGGTGCGGACCACCACCGCGACGTTCATGCCGTTGGGCCCCGCCCGGACCGGCCCGCGCAGGCCGGCGGTGCCGAAGCTCAGCGGCGCGGAGAAGCGGTCAGCGAGTTCGTCGGCGGACAGCGAGGCCAGTTCGGCGCGCGACTGTGGGTCGGGGTCCTCGGCGATCCACCGGGTGACGACGTCGCTCACAGGCGCTCCACCAGTTTGCGCAGAAGCCCGCCCATGCGGTCAGCGGACGCGCGGCCCGCGGCGAGCACGTCTTCGTGATCGAGGTGTTCACCGGTAATCCCGGCAGCAAGATTGGTGACCAGTGAAATTCCGAGGACCCGGGCACCGAGGGCACGCGCCGCGATCGTCTCGTGCACGGTGGACATACCGACCAAATCGGCGCCGAGCGTGCGCAGCATCCGAATTTCGGCCGGGGTCTCGTAATGCGGTCCGGGCAGTCCGGCGTAGACCCCTTCGGCAAGGCTCGGGTCGATGTCGCGGGCGAGCGCCCGCAATTCGGGGTCGTAGGCGTCGACGAGATCGACGAACTCCGCGCCGACGAGGGGCGAACGTCCGGTGAGATTGAGGTGGTCGCTGACGAGAACGGGCTGCCCGACCGCGTACTCGCTCCGGATTCCGCCGGCGGCGTTGGTGAGGATGACGGTGCGCGCGCCCGCGGCGACCGCAGTCCGCACGGGATGCACGACGGAGTCCAGCGGATGACCTTCGTAGGCGTGCGTACGTCCGAGGAGAAGAAGTACCCGCCGCCCGCCCACGTCGACGGATCGGATCGTCCCTGCGTGCCCGAGCGCCGACGGCGGCGTGAAGCCTGGTAGTTCGGCCATCGGCACGGTGGCGAACGGTTCCCCGAACCGGTCGGCGGCGGCGTTCCACCCCGATCCGAGGACGACGGCAATCGGGTGTTCGGCACAGTCGGTGTACTCGGCGAGCGCGGCAGCCGCGGCGTCTGGCGTTCCCATGAGGCGATAGTCTTCCACTCATGCCTTATGTCGATCGCGACGGTGACGTATTCATCCTGTACCTCGGGAACGAGGGGGAGGTGGACAACGAGAACCGCTTCTCCCCGGACTGGATCGATGCCACCCACGCCACGCTCGACGAGATCGAGTCGCACGAAGGCCCCGCCGCGCTGGTCACGACCGCAACGGGCAAGTTCTTCACCAACGGACTGGACACCACCTGGATTTTCTCCAACGCCGACAAGCTCCCGGAGTACCTCGACCGCGTCCACACTCTCTACACCCGGCTGCTGACTTTTCCGATGGCCACGGTCGCGGCCGTCCAGGGGCACGCATTCGGCGCGGGCGCCATGCTCGCGACATCCCACGATTTCCGGGTGATGCGCGCCGACCGCGGGTTCTACTGCCTGCCGGAAGTGACGCTGAACATGCCGTTCACCGTGGGTATGTCGGCGCTGCTCACCACCCGCTTGCCGAAACAGACCGCCGTGGAGGCCATGACGACGGGCCGTCGCTATGGCGGCGCAGATGCGCTCGCCACGGGCATCGTGGAGGAGGTTGCGGACGGGAATTCCGTGCTCACGGCGGCCGTGACCCGGGCATCCGCGCTCACCGCGACACGCGGTGACAACCTGGCCGGCATCAAGCGCGGAATCCATCAGGAAGCCCTCACCGCCCTCGCCACGGTGACGGACAAGAGCAACTTCAGCTTCGGGTGAGAGAATGAGCACGTGAATGCGGATATGGAGGCGGCGGTCCGGTCCATCGAGACCGACCTGGTTGCGCTGTCCCATTCGATCCACGCGGAACCGGAACTGGCGTTCGAGGAGTTTCGGAGTGTCGCAAAGGTCACCGAGCTGCTGAAACGGAGCGGTTTCGAGGTGCGGCAGGGAGTGGCGGGCCTGCCTACCGCGTTCGACGCGACCTTCGGCAGCGGTGATCTGGTGCTCGGCATCTGCGCCGAATACGACGCGCTTCCCGAGATCGGCCACGCCTGCGGGCACAACATCATCGCGGCATCGGCGGTCGGTGCCGGAGTTGCCCTCGCGACGGTCGCCGAGCGCCTGGGCATCACGGTGCGAGTGATCGGGACACCTGCCGAGGAAAGTGGTGGCGGAAAGATCACCATGCTCGAGCAGGGCATCTTCGACGGTGTGGCAGCCGCCCTGATGGTGCACCCTGGGCCGGTCGACATCACGGGTGCCACGTCACTGGCGCTCGCGGACATCGCGATCACCTTCACCGGGCGGGAGGCGCACGCGTCGGCCGCGCCCGAGTTCGGCCGCAATGCGGCAGATGCCGCGACTGTGGCGCAGGTCGGTATCGGCCTGCTGCGCCAGCATCTTTCGCCGGGCCAGCAGATTCACGGGATCGTGTCGGACGGTGGCACCGCACCCAATATCGTGCCGGCGCGGGCCGAGATGCTCTATTACCTGCGCGCCGAGACGGCGTGGGCGCTGTCCGAACTGACCGCGCGTGCGGAGGCGTGTTTCGCTGCAGGCGCGCTCGCAACCGGATGTACCCATGAGATCCGCACGGTGTCCCCGACGTACACGGAGCTCACCCCCGACCCGTGGCTCGTCGCGACCTACCGGGAAGAAATTCTCGACATGGGACGGACACCGGTGCCACTCGAGTGGGAAGGCACCCGTCCCCTAGGCAGTACCGACATGGGGAACGTCACGAACGTCCTACCGGGAATCCATCCGATCATCGGACTGGACTCGGGCGGTGCTGTCACGCATCAGCCCGGCTTCGCGGCGGCATGTATCACCGAGTCGGCGGATCGCGCCGTGGTAGACGGGGCAATTGCGTTGGCTCGGACGGCAGTTCGCGCTGCAACGGACGACACACAGCGGGTGCGGCTGTTGGAAGGAGTTGATCGCCGGTGAATGCGGCCGTCGACAAATGGATCAGTGCTCACACCGATGACCTCTCGCATTGGCGTCGGCACATCCATGCCAACCCGGAGTTGGCGCGGCACGAGTACGCCACGACGGAGTTCGTGGCGACCCGGCTTGCTGCCGCGGGTCTTTCACCGGAACTGCTCCCGGGAGGTACCGGACTCACCTGTGATCTCGGCCCGGACACCGGACCCCGGATCGCGTTGCGCGCCGACATGGACGCGCTTCCGCTGCAGGAACTCACCGGGGCGACGTACTCGTCGACAGTGCCGGGTGTGTCCCACGCGTGCGGCCACGACGCCCACACCACGATCCTGCTCGGGACAGGCCTGGCCCTCAGCGAGATTCCGGAACTACCGGTCGGTGTCCGCCTGATATTCCAGCCCGCCGAAGAGGTGATGCCCGGCGGCGCACTGGAGGTGGTCGCGGCAGGGCGACTCGAAGGCGTCTCCCGCATCTTCGCGCTGCACTGCGATCCCCGTCTTGCGGCCGGGCGCGTCGGAATTCGGCTCGGCGCCATCACCTCTGCTGCCGACACGATCGAGGTTGTGCTCGACTCACCCGGCGGTCACACGTCGCGGCCGCACCTCACCACCGATCTGGTCTTCGCGCTCGGCACCGTGGTCACCGGCCTGCCGGGCATGCTGAGCCGGCGAATCGATCCACGTACAGGCACCGTCATGGTGTGGGGAGCGGTCAGCGCGGGCCGGGCCCCCAACGCCATTCCGCAGACCGGCATGATGACCGGCACGGTGCGGACCGGTGACCACGAGACGTGGGAAATGCTCGAGCCGCTCGTTCGCGACATCGTGCACGGACTGCTGGCGCCCACGGGAGTGCGATACCAACTCAACTACCGCAGGGGCGTGCCGCCCGTCGTCAACGACGAGGTGTCGACCCGAATGTTCGAGAATGCTATCCGCACCGTGGGTGCGGACGCCCTCGCCGACACCCCGCAGTCCGGTGGTGGCGAGGACTTTTCCTGGTATCTCGAGGAAGTTCCGGGTGCCATGGCCAGGCTGGGCGTGTGGTCGGGCGTCGGTGAACAGCTCGACATCCATCAACCCACATTCGATCTGGACGAGCGGGCGCTCGGTGTCGGCGTGCGGGTGTTGTCCAGCCTCGTGCTGGGCTGACTGCTCCGGGACGCCCTATTCGGTGCCCGGGCCGACGTTGCGGCTGTTGCGGGTACGCAGGTCGCGCACGTAGTCGGCGGGTGCCCCGGCGATTTCGGCGGCATCGGCCATGACCCCGAGGTACCGCGCAGACGGGAGCCCACCCTCGTAGGCGTCGAGCACATACAGCCAGGCCAGCACCGGTTCTCCGTCGGTGTCGACCCGTACCCGGATCTTGCGGTGAATCCCGAGTTCGGAGCCCTCCCAGCGGTCGAGGCTCACCTCGTCCTCCTCCGGTACGTCGTACAGCACCACGAAGACCTTGGAATCGGGGTCTTCGACCACCGTGGCGAGCGCGCCTTCCCAGCCGATGTCACCGCCGCTGAATGTGAGCCGCCAACCGTGCAACCAGCCCGTTCCCGCCATCGGCGAGTGAGGGCAGCGCTGCAGCATCTGCTCCGGATGCATGTTGGACCCATAGGCGGCGTAGTAACTCACGCAGGTCAGACTACATACCGGGTTGCTCAGGGATGCAAAGGCGTAGGCATGAACCGTGAGGAGTTGCACGACCGCGCGGGAGACGCGCGAGGCGCAGCTCACCTGTCGTTCACTCGATTTCGATCCGTGAAACTGGGTACATCGGAGGGGACCTGGTCGGCGTAGCGAAAGGGTGAGAGCAATGGCAGATCAGTACACGAAACAGGATCCCACCACCGCGTACCCGATGCCGGACCGCGAAGGGCAGGGCGAGATCGAACATCCGGGGCTCACCTCGGACATGGTGTCGGCACCCGACCACGGTGAGAAGACCTACCGGGGGAGCGGGCGGCTGGAAGGGCGGAAGGCTCTCATCACCGGAGGTGATTCGGGTATCGGGCGAGCGGTCGCAATTGCGTTCGCGCGCGAGGGTGCCGACGTGCTGATCAGCTACCTCGAAGCGGAAGAGCCGGACGCCCGGGACACGGTTCGGCTCATCGAGGACGCCGGCCGTAAGGCGGTGCCGGTGCCCGGTGACATCAGGTCGGAGGAGCACTGCCGAGCGCTCGTCGACACTGCCGTGTCCGAACTCGGTGGGCTGGACATTTTGGTGAACAACGCTGCCTATCAAATGGTGCGGATGGGCGGAATCGCCGAGATCAGTACGGAACAGTTCGACCGTGTTCTGAAGACCAACCTCTACGCGATGTTCTGGCTGTGCAAGGCTGCGGTCGCGGTGATGGAGCCGGGATCGACCATCATCAACACGTCCTCGATCCAGGGCGCGAACCCATCCCCGGAGTTGCTGGATTACGCCACCACCAAGGCCGGCATCATCGATTTCACCAAGGGCCTCGCCGCCGATGTCGCGAAGAAGGGCATTCGGGTCAACGCCGTTGCCCCGGGGCCAATTTGGACGCCGTTGATTCCGGCGACCATGCCGACCGAGAAGTTCGAGTCGTTCGGAGGCGACGTGCCGTTGGGCCGCCCGGGGCAACCGGCGGAGCTGGCGCCCGCGTACGTCTTCCTGGCTTCCCAGGAATCGAGCTACATCACCGGTGAGATCATCGGCGTCACCGGCGGCACTCCATTGACCTGACCGCTCGATCCCGCGCCGAGTCGCCGCCCGCGGTCTACGCGGCGACGGCCCCGATCTGCGACTAGTAATCTGTTCCCTGGCAGTGCACGACACGACGCGCTGTGATGCTCGAGTTGCAGACCGGAGACCCTGGTCGGCACGTCTATATGGAGGACAGATGACCCGAATCGTGATCATTGGTGGCGGGCCTGCCGGATACGAGGCAGCGTTGGTGGCCGCTCAGCACGGCGCCGCCGTCTCCTTGATCGATTCGGACGGGGTGGGCGGGGCGTGCGTTCTGTACGACTGTGTGCCCTCCAAGACCTTCATCGCCTCGACGGGTGTACGCACGGACATGCGCCGCGCCACCGATCTGGGTATCGCTCTCGATCCGGCGCAGGCCACCATTGCCCTGCCTCAGATCCACGCCCGGGTGAAGAGTCTCGCTCAGGCTCAGTCCGCCGACATCCGAACCAGGCTCCAGACGGTTGGTGTCGAGCTGCTCTCGGGTACTGCGGAGCTCACCGACCCGCGCCTCGGCATGGCATCACATCAGGTCCGCGCCACCCTCGCGAACGGCGAGCAGAAGACGCTCGATGCCGACGTCGTCCTCATCGCCACCGGTGCCAGTCCTCGGGTGATCGCCGGGGCCGAGCCGGACGGTGAGCGCATCCTCACCTGGCGTGACCTCTACGACCTCGACGAACTGCCCACCCACCTCGTCGTCGTCGGTTCCGGTGTGACCGGCGCGGAGTTCGTGTCCGCCTACACCGAAATGGGTGTCAAGGTAACGCTGGTGTCGAGCCGAGACCGGGTGCTCCCCGGTGAGGACGCCGACGCCGCACTCGTACTCGAGGACGTCCTGGCCGAACGTGGTGTCACCCTCGTCAAGCACGCGCGCGCCGACGCGGTCAAGCGCACCGAAGACGGTGTGGTCGTCGTGCTCGCCGACGGACGAACCGTGGAGGGCAGTCACGCCTTGATGACGGTCGGCTCGGTTCCCAACACCGAGAACCTCGGACTCGAGAAGGTCGGCATCGAACTGGACAAGGGCGGATATCTGCGAGTCGACCGAGTGTCGCGGACGCCGGTCTCGGGCATCTACGCCGCGGGTGACTGCACGGGGCTGCTGCCGTTGGCCTCGGTTGCCGCCATGCAGGGTCGCATCGCGATGTACCACGCTCTGGGCGAGGGCGTGAGTCCCATCAAGCTGAAGACGGTGGCCTCGGCGGTGTTCACCCGGCCCGAAATCGCCACGGTAGGCGTCAGTCAGGCCGCGATCGACAACGGCGAAGTGCCGGCCCGCACCGTCATGCTCCCGCTCAACACCAATCCGCGGGCAAAAATGTCCGGCCTGCGGCGCGGCTTCGTGAAGATCTTCTGCCGACCTGCCACCGGTGTCGTGATCGGTGGCGTCGTGGTGGCGCCCAATGGGTCGGAGCTGATCCTGCCCATTGCGATCGCCGTCCAGAACAACCTGACCGTCAACGACTTGGCAGCGACGTTCTCGGTGTACCCGTCGCTCACCGGCTCGATCACCGAGGCCGCCCGCCAGCTGATGCGCCACGACGACCTTGACTGATCCCGATATCTGAGAAATACATTTCACATACTGACAGCAGTGGTGGGATAGTCGAGGCACGGTCCACATTCATCGGCCGTGCCTCGGCGCTCTACCGCCCCGCAGACCCAGGACGGACAGGGTGTTCTTCTCCTGACCTCTGTCTCGACGTGCCCCTGGGAGTCGATATGCCGCACACATTTTCCCGCCGGATGGACGGCTTGCGCAGTTCCGCCATCCGTGACCTCCTCACCCTTACCGCCCGCCCGGACGTCGTCAGCCTGGCCGGCGGTCTTCCTGACCCCGAATTCATTCCGCGAGAACGGATTCGGAAGGAAGCGGAGCGTGCGCTCGTCGATCCCGCCTCGGTCCAGTACGGCGAAACCACGGGCCTGCGCCGATTGCGTGACGTGCTCGCTGCCCGTGAGGGCCGCCGGATCGGACGGCCGTTGGACCCGGGCCAGGTGGCCGTCACCCACGGATCGCAGCAGGCGTTGAGCCTCCTCGCTCAGGTTCTACTCGACCCGGCCGATATCGTGGTTGTCGAAGAGCCCGCGTATACCGGTGCGCTGCAGGTATTTCGGGCGGCTCAGGCGGACGTCCGCGCGGTGCCGATCGATCGCGACGGCATGGACACGACCGCACTGCAGAAACTTCTCGAAGTGGGCGTGCGCCCCACTGTCGTCCACACCGTGAGTAACTTCCACAATCCGCGTGGCGTCGTTCTCGCCGCCGATCGGCGGGAGCACTTGGCGGCGCTGGCCGACCGGTACGGTTTCTGGGTCATCGAGGACGACCCGTACGGCGAGTTGTTTTTCGACGCTCCGCCGCCCCCTCCGGTCGCTACATTCTCGGACCGGGTGATCCGCCTGTCCAGTGCCTCGAAGATTCTGGCTCCGGCGTTGCGGGTCGGCTGGTTGCACGGTGATCGCGCTGTGTGCGAGGCGGTGGAACTTCTCAAACAGGGCGCGGATCTGTGCGGCTCCTCGCTCACTCACCAGATCACGGCGGCGATGCTGTCGGACGAGGCGTGGCTGGCACTTCACCTCGACACGCTCCGTACCCGCTACGGTGACCGGGCCCGAGCCTTGACCGCCGCGATGACGACCACTTTCGGTAATGCTGCGACGCTGTCCGACGTGCAGGGCGGGATGTTCTGCTGGGTCGAGTTCACCGACGACACCATCGACACTGCGGATCTGCTCCCGACGGCGGTCGAGCACGGGGTGGCGTTCGTCCCCGGGTCGGCGTTCGGTGTCGGTGCAGATCTCGGCGCCGCACTACGACTGTGCTTCGCCACCTGCCCGGAGGAAGTTCTGGCAGGTGCCTGCGAGAGACTCGGCAGCGCCTACCTGGCTCACGCCCAGTCGTAGGTGCGCTCGACGGCCTTGTTCCACTCGGCGAACAGCCTGGTGGACTCCGCTTCGTCCATCCCGGGTTCCCACCGCTTGTCCATGGCCCAGTTGTCGCGAATATCCTGTTCACCGGACCAGAAGCCGACGGCCAGTCCCGCGGCGTAGGCGGCGCCCAGCGCGGTGGTCTCGCTGACGACGGGGCGGATGACCGGAACTCCCAGGATGTCGGCCTGGAACTGCATCAGTGTTTCGTTGACGACCATGCCGCCGTCCACCTTGAGTGAGGCGAGCTCGACTCCGGAGTCGGCACGCATGGCCTCGATCACTTCCCGGGTCTGATAGGCGGTGGCTTCGAGAGCCGCCCTGGCGAGGTGACCCTTGTTCACGAAACGGGTCAGGCCTGCGATCACACCGCGCGCGTCCGGTCGCCACCGAGGTGCGAACAACCCGGAGAACGCCGGGACGACATAGGCACCTCCGTTGTCGTCGACCGAATTCGCCAGCGGCTCGATGTCTTCGGCCGACGAGATGATCCCCAGGTTGTCCCGCAGCCATTGGACCAGTGAACCGGTCACCGCCACCGACCCCTCGAGCGCGTACACGGCAGGAGCGTTCCCGATCTTGTAGCACAGCGTGGTCAAGAGGCCGTGCTTACTGTGCACGGGGGTGGTCCCCGTATTGAGCAGCAAGAAGTTCCCCGTCCCGTACGTGTTCTTCGCTTCCCCCTCGGACAGGCAGGCCTGCCCGAATGTCGCGGCCTGCTGATCACCGAGGATCCCTGCGACCGGTACTCCGGGAAGGGTGCCGTGGGGACGGCCCACGCCGTAGATCTCGGAGGAACTGCGTATTTCGGGAAGCATCGACAGTGGGATCTCGAAGTCGGCGCAGATGTCCGGATCCCAGTCGAGCGTCTCCAGATTCATCAGCAACGTACGGGAGGCGTTGGTGACATCCGTCACGTGCGTGCCTTCCGTGATATGCCACAGAATCCAGCTGTCGATGGTGCCGAAACACAGTTCGCCGGCATCTGCTCGTGCACGGGCGCCGTCGACGTTGTCGAGGATCCATCGCACCTTGGGTCCTGCGAAATACGTCGACAGCGGCAGACCCGTACGCTTCTGATAACGCCCGGGCCCCTCGTCGCCGCCGAGCCGGATGCACAACTCGTCGGTCCGGGTGTCCTGCCAGACGATGGCGTTGTACACCGGTTCTCCGGTGTTCCGGTCCCACACCACCGCAGTCTCTCGCTGATTGGTGATACCGATGGCGGCGATGTCACGTTTGGTGAGATCCGCCTTCGCAAGGGCGGATGCCACCACTTCGCGCGTATTGATCCAGAGCTCTTTCGGGTCGTGCTCCACCCAACCGGCACGGGGAAAGATCTGCTGGTGCTCCTTCTGAGCGACGCTGACCACCGCTCCGTCGTGATCGAAGATCATGCAGCGGCTCGAGGTGGTGCCCTGGTCTATCGCAGCGATGTACTGAATCACACGCATGAAGCTACTAGCCTGGGCATGAATCCGTCGTCATCTCACAGGAGCCCGAGTTGAGTAGTTCGCCAGGTGTGCAGTTCCTCGGTCCCGGGCAGCGCGACGCTGCGTGGGAGAAGCTGCAGACCGAACAGTTCGACGTCGTCGTGATCGGCGGCGGTGTCGTCGGTGCCGGTGCGGCCCTCGACGCAGCCACCCGCGGACTCAAGGTCGCCCTGGTCGAGGCGCGGGACTATGCGTCCGGAACGTCGAGCCGCTCGTCGAAGATGTTCCACGGCGGGTTGCGCTATCTCGAACAGCTCGAGTTCGGGCTGGTGCGGGAGGCCCTGCGGGAACGTGAATTGTCGCTGACGACGCTGGCGCCCCATCTCGTGAAGCCGCTCAAGTTCCTGTTTCCCATCACCCATCGGGTATGGGAACGCCCCTACATGGCGGCGGGGATCTTCCTCTACGACCGGATGGGCGGGGCCAAATCGGTGCCCGCGCAGAAACACCTCACCCGGGCAGGTGCCTTGCGGATGGCACCGGGACTCAAGCGGAACTCGCTCACCGGCGGCATCCAGTACTACGACACCGTCGTGGACGACGCGCGCCACACCATGACCGTCGCCCGAACCGCTGCCCACTACGGCGCGGTGGTGCGCACGTCCACTCAGGTCGTGGGTTTCCTGCGGGAAGCGGATCGCGTGTCCGGCGTTCGGATCCGTGACTGTGAAGACGGGCGAACCGCGGAGGTGCAGGCGCACGTCGTCATCAACGCGACCGGTGTCTGGACGGACGAGATACAGGCGCTTTCCCGACAGCGCGGCCGATTCCGTGTCCGCGCCTCCAAGGGTGTGCACATCGTGGTACCGCGGGATCGCATCGTGAGCGATGCCGCCATCATCCTGCGGACCGAGAAGTCGGTGCTGTTCGTGATTCCGTGGGGCAGCCACTGGATCATCGGAACCACCGACACGGACTGGAATCTCGACCTCGCCCATCCGGCAGCTACCAAAGCCGATATCGATTACATTCTGGGGCACGTCAACAAGGTCCTGGTGACGGCCCTCACGCACGAGGACATCGACGGTGTCTACGCAGGTTTGCGCCCCCTCCTAGCGGGGGAAAGCGACGAAACCTCCAAGCTGTCGCGCGAGCATGCAGTCGCGCGCGTGGCGCCCGGATTGGTCGCGATCGCGGGCGGCAAATACACCACGTACCGAGTGATGGCTGAGGACGCGGTGGATCTGGCTGCTGATGACATTCCAGCCAGGGTCGCGCCCTCGATTACCGAGAAGGTGCCGCTGGCAGGTGCGGACGGCTACTACGCGCTGGTGAACCAGACCGTGCACCTGGGTCAGCTGT
Source organism: Rhodococcus sp. NPDC019647 (assembly GCF_044389235.1). Classification (NCBI taxonomy): domain Bacteria; kingdom Bacillati; phylum Actinomycetota; class Actinomycetes; order Mycobacteriales; family Nocardiaceae; genus Rhodococcus; species Rhodococcus sp. NPDC019647. Next base: position 29,600 of record NZ_JBIRXS010000016.1, on the reverse strand, counting down.
ACGGACTTCACCCCTACCGCGTCAAGCATCTCCTCGATCGGTACGGTTCGCTGATCGGTGAAGTGCTCGATCTGGCGGAGGGTAAACCCGAACTGCTGCAGCCCATTACCGACGCACCGGCCTACCTTCAGGTCGAGGCCGTCTATGCCGCTGCGGCGGAGGGCGCGCTGCACCTCGACGACATCCTGACCAGAAGGACGCGTATCGGGATCGAATACTCGCATCGTGGTGTGAACTGCGCCGAGCAGGTCGCACAGCTGGTGGCCCCCGTCCTCGGGTGGGACGCCGACATGATCGACCGCGAACTGAAGACCTACCGTGCGCGTGTGGAGGCGGAGGTGCAGTCCCAAGCGCAGCCGGACGACCTCTCCGCGGACGCGTTGCGGGCGGCGGCACCCGAATCTCGCGTCGAATTGCTCGAACCGCCCGTCAGTGTGTCAGAAGTACCTTGACCACCACGATCACTGCGGCAACGAATGCTAGGCCGATCGCCGCCCAGTGCGTCATGTGGGTGACCTCTTCGCGCCGCAGCCGGCTGATCACGTAGCTGATCGAGCCGATGCGGACGATCATCACGATCTCCGCGGTCAGTTGTGCCGTTCGCGGCTCGAGCCAACCCACATAAGCTGTGCCGAGGATCACGGTGGGCACCACCGCGGAGGTCAGGATAGGGAGACCGTCCCGCAATTCCCGAACTCTTTCGGTTCTGGACAGCGATCTGCCGAGCCGGAGTGTCTGGCCCACGGACTCGGCAAAAGCGTGGGCGAGGAACGTGGACAGAGCGGCGCCCACCACGATGGCAATGCCCAGGGTCTCCTGGGATTTGGTAACGGGAATGAGCGCGGCGAGCACAAGAATGTTGCCGTAGATATACGCGCTGATGCGGCTTGCCGCATGGTCGGGCGACAGCGTTTTTTCGCTCATCAGCGGCGGGCGATTCAAGAGCCTCGGAAGGTCCCACTCCATCCTTCGAGCATGTCACGATTTGCCTGTGTTCTCCCTGGGAATCACACCCGCGGGCTGTAGTGCTTCGGGTCGTCGCGACGCCCGAGGGGCGGGAGGTTCCGCGGCGGCGTATGCACCAGCGGGGCGTCCCGGCGGGTGCGCCCCGTCTCACGGTCCCACCCGGCGCGGGCGCGAGGATGGTAACGGTAGCGCCACGGGACGAGGCGGAACAGGGCATTCACCGTCCGGCCTACCAGGGTGTGCAGGCGTTCGTCGCGCGCCGTCCAGCGGTACCCGAGTCGCTCTCGTACCGCTTCGTCGTACATGCCCACCGTCAGCCAGACGAAGCCCTTGGCGACTGGGATGCGCGCGAGGGCCCATACTCGGTCGGGTAGCCATCTCAAAAACGGTGGGACGCCCAGGCCGGACAGATCGAGCACGTCACGGGTGGATTTGTTGTCTTCGAGGACGTTGCGGCACATGTGGTCCCAATACTCCTGGAACGCTTCCCAGGTCTCCGGGACCGGACGCATGCTCATTCCGTACAGGCGGTACCACTGAATGTGTTCGGTGAACAGTTGCCGCTTCTGCTCGTCGGTGAGGCCGCCCATGAAATTGTCGCCCGTGAGGATCGTGCCCATGAAGAAGGTGGCGTGCGCCCAATAGAACGTGTCGGGATCGAGCGCGTGATACTTCCGCCCGTGCTTGTCGACGCCCTTGATGGTGTTGTGGTATCCCCGGATCTGCTCGGCCGTGCGCTGGGCGCGGTCACCGTCGAACACCACGCCGCCGATCGGATAGAGCGAGCGATACAAGCGTTCCCACCGCTCGTCGAAGAACTCGGAATGTTCTTCGACTCCAGCGCCGAGGCCCGGATGCATGTTCTGCATCGAGCCGGCCCAGACGCCTTGCAACATTCCGCGCCAGTCGCCGAAGTACCTCCAGGTCAGCGAGTCGGGTCCAAGCGGTGTGGGGGCGGTGTCCTGCACGGACGCGCTGTTCGACTTCCGTTGACTACGCACGTTGTCAGACTAGGATCCGACAACGTGCGTAGTCAACAGTGGGAACTGGAAGCGTGACGCTGGAAGACCGTCGCGAGGCCCGGCGAACGGCGCTCCTGCGGGCAGGAATCACGCTCCTGGGCGCCCCTGAAGGGCCTGCAGTCAACGTCCGGGCCGTCTGCCGTGCTGCCTCGTTGACCGAGCGCTACTTCTACGAGTCGTTTGCCGACCGCGACGAGTTCGTCCGATCCGTCTATTCCACGGTCGGCGACGAGGCACAGGCGGCGCTTCTGGGCGCGGTGGCGTCGACCCACACCGCGCGGGCGCGAGCCGAGGCCGCCGTCGAAGCGTTCGTCGAGCTGATGGTCGACAACCCCGAGAGGGGCCGGGTGCTGCTGCTCGCGCCGCTGTCCGAGCCCGCGCTGAGCCGGCGGGGAATGGACCTCATGCCCGGGTTCGTAGCGCTCGTCCACGACCAACTCTCGGCCGTGGATGACGAGGTGGAGAAGCAGCTCGTCGCGATCGGCGTCGTCGGCGCGCTTACGACGTTGTTCATCGGATATCTCGACGGAACCGTTGCCGCGTCGCGCGAGCAATTCGTCGCCCATTGCGTCACTCTGGTGATGGAGGCCAACCGGTCCGGCCACGAATGAGGTGAGCATGCCGTTTCAGGTATCAGCGGACGACCCGGCTCGTCCACAGCCGTCCCTTCGGGTGCTCGACCACAAATACTTTCAGCTCACCGACCACTTCGTGTACGTCCACGGTGAGACGGTGGTGACGGTGCCCGGTTGCGCGCCGGAGCCGTGTGTACTCCGGACCGACCTCGCCTCCGTGCCCGCGCCGCTCCGGGGACTGCTCGCTCCGTACGGCCGCCAGCTGCTTCCCGCGATCATGCACGACGATCTGTGTCACCATGCGGAAGCTCACGGAAAATCCGGCATGGCGCTACGCCGCCGGGCCGACGAGTTGTTCCGGACTGCGCTGCTCGACGAGGGCGTCGGACCGTTTCGCAGCCGGATCTTCTGGGTCGGGGTAGAGGTCGGGCGGATCTGGACTTTCACCACGTACACGAGGTTCCTGCTGATCGCCCACCACATCCTCGGAATGGTGTGCTGGGTGTTGGGAGTGCCGTGGGCGATCACCACCTCCCACTACCCAGCAGCGGTCGGCCTTCTCGCACTTCCGTGTGTCCTCTCACTCCTGTGGCGCAGGGACTTTCCCGTGGCACTGCTCGGATGCATACTCCTTCCGGTGGTCGCACCGACCTACCTACTGACGTTGGCGACCGCGGCAGTACTGTGGATACCGGACGTCACCGCCTGGCTGTTCGGCCGCCGAGTGACGCGCAAGCCTCCACCGCTCGGACCGCCGACCACGGTGTTGCGCTAGCGGTCGAACGGTGGCTGGCAGTAGGTGCAGAAAAAGATGTCCTGCTGCCCGAGTTCCCGGCTTCGGATCACCGTTCCGCACCGGCGGCAACGCTTGCCCGCGCGGCCGTACACCCACGGACGGTGCCGGACCGGATTGTTCTTGTCTGCGTGGATCATGCGATGGGCAAGCGCGACCATGGCCGGCAGGTTTGTCACCTCGCGCGCGGGAGTGTAGGGATCGACGCCACGGAGGAAGCACACCTCGTTTCGGTAGACATTGCCGAGACCCGCGAGGTTGCGCTGATCGACGAGGGCAACACCGATAGGTTGATCACCGGCCGCCCGGAGATTGCGGACGGCCGTGTCTGCATCCCAGTCCGGCCCGAGAAGGTCGGGCCCGAGGTGACCGACCGCGGCGGCTTCCGCACTCCGGTCGAGTATCTCGGTGATGCCGAGGGAGAAGCCCACAGCGACACGTTCTTCGGTGGCCAGCACGATACGGGCTTGATGGGCTGGGCGACGCCACCGTGCGTCCGCCCGGTAGATATGCCACGCACCTTCCATCTTCAGATGGGTGTGGATCGAGTACCCACCGACCCGGATGAGGAGATGTTTGCCACGGCTGACGACTTCGTCGACCTTCAACCCGGACAGGTCCACGGTGGCGTACCGCGGAACCCGCACATCACACGTGGTCAGTACGTGACCCTCGAGTGCGTCACGCAGCGAGTTGGCCGTGCGCCAGACGGTGTCGCCTTCGGGCATGTCAGGCTCGCAACCGGAAGCCGCGGGGCGTTGGCGCGAACCCCGCCTCGGTGAGAATCGGCGCGAAATCGCTGCCATGGATGGTCTCGCCGTCGACCTTCTCCACGACGATTCGGTCGATTCCCCCACGTTTGACCACTCCGGCGAGAGCAGACGCCGCAGTGCGTAGTACACCGGGATCGTCGGTGAACGTCAGAACTGTTCGCCCGCCGCGTTCTACGAACAGGATCAACTCGCCCTCGACCAGGACCACGAGGCCGCCTGCCTTGCGCCCGGGGCGATGACCTGGTGCGTCGTCGCCGCGCTTGGGCCATGGCAGCGCCGCACCGTACGGGTTGGCGGGGTCGCTGGCGGCGAGTGTCACGGCGGGCAGCAACGTGTGCCGGCCCTCCAGCGAATCACCGTAACTTCGCAACCGGTCCACGACATGGGGAGTGGAGAATTGTGCGCCGCCGAGCGACTCGACGAAGTGCCCACGGCGGCACCGCCCGTTGTCCTCGAAGGTGCCGAGCACCTTGTACATCAGAGCAAATCCACCCGGAACGTTCTCGGTCGTCACGGATCCGCGTGTCACCACGCCGTAGCGTTCGAGGAGAAGTTCGGCAGTAGCGCTGGCACGCAGGGTGGCATCCCTCTCGGCGCCCGGAAGAATCGACCACCGGCCGCCGACGGTGGGCGGCGCCGTGCGAACCGGGGTCGCGAGGCTGCGGTACGCACGGGCGCGCGGTGGGCGCCGCGGCGAACGGTGGCTGGTGGTGGTTCTCGACGTGTCCGAGAGGAGAGCACGCAATGGGGCGAGGGTGTCGTTGCCGATGTGCCCGAGCCACACGAGATCCCACAGAGCAGTGGCCAATGCACTGTCCTCGGACATCTCCAGCGTGTCGGCGAGCTGACGGAAGAAGTACGCACCGCCGCCGGACAGCGTGTCCAGGATCCGACGCTGCAGGTCGGACAGATCCGACTCGGCGGGGGTCGTCAGCGTCAGGGGGGCGGTGTCGGCCGGGTGGAGACACACCCACCCGTCCTTTCCCGAAATGTTTCCTGCGCCCGACCACAACACCTCTCCGGTGGAGGTCAGTTCGTCGAGCATGGCGGGGGAGTAGTCGGCGACGCGGGACGGCAGAATCAGCGACTCGAGCGCCGACGCGGGAACCGGCACGCCGGCAAGCTGTTCCACAACCGTGGCGACTCCGTCGATTCCGCGCAGAGTGCCGCCGACATGTTGCCAACTCGGGAGGAAGCGGCCCAGGGTGGCAGTGCTGACGGGCTCCACTTCCTGGCGGGCTGCAGCGAGTGAACGCCTGCGGAGGCGACGGAGGACCTCCGAATCGCACCACTCACTACCGGAGGCACCGGGGCGGAATTCCCCTTCCATGACCCGCTTTTCCGAGGCGAGTCGTTGCAGAACGTCGCGGGCGACAGCGGACCCGATGCCGAAGCGCCCGGCTGCATCGCCGAGCGAGAATGGTCCGTGGGTGCGCGCGTATCGGCTGAGCAGGTCACCGAGTGGGTCGTCGACGGGTTCGATGAATGCGGCCGGCGTACCGATGGGCAGCGGAACACCCAGTCCGTCTCGCAGGCGCGCGGCGTCCTCGATCGCCGTCCACCAGTGGGCACCGGCGAAGGAGACGGCGAGCGCACGCTTGGCGCGAACCAGCTCGTCCAGCCACGGTGTGGGATCCTGCGTCGAGCGTGCGGTGACCTCCTCCGTGGTGAGTGGGCCGAGAATTCGGAGCAGGTCGGCCGCGCCTTCGAGGTCTTTCGCCTTGCGGTCCGGGAGAAGGCGTTGCAATTCCAGCTCCGCTTGCGTGATGACATCGGCGTCGAGAAGTTCGCGCAGCTCGACACGGCCGAGCAGTTCTGCGAGTAGGGCAGAATCGAGGGACAGGGCGGCGGCCCGGCGTTCGGCCAGCGGGCTGTCGCCCTCGTACATGAATTCACCGACATAGTTGAACAGCAACGCGCCGGCGAAGGGCGACGGTGACTGTGTCTCGACCTCGACGATGCGGATCTGCCGCCGCGCCATCCGGCGGAACAGATCCTTCAGCGCCGGAAGGTCGTACACATCCTGCAGACATTCGCGCACGGTCTCGAGCAGAATCGGAAACGTCGGATACTTGCGGGCGACGTCGAGGAGCTGCGCCGAACGTTGACGCTGCTGCCACAGCGGCGCCCGTTTTCCAGGATTGCGGCGCGGCAACAGCAGAGCGCGAGCGGCACATTCACGGAACCGCGAGGCAAACAACGCAGACCCGCCCACCTGTTCGGTGACGATGTCCTCGATCTCGTCGGTATCGAAGGCGAAGAGGTCTGCCCCTGGCGGTGTGTCCTCCGTGTCGGGAAGGCGGACGATGATGCCGTCGTCCGATGCAGTCGCGTTGGAGTCGAGACCGTGGCGCTCGCTGAGCCGAGCACTGACAGCCAGAGCCCACGGTGCGTGCACACGCTGTCCATAAGGTGAGTGCAGGATCAGACGCCAGTCGCCGAGCTCGTCGCGAAATCGCTCGACCACCAGGGTGCGATCAGTGGGAACCTGACCGGTGGCGGTCTTCTGTTCGTTGACCAGCTGAACCAGATTGTTCGTGGCATTGTCGTCCAGACCTCCTGTGAGGCACCGTTCCTTCACCTCCGTTTCGTGGCCGAGCGAAATCTCCCGGAGGAACTGTCCGAGCGCCTCACCGAGTTCCGCCGGTCGGCCGAGGCCGTCACCGTGCCAGAAGGGGAGACGGCCGGGCTGACCGTACGCCGGGCTGACCAGTACCCGATCGAAGGTGATGTCCTCGATCCGCCAGCTGGTGGCACCGAGCGCGAAGACGTCCCCGACCCGAGACTCGTACACCATCTCCTCGTCGAGTTCGCCGACCCGAGAGGCTTTTTCGCCCACCATGTAGACGGTGAACAGTCCGCGATCGGGGATGGCACCCCCCGAGGTGACCGCGAGACGTTGCGCGCCGGGACGACCCGTCAGTGTGTTGGCTTCGCGATCCCAGACGAGCCGGGGGCGCAGTTCCGCGAACTCGTCGGAAGGATACAGCCCTGCCAGCAGGTCGAGCGTGGACTCGTAAGCCGAGCGCGGCAAAGAGGCGAAGGAGCCACTGCGGCGGACCGTCTCGAACCAGTCGTCGACATCGAGCGGTTCGAGTGCGGTGGCCGCAACGGTGTGTTGAGCGAGGATGTCGAGTGGGTTGGCCGGCACCGCGAGTGCTTCGATTTTGCCGGTCACCATGCGTTCGACGGTGACGGCGCAGTGAATCAGGTCGGTGCGGTGCTTGGGGAACACGACACCACGGGAGATCTCCCCGACCTGGTGTCCGGCGCGGCCCACACGTTGCAGGCCGCTCGCCACCGAGGGCGGAGCCTCCACCTGGACCACGAGATCCACTGCGCCCATATCGATTCCGAGTTCGAGGCTGCTCGTCGCGACGACACAGCGGAGCCGTCCGGATTTGAGGTCGTCCTCGATGAGGGCTCGTTGATCCTTGCTGACCGAACCGTGGTGAGCCCTCGCGAGCAGAGGGTCGGCGCCGAAGTTGACCTCGGAAGGGGCGCCGATCTGCGAGGCGGGCTTCGGGTTTTTGTCGACGTCGGCGCCACTACGCTCGGAATAGATTTCGTTGAGTCGTGCGGTAAGTCGCTCCGCGAGCCGCCGCGAGTTGGCGAACACGATGGACGATCGGTGTGCGAGGACGAGATCCACGATCTGTTCCTCGACGTGTGGCCAGATCGACCCGGCCTGCGGAGTCGACGATGCCGAGCCCTCGGCAGGCTCGGCGAGACCCAGCTCCGTCATGTCCTCGACGGGAACCTGAACGGTCAGGTCGAACGTCTTCGGTGACGGCGGAGCGACGATCCGAATCGGCGCCGAACCGGAGAGGAAGCGTGCCACTTCTTCGTGCGGGCGCACCGTCGCCGACAGTCCGATGCGCTGCGCGGGGGTGTCGAGGAGCCGGTCGAGTCGCTCGAGCGACAGTGCCAGGTGCGCCCCACGCTTGGTTCCTGCGACAGCGTGCACTTCGTCGACGATCACGGTATCGACCCGGGTCAGCGTCTCCCGCGCCGACGAGGTGAGCATGAGGAACAGCGACTCGGGGGTGGTGATGAGGATGTCCGGCGGATTCTTGATCAGCGCGCGGCGGTCGGCGGGCGGGGTGTCGCCCGAGCGGACACCGACCGAGATCTCGGGCGGTGTCAGGCCGAGCCGTTTCGCTGTCTGGGTAATGCCGACCAATGGGGCTCGCAAATTGCGTTCGACGTCCACGCCGAGTGCCTTCAGCGGTGAGATGTACAGAACCTTGGTGGACCGGTCCTTCTCGCCCGTCGCCGCGAGCTGGTCGAGGGACCAGAGGAAGGCCGAGAGGGTCTTGCCCGACCCCGTAGGTGCGACCACCAGCGTGTTGGCGCGGCTGGCGATCGACTCCCAGGCGCCGAGCTGCGCGTTCGTCGGCGCGGGGAAGGCGCCGTCGAACCACTCCCTGGTGGCGGCAGAGAACTTGCCGAGGACTTCGGTCACCGTTCCATAGTGCACCGGAGGTCCGACAGACACCGCACGTCTGCTCAGAACGGCCAAGAGGGCGAGAGTGCGCCTGGAGAAGTGTGTCGGAGCGATGAGATAGGTTTCGCACATGAGTTCGACTGGGGGGTCGGCGGAGAGCCGGGTGGCGGGGCAGCTGTCGCTGCTCACCGCTGCGGTGGACGGGTTGCTGGGCGCTGACGTGGTGGGGTTGTCGGACGCCGAGGTGGTCGACGCGATCAGGAACCTGGAACGCGCCCTTCGCCGCGCCGGTGCGGTGTCGCACAGGCTGGTTGTGGAGAGCGTGGAACGGTCCCTGCCCGCATCCTTGGGCTACCGTTCGCCCCACAAATTCCTCGTCGACGTCCTGCGAATATCCGCGGCCGACGCATCAGCCCGGGTCAGCGCGGCCCGCCAACTGGGGGTGTGGCACGCCTCGACCGGAGAATCTCTCCCGGCCGCTCTACCGGATACCGCGGCCGCGCAACGGAACGGCGACATAGGTGCCGATCATGCCCGAGCCGTGTCGAGAATTCTGCGCAAAATCCCGCACGCGGTCGACGCCGACGACACCAAGGCCGCGGAATCGACTCTCGCGCGAGTGGCTTGTGACGGGACGCCCGAGGACGTCGAGCAGGCGGGGCACCGACTTCTCGCGTATTTGAATCCGGACGGGAATCTCGGCGACGACATCGACCGCACCCGCCGCCGGGCACTCACCCTCGGCCGGCAGGACACGGAACTGATGTCGCGAATCTCCGGTGAACTCGACCCCACGGCGCGGGCACTTCTCGATCCGATTCTCGCCAAGTGGGCGCGACCGGGCATGAACAATCCGGCCGATCCATCCTCGCCCACCGGCGATGCCGAGCACCCCACTGTGGATTCGGACGTTCTCGCCGCCGCGGCCGCCCGGGACACGCGCACCACGGCGCAACGCAACCACGACGCGTTCAGTGCCATGTTTCGAGCCGTGCTGGAATCAGGAATCCTCGGCCGGCACCGGGGTCTGCCTGCCACCACGATCATCACCATGACGCTCGAGCAACTCGAGAGGGCGATCGGAGGGGTTGCCACCACAGCCAGCGGGGGCCTTCTACCGATCGAGGATGCGTTGGCGCTGGCCGAGCAGGCCCACCCGGTCTTGGTGTTGTTCGACCATGACGGCCGTCCCCTGCATCTTGGACGCCGCCGACGTCTGGCCAGTGCGGATCAGCGGCTTGCGTTGATCGCCGCCGACGGCGGATGCACCCGCCCCGGATGCGCGACGCCGGCCAGCATGTGCGCGGTCCACCACGTCACGGACTGGCAGAAAGGCGGTACCACCGACATCGACGGCCTCACTCTCGCTTGTGATGGCTGCCATGCTCGGGTCGACGACAGCGCCGCCGGGTGGGTCACCAGGACTGCTGAGGGTCGATATCCCGGTAGGACCGAATGGATTCCGCCGCCGCACGTCGACCCCGACCGAAGGCCTCGCATCAATCATCGCCATCATCCCGGCGAGTTGATCGACCACGCACGGCGTGAAATGCGTGCACCACGAGAAGGGGATGATGCTGTGCCGTAGCGAAGTTGTGGCCGCTGCCAAGCTTGGTCAGGTGAGGTCGGAATCTGCGGACGCCGGCGCGAACGGCCACGGCACTTCGACCGTGTCGGGCGGCTGCGCGGCCGCCGCGGCATACGCACCGATGACGCACGCGAGCAACACCACTGCCACTGCGCGGACGATCCTGAACACGTTGACTCGCTTCGGTCGGAGGGGGCCCGGCTTCGCGGGGCAATCGTCAGACCGTAGACGAACGTACCGACACGTCGGAGTGGGACGGTCAGTCGCGGCTCAGGCGTTCCAGCAGTGCGGTTTTGATTGCAGGACGTCCGGCGGCGACCAGAGTGAAGGTAGCTTCGCGCACCAACCGCTCGGCGGTATTGCCCGCGATCAGAGCGGAGCTGCCCTTGGCGGTGACGAGCGCCGTCGCGGTCCGCACGGCGAGTTCGGATGCCCGTGCCCGCGCGTCGGCGATGTCTGCCCTGCCCTCCAGTGCCGCGTTGAGGTCGAGTCGTGCTCTTGCAGCTTGCTCCTCGAACGGGTCCGAATCGACTCCCAGCGTTTCGAGTTCGCTGATCGCGCGGCGGGTGATGCCCATGGCCATGCACCCGTTGATCCAGGAGCCGAACAGTTGGCTCTTCGCGAAGTCGTCGGGCGAGACGACGGCGCTAACCAGTTCGCCTGGCACTGCGAGGCCGTCGAAGGTGAGGCGAACGGTGTTGGAACCGCGGGCGGCGATCAGCGGTAGGTCTGCTGCGGTGAGTCCGCGAAGCGGTTGGGCGGGAATGATGACGTGCACGATGGTGTCGTCGAACTCGTCGCGGGCCGAAACCTGAAGCAGATCGACGATGCCCCAACCGGTGACGAACGGTGCGACGCCGTCCAGCACGTACCCGTCCTCGACCCGGCGCGCCCACAGCGTGGGTGGTACCGGAATGGCTCCGGCCAGCGCGACTCCGGCTCGCACGGTGCCGTCGACGAGCCCGTCGAGGTACCGTCCCTGCAGGGTGGTGTTGGGTGAGGCCGCGAGACCGGCGACCACTCCGTGATGCTGCATCCACGTGAAGGCAGTCGCGAGGCACCCGCCGCACAAGGTTTCCAGTACATCGACCAGGACGGACGGTGTCACGCTCTCGTCGTCAGGCGCTGCGAGACCGTAGAAACCGTCGGCGGCCAAAGTCTCGAAATGGCTGTCGGGGATCTCGCCATCGGCATCGACGCTGTCCGCCACCGGGAACAGGACGTTCTCGGCGATCTCTCGCGCCATTTCGGCCCAGTTGCTCACGTCCCGAGCGTAACCGCTCCACCGGCGCGATCAGGTGAACTCGACACCCTGCGCGAGCGGCAATTGGTCGGAGTAGTTGACGGTGTTCGTGGCGCGACGCATGTAGGCCTTCCAGGCATCGGATCCGGATTCCCGTCCGCCGCCGGTGTCCTTCTCTCCGCCGAACGCCCCGCCGATCTCCGCCCCCGACGTGCCGATGTTGACGTTGGCGATGCCGCAGTCTGAACCGTCCGCGGCGAGGAACCGTTCGGCCTCACGCTGGTCTGTGGTGAAGATGGACGACGAAAGCCCCTGCGGGACTTCGTTGTGCATCGCGATGGCCTGGTCGAATGTGTCGTAGGTGAGGGCGTAGAGGATGGGCGCGAACGTTTCTTCCCGCACCACCGATGTTTGTGCCGGCATGCGTACCAATGCGGGGGAGACGTAGTAGGCGGCGCTGTCCGTCCCGCGACGTTCGCCGCCACAGATTACTATCCCGCCGTCGGCGCGAGCCTTGTCGAGGGCCGTCTGCATGGCGTCGAATGCCTGCAAGTCCACGAGGGGGCCGACGAGGACGCCGTCGTCGAAGGGGTTTCCGACCGTCAATGTTCGATAGGCCGCGGAGATCCGGTTCAGCAGCTCGTCCGCGATGGAGGAGTGCACGATCAACCGGCGCAGCGATGTGCAACGCTGACCTGCAGTCCCTGCAGCCGAGAAGACGATGCCGCGCACAGCGAGGTCGAGATCGGCTGACGGGGCCACGACTGCGCCGTTGTTGCCGCCCAATTCCAGCAGGCTCTTGCCGAAACGCGCGGCGACCCGCGGTCCGACGGCGCGGCCCATCCGCACAGATCCGGTGGCACTGACCAAGGCGACCCGGGCGTCGTCCACCAGTTGCTCGCCGACGTCCACGGATCCCTGCACCAGTGCGTGCAGGCCCGTGGGCGCTCCCACATCGTGTGCGGCCTGCGCCAGCAGGGCGTCGCAGGCGATCGCCGTCAGCGGAGTCTTCTCCGAGGGCTTCCATACCACGGTGTCCCCGCACACCAACGCTATCGCCGTGTTCCAGGACCACACCGCGACAGGGAAGTTGAAGGCGGAGATCACACCGACGACACCCAGCGGATGCCAGGTCTCCATCAAGCGGTGCCCCGGACGTTCCGATGCCATCGTCCTGCCGTACAGCTGCCGGGAGAGACCGACGGCGAACTCGCAGATGTCGATCATCTCCTGCACCTCGCCCCGCGCCTCGGAGGGAATTTTTCCGGCCTCGAGGGTGACAAGTTCCGCCAGTTCGCGTTTGTGTTCTGTCAGTAGCTGTCCGAGCCGCCGCACGATGGCACCGCGCTGGGGTGCCGGAACCGAGCGCCACGTGAGAAAGGCCTCGTGTGCCGCGGAGATCGCCGCGTCGACGTCGTCGGCGCTACTCGTGTCGACCGTCCGCAAGTCGGTTCCGGTGATGGGGCTTCGGGCCACGAGTGCACCGCTGGGAGCACCGATGTCGGCACCGCACCTGATCAGTGCTTCCTCGGCGCGTCGGCGCAACTCCTCGGGGTCGGGAACGTTCACGATGCTGTCCTCTCTCGGGATCTGTCCTGCTGCTCCTGATAGAGCGCGAACGGGTCGTGCACGGCCCGGCCGAGTGTCTCGGCGAGCCAGGGTAGGTGGTACCGGGCGCCGCAGTCGACCTCGGCGCGGGTGCAGGCGTCTTCCGTCGGAGCAGGGAGGAAGTCTTCGTAGACGATCGGTTCGGCGATGTGCCGGTCACCCTCGCGCCGATACGTGAAGTACGTCATCCCTCGACTGTCGAGTTCGGCTTCGGTGCGTGGGAACCGGCGGTCCCACTCGGCCGCGTCGGCGTCCGCGGCAGCCAACCGGTCGTAGAGCTCGCGTCCGGGAGGCGTCAGGGCGAGGCCACGAGCCTCGGCCCCCGCGAACCTTTCTCCCACGACTGCTCCGACGCCCGAGATGAACCGGTGGGGCTCCGACATCGCACGGAACGAGGTCTGACGGAGGAGAACGGCGGGCCCACCCCACCCGGAAGGGCCCTGCATGCCGTCGACCATCGTGAAGCCCAGCGCCCGCATGCGGCGGCTCAACTCGTCGATGTCCAACACGCGGGGCCTGAGGGCGTGGATATGGGTGCCGGCGCTTGCGCCGACCTCCGCGGCGACCGGCGACACCGCTTCGAGCTCGGAGTACCACCCCTTGTCGACCGGTAGTTCCGTCCGCGCCAACACCGTGGTCGCGAGTGACACGAACCGCTCGGCCGAGGGAGCAGTCACACCTCCCTCCTCGGCGGCGAGCGCGGCGAGATGCAGCAGCTCCGTCGGGAAGAGCGACCGCCCGGCGAAAAACCTTTCGAGGCGTGCGTGTAGATCGGCGTCGAAGAACCGGTGATCCGCAGTCGTGAGCACCGAGGTGAAAATGCCGAACGGGTTGTGGTTCAGTTCGAACGAGTCGATCGGACGGAAGGCGGTCCCGACGACGGGTACAGGGGTGGCGGCATCGCGCAGGTCGTAGAAGCCGACGGGGTGCATCCCGAATCCGGCAAACAGTATCGCGGCCTGACGCAGTTCTGCGGCACTACCCAAGCGGATCGCGCCGTGCAGCTCCGCGGTGACTCGATCGAGGCTGCCCCATCGCTCCGCCTCCGCGGGCTCGCGTTCGGCGAAATCGGCGTTGACCTCTCCGGTCACCTGTCGGAGCGTGGTGTAAGTCGGTACCTCACGGCCGTACATCACCGACAGTGCACGGGCGAACCGGGTTCGGAGCTCCCACGTTTCAACCATGACGCACCTCCGCTGGGCTAGCCTGCGCTGGTGGTGGAATCTTCTCGCAGCGACACACCCCATACTCCTCTCGACGACATCGATCGGGTTCTGATGCAGGAGTTGGTTGCCGACGGCCGTGCGACCCTGGCGACTCTCGCCGAGAAGGCGGGATTGTCGATTTCTGCGGTCCAGTCCCGGGTCCGCAGGCTCGAAGCCCGAAAAATCATCCGCGGGTACACCGCGAAGATCGACCCCGAAGCGCTGGGCCATGGTTTGTCGGCGTTCGTCGCCATCACCCCTCTCGATCCGTCTCAGCCGGATGATGCGCCTGCCCGTCTGCGCCACTTGCCCGCCATCGAGGCGTGTCATTCGGTGGCGGGGGACGAAAGCTACGTTCTTCTGGTGCGGGTGGCGTCCCCCCGGGAGCTCGAACATCTCCTTCAGGAGATCCGCGCTACCGCCAACGTACACACCCGCAGCACGATCATCCTCCAGACATTTTACGATAGCTAGTGGGATCACCGTATGTTTTCTCGGTTGACACGCGTATGGCAGGAAATATGACGTAATCTCTCGATATGAGCACAGCGATTCGATTTCCCGGCGGCGGGGGCGAGTTGTCCGCCGACCAGGTCCAGGACGTACTGCGTGCACGCATTCTGGTCGATGGTTTCGACCTGGTGCTCGATCTCGAGCAGTCTCGGGGAACGCACCTCGTGGACGAGCGGGACGGAACGGATTACCTCGACATGTTCGGGTTCTTCGGTTCATCCGCGCTCGGCATGAATCATCCGGCTCTGGCGGAGAGCGACGACTTCCGCGAGGAGCTGGTGGAAGCGGCGATCAACAAGCCGAGTAACTCGGACATCTACACGGTGCCGATGGCGCGCTTCGTCGACACTTTTTTCCGCGTACTCGGGGATCCCGCACTGCCGCATCTCTTCTTCGTCGACGGCGGTGCCCTCGCGGTCGAGAATGCGTTGAAGGTCGCCTTCGATTGGAAGAGCCGATGCAACGAACGCCGCGGTATCGACCCCGCGCTCGGAACGAAGGTATTGCATCTGACCGAGGCTTTCCACGGCCGAAGCGGATACACGATGTCGCTGACGAACACCGAACCGGGGAAAGTAGCGCGATACCCCAAATTCCAGTGGCCGCGGATCGACGCTCCCTACCTGTCCGAGGGACGCGACGTCGAGGTGGCCGAGCGCCGTGCCCTGGAACAAGCGCGGCGCGCGTTTGCCGACAACCCCTCCGACATCGCATGTTTCATTGCCGAACCCATCCAAGGCGAAGGAGGCGACCACCATTTCCGGCCGGACTTCTTCCAGGCGATGGAGCAGTTGTGCCGCGAGAACGATGCCCTCGTCGTTCTCGATGAAGTGCAGACCGGGTGTGGACTGACCGGAACCAACTGGGCGTATCAGCAACTGGGTGTTCGCCCCGACGTCGTGGCATTCGGCAAGAAGACCCAGGTGTGCGGAATCATGGCCGGTGGCCGGGTGGACGAGATCCCGGACCACGTGTTCGCAGTGAGTTCCCGCATCAACTCCACCTGGGGTGGCAACCTCACCGACATGGTGCGGTCGCGCCGGATCCTCGAGGTCATCGAGGACGATCGCCTGGTGGACCGCGCCCGGTTGACGGGGGCGCACCTTCTCGAGCGGCTCCGCCGGCTGGCCGCGGCAGTGCCAGAGATCACCGAGCCGCGTGGTCGCGGTCTGATGTGCGCGATCAGCCTGCCGACGACATCGCGGCGGGACCAAGTGGTCACGGCACTGCGAGAGCGCGAACGGGTACTTGTTCTCCCGACAGGTAAGTGCGGGATACGGTTCCGTCCTCCGTTGAACGTCACTACCGCAGAACTCGACGCCGCAGTCGATGCGCTGGGCCGAGTGGTGGGCGGTACCGTCGACGGATGACCCCCATTGCGCTCACCTCCGTGCCCAACCTCAGAGACGTCGGCGGATATCGGACAGAGAGTGGGGCCAAGGTGCGCACCGGCGTGTTATATCGCTCGACCGATCTCAGTCGGGTAGCGGACTCAGACATGCCGCTACTCGCGGACCTCGGAATTCGGACCGTCTACGACCTCCGTACCGCCGACGAACGCGAAGTCGCACCCGACAAGCTGCCGGACGGGGCCCGAGCAGTTGCCCTGGACGTTCTCGCCGACAAGGGGATCCGATCGATCCCCGCGCAGATGCTCCAGGTGATCGCCGACCCGATGATTGCCGAACGTGAACTCGGCGGCGGCCGGGCGATCGAATACTTCGAGGGCAGCTACCGGGATTTCGTATCGATGCCGAGCGCGGTGTCGTCGTACCGGGAGCTCTTCCGGGACCTTGCGGCGGATGACAGCACACCCGCCCTCGTGCACTGCACCACCGGCAAAGACCGGACGGGATGGGCTACCGCAGCCCTGCTGCTGTTGCTCGGTGTCAGTGAAGAGGACGTGTTCGACGACTACCTGCTGACCAATGAACTTCTACTGCCGTCCTTCGCCGGGGTCTTCGAGAAGTTCACCGATGCAGGTGGAGACCCCTCGCTGCTCGAGCCGGTGCTCGGTGTACGCCGGCAATATCTGGAGGTGTCCCTCGCCACGATGCGGACGTCATTCGGAACAATCGAGGGTTATTTCTCCGACGGCCTGGGCCTCGACGCGGAGCGTCAGGCGTTGCTCCGGGAGCGCATGACTGCGGAGTGAACGGCGAGGCCCAGTCCTACACCTAGCGTGTCCGCAAGCAGATCCCACACGGATCCGTGTCTCCCGATCGGCAGAATGCCCTGCAGGATCTCTGTGACCACAGCGAAGGCTGTGAGCCACAGCACCGTGACCCGAACCGGTAGCAGTGCGTAGCGGGAGGCGCCTGCGAGCGCCGCGAACAGCAGGGCGTGCACCACCTTGTCGGCGTGTTCGGGACCCGATGGCGTCGCCGACGCCGGCGACAGCAGCATGATCAGCGCCAACCCAGTGAGCGCGACTACGGGAACGGACCGCATCGTCACCGCTGGACCGTCAACCCCAACGCGCCCTCCGCGAAGCGTTGTACGGCATCGGCGCCACTGGCAAGGGCGGCGTCGTGCCCGCTCCGAGCCCATCCGGTGAGCACCGCGGTATCACCCGATCGAGTCAGCCCGACCTCGGCCAGCATCTCACCGGTGTTGGGTTGACAGATCGCCCACGAATAGTGCTCGTCGCTCGACCACTGCGCGGTCCGTCGGGCGATGTAGTCGGCGTCGTCGATACCGCCGTCGGCGAGGGCCGGCCGGTCGTCGACTCGTTCATCCGCGCGGAGTGCCCGCAGATACCAGCCGCCGGCATTGACTTCGACCGGTTCCATGTCAGCGATCCCGCTCGCGGTCGTTCCGCATCCCGAAAAGGATTGCTCCGCCGGCCGGGATCATCAGAAAGAACAGCCAGCTGTTGTCGACCGGGACGACGAAGAACAACACGAGCGCCACCAATGGGATCACCGACATCACGATGCGACGCCAGTTGTGGTCACCGTCGGGTTTCGTCGACGTGGGGCGAGCTGTGGCCGGGGCGGCGACGGCGGGAGTCGGGAGGTCTGCGAACACCCGATCGAGCTCGCCGCGGGTGGTCGCCCCGGCCACTGTGGCACTGCGCTCGTCGAACTCGACGACCGTCAGGCGGCCGGCCGCGAAATGTTCGCTCAGCAGGTCGAGGGCCTGCTCACGTTCGGCCGTGCCGATACGGATGTCGGGGAGGTCGGACATGCGAGTGATCTCGGACCTATTTGAGTTCGGCGAGGACGGTGCCTTGGGTGATGGCGGCGCCGGGTTCGACGGTCAGGCCGGTGACGATGCCGGCCTTGTGGGCGTTGACGGGGTTTTCCATCTTCATGGCCTCGAGGACGGCGATGAGGTCGCCCTCGGCGACTTGTTGGCCTTCCTCGACGGCGACCTTGACGACGGTGCCCTGCATGGGGGCGGTGACGGCGTCACCGGACGCGGCGCCGCCGCCGGCGCCGCCGCGGGTGCGGGCCTTCGGCTTCTTCCGGACGGCACCATTACCACCGGTGGTGGGGGCGCCGAGGCTGAACTGGCCGGGCAGGGACACCTCGACGCGGCGGCCGCCGACCTCGACGACCACGTTCTGCCGGGGCCCGGAGTCGTCCTCGTCGACCGGTTGGCCGCCGGTGAACGGTTCGATCTGGTTGTTCCACTCGGTTTCGATCCACTTGGTGTAGACGTCGAAGCCGGTGCCGTCGCCGATGAACGCGGGGTCGGAGACGATGGCCCGGTGGAACGGGATGACCGTGGCCAGCCCCTCGACCTGGAATTCGGCGAGGGCGCGGCGGGCGCGGGCGAGGGCCTCGTCGCGGGTGGCGCCGGTGACGATGAGTTTGGCGAGCATCGAGTCGAACTGGCCGCCGATCACCGATCCGGTTTCCACGCCGGAGTCCATCCGCACACCGGGGCCGGTGGGCGGGACGAACTTGGTGACCGGGCCGGGGGCGGGCAGGAATCCGCGGCCGGCGTCCTCTCCGTTGATCCGGAACTCGAAGGCGTGCCCGCGGGGGGTGGGGTCCTCGAGGATGTCGAGTTTCTCGCCGTTGGCGATCTTGAACTGTTGCAGCACCAGGTCGATGCCGGCGGTTTCCTCGGTGACGGGGTGTTCGACCTGCAGGCGGGTGTTGACCTCGAGGAAGGAGACGGTGTCGCCCTGGACCAGGTATTCGACGGTGCCGGCGCCGTAGTAGCCGGCCTCTTTGCAGATGGCCTTGGCGGAGGTGTGGATGCGGTTGCGTTGGTCGTCGGTGAGGAACGGGGCGGGGGCCTCCTCGACGAGTTTCTGGAAGCGGCGCTGCAGGGAGCAGTCGCGGGTGCCGGCGACGATGACGTTGCCGTGCTGATCCGCGATGACCTGGGCTTCGACGTGGCGGGCCTTGTCCAGATATTGTTCGACGAAGCATTCCCCGCGGCCGAACGCGGCGACGGCCTCGCGGGTGGCGGAGTCGAACAGTTCGGGGATTTCCTCGATGGTGTGCGCGACCTTCATGCCGCGGCCGCCGCCGCCGAACGCGGCCTTGATCGCGACCGGAACCCCGTATTCCTTCGCGAACGCGACGACCTCGTCGGCGCTCTTGACCGGGTCCTTGGTGCCGGCGGCCATTGGGGCCTTCGCTTTTTCGGCGATGTGGCGGGCGGTGACCTTGTCGCCGAGGTCGCGGATCGATTGCGGGGAGGGGCCGATCCAGATCAGGCCGGCGTCGATCACGGCCTGGGCGAAGTCGGCGTTCTCGGAGAGGAAGCCGTAGCCGGGGTGGATGGCGTCGGCACCGGACTTGGCGGCGGCGTCGAGGATTTTGTCGAACACCAGATACGATTCGGCGGAGGTCTGCCCGCCCAACGCGAACGCTTCGTCGGCCAGGCGCACGAACGGGGCATCGGCGTCGGGTTCGGCGTAGACCGCGACACTGGTGTACCCGGCATCGGCGGCGGCCCGGATCACCCGCACTGCAATCTCACCGCGGTTCGCGACGAGCACCTTCGTGATGTGCGCGCTGGCATGACTGGGCACTGAGCCTCCTGTGGTTCATGTGGTCGGTCGCCGCGGTGGTTCCGTGAAGTCGCACCAGCGGCGGGATACGGGCATCACTTCGGAGTCTAAGCACTGAACCGAACGCGGTTGTCACCGGATCGAGATTTCCGTCAGGGCTTCAGCGACACTTCGCGCCCTACCGACGGGTAGGTTACTGCAACCTGTTCTAGTTGCCGCCGAAGGCTCGCCACCCAGGTGTGGACGCTCGCCGCAGCGATGTCGTTGCCCGGATATCGGACCGCCAGATTGACTCCCAAAGGTGTGCGATTGATCCATGCATAGACATCGTGGGTGTATTGCCGGCTTCGCAGCGCCCGGGCATTGCGGTCGACCCACTGGCCCGCATCCGGGACGAATCGGACGTCCATGTAGGAGACGACGAAGCGAGGCCGGATGGGGAGGTGGAGTTCTCGCTCGATCCGGTCGAACGGGACGACGGCGATCGGCTTGGTCCGGGCCGTGCTCGCTTCCGCGGCGCGGGCCACCTCCCCGAACTCGTGGGAGGGGAGCTCGAAATCGACCGGGCTGAGCCCGACGAACCATCCGAGCGCCGACGCCCACTGGGGCGCATGCCGGGTGTGGACCGGTGTGATGGTGCGGAAACGTTGCTGCCCGGCGACTTCCGCGCCTGCCAGGCCCAAGCACGCCAGGAGCCCGGAGAAGAACCCCACATCGGCGTCTCTGCAAGCCATAGAGAAGGCCGCTGCCTGATCGGCGTCGAGAATCCAGGCCGACAGGTTCTGCTGCGCATCGTGTGTGCGCGGCCCGATCTCGAGAGGGAACTCCGGCAGTCCTCGATCGGCGAGAGCACCCCGCCACACGTCGAGTGCCTCGCGCTGCACGTCGGCGTCGGCGGGTGACTCCCGCTCGTCCCGCCCGAAATCGACGTAACTTCCGACCGGAAACAGGTTGGCGGCGCGGCCCGACAGAATTTCTTCGTACAGCGCCGTCAACTCGTGCGCGACCAGCACGATCGAGAACCCGTCGATGATCGAGTGGTCGGCAGCGAAGAACACGGTGAACCGATCGCGCTCCACCGGTTCGAGCGTCGCGAACACATAGGACGGCCAGCTGTGCGGAGACGCGTACTCGTCGAACAGTTGCTGGAGGTGGGCGAAGTTGTCACCGCCCGCAGCGTCGTAACCGTGGCTGATGACGCCGATGTGTAATCCGCCGGCCGGCACTGTGCGCCGTCGGATGGTGTCGTGGGCGGGATCGAACGAGGTGTGTGAGCGCAGCACCTCGTGCCGGTCGGTCCACTTCTCGAGTGCCGACTGAAAAGCGGCGACATCGAGGCGGCCCTCGATCTCGAAAGCGGTCCCGAGCCAGGACTCACGCCCGTCGGCAGCGGCGCAGCGGCGCAGGTGCGCCTCGTGGATGTACGACGCCGGGCGTGGATCGTCGATCCACGCCGAGCGCGCACACGGCAACCACTCGGTGAGTGCTCCCACGGGTATGGGGTAATCGGCGAGTTCTGTGAATTCCATAGGCTGTCGTCTAAATCTGCCTAGCCGCGCAGATGCCGCTTGATGCGTGCGAGCATCGCGGACATGCCGCGCAACCGGAGCGGGCTGACGGCGTCGGCCAGCCCGAGGGCGGAGTAGAAGTCGTCGGGTACGCCGAGGATGGTGGCCGTGCTGTGGCCGTCGAGACCCTGCTGGAGGATCGACGCGAAACCGCGCGTCGTCGGCGCCTCCGGGGGCGCGCTGAAATGCAGTCGCACGTGCTCGGGATCGGAACTGTCTACCGACAGGAACAGCGGCGACTGGCACTCCGGAACGGGCTCCATGGCGTCCTGCTCGAGTTCGGCGGGCAGAGGTTGCAGTTCACGGCTGAACTCGAGCAGCAGCTGCAGCTTGTCGGAACCGTCGACGGCAGCGAAGTCGTCGACGATCTCGGCAAGCGAATCGGGCATCAGGGTCATGACGACGAGCCGGGGACCTCGCCCGGCTCCTCACCCCTGACGATGGGAACGCGCACGGTGTTGCCCCATTCGGTCCACGATCCGTCGTAGTTGCGGACCTGCGGGTAACCGAGCAGGTGGGTGAGCACGAACCAGGTGTGACTCGAGCGTTCACCGATTCGGCAATACGCGACGATGTCGTCGGCGGCGGACACGCCGCTGTAGATCTCGTTCAATTCCGTGCGGGAGCGGAAACGACTGTCCGGTGCCGCCGCCTTGGCCCACGGAATGCTCTGCGCACTCGGGATGTGACCGCCGCGCAGTGCGCCTTCCTCCGGGTAATCGGGCATGTGTGTGCGCTCGCCGGTGTATTCCTGTGGTGAACGCACGTCGATGAGCGGGCCCTTGCCGAGGTGGGCGAGCACGTCGTCCTTGAACGCCCGGATCGGGGCGTCGTTGCGTTCCACCACCGGGTAGTCGGTGGGTGTGATGTCGGGTACGTCGAATGCGGTGTCCCGGTTCTCGGCGATCCACGCGTCGCGGCCACCGTCGAGGAGGCGGACGTCCTCGTGCCCGAAGAGGGTGAACACCCACAGCGCGTATGCGGCCCACCAGTTGCTCTTGTCGCCGTAGATCACGACGGTGTCGCCGCGGCTGATGCCCTTCCGGCTCATCAGTTCCGCGAACTTCTCGCCATCGATGTAGTCGCGGGTGACCGGATCGTTGAGGTCGAGGTGCCAGTCGACCTTCACGGCGCCGGGGATGTGACCGACGTCGTAGAGAAGGACGTCTTCATCGGACTCCACCACCTTGAGGCCGGGCGCTCCCAGATGTGCGTTGAGCCACTCCGTCGACACCAGCCGTTCGGGGTGGGCGTACTCGGCGAAGGAGGGCGTGGGATCTGGCGCTACGGGCACGGGCGGGCTCCTGCGGGATTGGACGACGGGGCAGACTCGGTGGGACGAAAGCCAATTCTAGGCCGACGGCTCGAGTTCGTCCGAACGGCGTTCACAGTAACCGTCCGGGGGTTGGCCGCAGCGCGTTCGGCATGCGTAGATTCGCCCCGTGAACGGAGGTTTCATGCCCGACATCTCGACCCGTGCCGACCTGGAGTTGCTGCTGCGGCACTTCTACGCACGGGCGTTCACCGATCCGATTCTCCGAACAGCGTTCGACACACTCGCGACCGTCGGACTCGACGACCATCTGCCCGTGATGTGCGACTTCTGGGAGTCGGTCCTTCTGGGGTCCGGCAGCTACCGCGGCGGCGTCCTCGCCGTCCACCGCGCGCTGCACGGTCAGCACGGGTTCACCGACCGGCATTTCGACCGATGGGTCGAGCTGTGGACCGCCAGTGTCGACGACCTGTTCGGCGGCGAGGTCGCATGCCGTGCACGGGTGCGAGCGGTCGACATCGCGCTGACCATGCGGCAACGCATTCTCGATCCGTCCGAGCGAGCTGGGCAGGCGTCAGATGACGGGAGTGCCCTCGAGGTGCAGCTGGGTGGTCAGTTCGGCGATGGGTGCGACACCGTTCTCGCAAATGTTCAGCATGATCTCGCGCAGCCGTTCGAGGAAGTCGGTGACCGCACGCCTTGCCGTCGGGGTTTCGGGGAATCGGGAGCGCAGCGCAAGGCCCCTCCCTGTTCGTGAGATCCAGAATTGTGCGTCGTCGGCCACCGTCACGTTGCTGATGTGGTGGGCGTTCAACTCGTCGTGATCGTCGGTGCCCGGGAGTCGGCGGTAGTCGATGTAGGACACCATGAACACGTCCGTCCGGGCTCGCCGGTACGCGTCGCCGAGCGATTCGCGGACCTGGGCCATCGTGACGCCCTTCAAGGTCAGGGCGGTGCGGAAGGACGCATGCGTGTGCGCCAGCGAGGACTGGAAGTCGCCGTCGGGAGTCACCTCCACGGTCAGGGGGGCACTCGTCGTGAGCCATCCGAGTGCGTTTGCCCACTGCGGGTCCTGGCGAATGTGCAGCGGAAACTGCAGCGGCATCCGGGATGTGCCGTTGATCGACTGGACAGCCAACCCCATCGCGGTAAGCGTGCCGGTGAACAGACTTCCGCCGGAGTCGAAGCAGATCTCCTCGAAGCGTTCGGCGTCGGCGGTGCCCAATAGTGGGCGGACGTCGGCGCCCTGCGGTGCAGGCTTGCCGGCTTCGACACCCAGGTCCAACGGGAAACTCGGCGCGGTGCCACCGCACCGCTCGTAGAACCGTGCCCATTCACGAACCCGGGGGTCACCCAGCTCGGTGACCGGTGTCTCGGCCTCGAGTTCGCAATACCGCAGGAAGCTGCCGGGATCGCCGAGTCCCTCGGTCAACTCCGCCGCGGTGATGTCGCGGGACACGCTGTGCGACAACAGCTTCTGATAGATCTGTCGGAGTTCACCCAGCGCAATGACCAGCGAGTAGCCATCGACCAGAGTGTGATCGAAGGCACTGACCACGGTGTAGTGGTCGTCCCGCTCGATGGTCGCAAAGAGATACGCGGGAAACGTCAACGGGTCGCAGGCCTCGGTGAAGCGGCGTCGCAGATGGTCACGAAGCTCGTCTGGTGACGACGTGAGCACCGGATCGGTGGCGACCACCGAGGCGAGGGCAGGGTCGAGATCGACCCGCATCAACACGTCGGAGGTGACATCGAACCCGGTCTGCAGGGTGTCGTGACGCCGGATGAAGTGAACGAGCGCGAGTTCCAGGGCCTCTTTGTCGAGCCGGCCCGGAAGATCGAAAGCCGCTGCCATCCATACACTCCGGCCGATACCGTGGGTGCGCGCCGTGTCGAGGTGGAATTGCTGGTTGTAGGACGGCGGCACCGCCGATTGCGACACCACCCCCGGGTCCACGGACCATTCGGTCACGATGCCGGGTTCGAGCATGTACTTGTCGATGGACGTGACGTGCACTAGCGCACCCCCTCCGGCGAGCGGTAATCACCCTCGCGGGCTACCGTTTTCATGATGGTCGACAGGCGTCCTGCATAGGCGGCGACGGAGCGATGTGCTTCCGGGGTATCGGGATGGGAGATGGCCATCCACGTTCCTTCGAGGACCCGGTTGATCCAGATGGAGGCGATCTGGGTTGCTTTCCCTCCCACGATGCCGGTGGCGCGGGTGGACGAGAAGTTCTCGGTGTCGGGCAACCTGCGTCCGTCGATGTACGACACGATCGGGGGAGGCGTGAGTGTCGTGTGCTGTGACAGGGTGCCGGGGCCCGAGGCGGCCAGCACCGTGTCGATCACCTGTTGCACCGAGACTTCGCCGAGAGTCTTCCCTGAGCGATATGCCTCTTGCGCGCGCTGCGCGAGCCCGGAAAACGTGGTGGCGCCGTCCAATTCGAATCCGACCGGAACAAGATTGATGAACCACCCCTGTGACCAGTAGAACTGCGGATCGTTGCGGGTGGTGACCGGGGAGAGCGCCATGTAACGGTCGCGTCCGACGAGCTCGTGCTCGGTGATGGCCAGCGCCGCGAATACACCACCGATGAAGTTGGCACCATTGGCCTTGCACGCGACCCCGAACAGTTCGCAGTCCCGTGCGTCGGCCAGCTCGAACCGGCTGCCGATGGCCGGCTTCGGCGCGTCGGACGCTCCGAGGTCGAGGGGGAAGCTCGGGAAGCTTCCTCCGTTACGGGTGAGGTGGCCGATCCAGCCGTGCACCTCCGGAGACGCCATCGTCAACGTCGCGGCCTTCTCACGCTCGCGCCGACTGTAGTCCACGTAGCTGCCGGGGTCCGGCAATTCCGGCTCCACGCCGTCGAGTTCGGCCTGGTAGATCATTCTCGTCTCGGCGAACATCAGGATCATCGACTGCATGTCGGTGTGCGCATGGTCGATCGCGTGGAAGAGAGTAAAGCTCTCCTCGGCGTCGGGGGCGTCAGTCGCGTAGTGCTCTACCGCACCGAATACAAAGGCCGGCCAGGCGAGTGCACTGGTGTCGTTCGCGAAGCGCGCCGCGACGTGGTCGCGTACCTGCTCAGGCCTGTCCAGAACGGCGCCCTCGGCTGGGGCGAGGTTGATGGACTCGGCCGGAACGACGTGTTGCCGAATGGGATTCGTCGTATCCGTGGGATCTGCTGCTGGGTCGGCGAACGAGAACCAGCTGTGGAGGGTGTCGTGCCGCAGAACGTACCGCTCGAGGGTTCGCGTCATGGCGGCCATGTCGAGTCTGCCGGGGAAATCGAACGCGATACCGATCCAGGGGGATTGCGTCTCCCCGTTCTGCGCGGCGAGTCGTGCCCGCCTCAGGTGTCGTTCCTGCATGGTGGTCGGCAGGGCAGGGTCGACCGGGGCCTGCGCAGCCGCTCGTGCACTTATGTCCGTGACTTTCCACTCGACGACCCTCCCAGGCTGTGGTGTCCAGTGGGTGATCAAGTTCAAGTCCATCGAGCGGCTCCTGAGGTAGTCGAATGTCGAGGTGTGCGAGTTCGGTCGTGCACGCGCGTCTCGCAACAGGATGCGGCACTGAGTGCCTTACCGCGAGAGGTAACGGAGTACGGAGATTGATTACAGGTCGGTTCCAGTCCAGTCAAGTGTCGATCAAACGCCCCCTACGCTGCAACTTCCTGGCGTAATATCTCGGTTTTTTGAACTACCTCACAACCCGCGGCACACTTCGGGCTACTAGCCTGTGCGGATGCCTGTGACACAGCATGAAATCCCCGACCGCAGAGAGCTCGGTCGATGGGCCCCGTGGCTGGGTCTCACCACCAGTCTCGCTGCCGTGTTCATGCAACTCCTCGACGCCACGATCGTCAACGTCGCGCTGCCGAGCATCGCGGTCGACCTCGGCGCTTCGGTGTCTGCCCAGCTGCTGATGGTGAGCGTGTATACCCTCTCGTTCGCATGTTCGCTGATCACGGCCGCTCGGTTGGGTGATCTGCTCGGCAGGCGCCGGGTCTTCCTCACCGCTCTGGCCGTGTTCGTTCTCGCATCCCTGCTCTGCGGGCTGGCACAGACGCCGATGGAATTGGTCCTGTCGCGGGCCGGGCAGGGCCTGGCTGCCGGATCGATGTCTGCCCAGACCTTCGCCATCATCTCGGGCCTGTTTCCCCAACGTGCCCACCCGCGGGTCTTCGGTATCTACGGAGCGATCATCGGGCTTGCGACGATCTCAGGTCCCCTCGTCGGGGGGCTTCTCATCCAGTGGGATCTGCTCGGTTGGGGGTGGCGCCTCATCTTCTTCGTGAACATCCCGCTCGGCATCGCCGCGCTGGTGCTCGGGTACTTCTATCTCGTCGACGCCAAGGCTGACGGTGTCCGGCGACTCGACGTGGGCGGCGCCGTCCTGTCGGCGGTGGGCCTCTTCCTGCTCATCTTCCCGCTGGCGGAGGGACGCGAGCGGGACTGGCCGACCTCGATCGTGGTGATGCTGGCCTGCTCGGTGCCGGTGCTCATCACCTTCGTCGTGTACGAGTGGCGTCTCGGGCGCCGGGGTGGTGACCCGGTGCTGCGGGTGGAACTGTTCGCCGATCGTGCGTTTTCGATCGGCGCCGTCATCGCCTTCGTATTCTTCGGGACACTTACCTCGCTGATTTTCACCATCTCGCTCACGCTCCAGTTCGGCTTCGGATTTTCGCCGTTGCGCGCGGGGGTGATGACGTTGCCGTGGGCGTTGGGTACGGGTCTCGCCGCGCTGACGTCTTCGGTGGTCTACCGGCGAATCGGCAACCTCGTACTTCCGCTGGGGATGCTCCTGTTCGCGGGCTCGCTCGTCGTGCTGGCCGCTCAGTTACAGCACGAGGGAACCGATCCACGGTGGGGGGCCTTGGCAGGTCCGTTGTTCCTGGGAGGTGCCGGGCTCGGGTTGTTCGTCGCCCCGCTGCAGACGGCGATCCTCGCCACTGTGCGACCGGACAATGCGGGCTCGGTGTCCGGGTTGCTTCCCACGGTCCAGCAGGTAGGCAGTTCCCTCGGCCTCGCCCTGATCGGGGTGGTGTTCTTCAACCTGGTGGCTACGCAGTCGTCGGAGGCTGTCCAGGCGGAGAGATCTTCCCTCACCGCGGAACTGGTACGGGTCGGTGTGCCGGCGCCCCTCGTTCCGCGGGCCGAGGAGACCTTCGTGCGGTGTGCCACGGACCAGCTCGGGTCGACCTCGCCGATGAAGGTGCCTGACGACTGCCGGTCGCTCGGGTCGGGAAGCGCTACGGCCTTGGGTGCTTCGGGGCAGCAGATCGCAGATTCCGCCCTGGTCGCCGCCCGAGAATCCACGCGTGCGGCGGCGGGTGAGGCCTTCCTGCAGGCGGAGCGGCGCATCCTGTGGATCATCTCGGCGGTGGCCGCGGCAATCGGCGTGGCGTCGCTCACCCTTCCGCGGCGGAACCGGCAGGGCGAAGCAGAGTCAGGCGGTACGGCCCGACGTCGCCCACAACTCGGCGATACCGACGCCCACCTGGCCGAGCAGAGTGCGCACGAGGGGTAGACCGATCCCGATCACGCTCGACGGATCACCGTCGATGCGCTCGACGAACCAACCACCGAGACTGTCGAGTGTGAACGCGCCCGCAACCTGCAGGGGCTCTCCCGTGGCTAGGTACGCCTCGAGGTCGGAGTCCTCAGGGCTGGCGAAGTGAACCACCGTGGCGCTCGACTCGTATGCGTCGCCGATCACGGAGCCGTTCACCACCCGCAGAACACTGTGCCCGGTAAGCAGGGTCGCGCTACGGCCGGCCATGGACGCCCAGCGAGAGCGCGCCACTTCGACCGACCCGGGTTTGCCCTGCAACTCGCCGTCGAGCAGCAACATGGAGTCGCATCCGACCACCACGAAGTCGGAGAGGCCCTCGCTCGTCAGGCCGGGCAGCACATCCTTCGCCTTGGCGCGGGCCAGTTCGGTGACGACGTGCTCCGGGGGCGCCTCGGCACCGAGTGCCGCGATGAGCGCGTCCTCGTCGACGCCGGACACCCGGACGATCGGCTCGACCCCGGCGCTGCGCAGCACAGCGAGCCGCGCCGGGGAGGCCGAGGCAAGTACGAACGCCGTCACAGTTGGCGCCTCACGACCACCGGCAGCGTCACCGTCAACGCCGGGATGCCGACACATTCGGGAACGCGTACGGCGAGAAGGGCGCCACACTGCGGTGCATACGCGTGGGAGCGCCCCAGGACTCCGGTGGCAGATGCGAATCGGGGTTTCCGCTGCCGCTGTTCGCGGCGGCCGTCAACACGATGACCAGGGCCGCGATCTCCTCATCGGTGGGCGAGCCCTTGATCACCGTCACGAAGGGTTCGGTGGCGGCGGCACCCGGTTCCGCACCGGGCAACAGCGTGGTGTCCGCGTCCGCGAGGGCGGCCTCGGCGGCGGAACCGTTGACCGACGACCTCTCGGCAGCCGTGTCCGAACCGTTCTCCGTGCGCTCTTCAGTGAAAGCGGTCATAGGGGGATGTTCCCATGCTTCTTGGGCGGGAGGGTGACCATTTTGCGTTCGAGGAGGCGCAGGGCGGCCACGATCTGTCCGCGGGTGTGGGAGGGCGGGATGACGGCGTCGACGTAGCCGCGTTCGGCGGCGACGTAGGGGTTGACGAGGGTGTCTTCGTATTCGCGTTGCAGTTGCAGGCGCAGTGCGTCGACGTCGTCGCCGTTCTTGGCGGCCTCGAGGAGGCGTTTGCGGTAGACGAACCCGACGGCGCCGGAGGCGCCCATGACGGCGATCTGGGCGGTGGGCCAGGCCAGGTTGACGTCGGCGCCCATGTGTTTGGAGCCCATCACGTCGTAGGCGCCGCCGTAGGCCTTGCGGGTGATCACGGTGATCTTCCCGACGGTGGCCTCGCCGTAGGCGTAGAGCAGTTTCGCGCCGCGGCGGATGATGCCGTTGAACTCCTGGTCGGTGCCGGGCAGAAAGCCCGGGACGTCGACGAGGGTGATGATCGGGACGTTGAACGCGTCGCAGGTGCGCACGAAGCGGGCGGCTTTTTCGGAGGCGTCGATGTCGAGGCAGCC
>NZ_JBIRXS010000015.1:0-157885 GCF_044389235.1 Rhodococcus sp. NPDC019647 | reverse complement strand
GTTGATGCGACTGCGGTACGGCGGATCCGCCAGTGTGTGGGGATTCGCGATCTACCTCGGCAGCAGCGGCAAGTACCAGGACTCGGTCCTGCCCAACGGAAACTTCGCCGGCAGTGTCGAGGACGCACTCGACTGCGCCTGTGGCCTGTACCTCGGCGACCCGACCGCCTGGCAACAACCCCCGACGAACTTATGAATCAGACCACTTAGTTCCCCGGATACGCCGGTTCGGAACTGACGACCCTCGCCGCCGCGTCGGCATTCCGGACCGGACCTGCCGGCTCGGTAATCGACGCCCCCAAGGCCCTGGCGCCGCGTCCTCCGAGTATCCCCCTGTTGAGGGGTGGGTTTCCTCCCCAAGTAAGTCGCCGCCGGTGTGACCTACGCAATACCTTGAAGGTGTTCCTGAAGTGAGCGGAGCACATCGATATTCGAGTATCCGCGGGGACCATGACAACCACCGAGGAGAGCGATATTCATGAGTCATTCCTTTGCTGTCAAGTGGCTGAAGGCCTTCCGTGAGAGCCCCGAAGCGGTCGTGGCGTTGTACGCCGACGACTTCCTTTTCGAGGATCCCATCCTCGGCCAGAAGATCACCGACAGGGACGAGCTCCTCCGCGTTTTCGCACCGTATGCCAACAAGGACACCGAAAATGGCATCGGAATCAACAACTTTCGGATCGATGAGGTTGTCGGCGATGAGAAGTCGGCGATCTACCGCTGGACCTGGAAGGCGCCCACGGCGACCGCTTTCGTCGGTGTCCCGACCAATGGGAAGGTGCCCGGAGCGCGGGGACTGACGTTCCACATCTACAACGAAGCCGGCCTCATCACCCGGGAAGCGAGCCTGTGGGATGTCGCGACTGCGGTGGCGGACCTGGGACAGCCCGTCGACCCGTCCAGCGTGACCAAGTCCGCTGTCCTCGTCTGACACCGAACCCTGCGAAAGGAAACTACGAACACCATGAGTAAGCACGAAGAGCACGCCCGGCGCTGGATCACCGCGTTGACCACCGACCCCGCGGCGGCAGTCGCCCTGTACGCCGACGACCTGGTCTACGACGACCACGCCGATTCCGACCACGTCACCGACACCGCCATCACCAAAGATGAGCTGGCACCCAAGCTGGCCCCGTACGCGAACACCGACACGGCCAACGGTGTCGGCCTGCACTCCTTCGAGATCACCGACTCGTTCCCGGTGGCCGGCGTGGCCGGAAACCCGGCCGTGGTGATCCTGTGGAACTGGACGGGCACCGGTCTCGAGACCTACAAGGGAGTTCCGACCGAGGGCAAGACGCTGTCCACCCGCGGAATCACCTGGCACCAGCTCGACAGCGACGGACAGATCGTCCGCGAAACGACGTACTGGAACGACACCCCGGTGCTGCAGGAACTCGGAATCCCGATCGTGACGCCGGAGTACTGGGTCGAGGGATTCGACCCGTCCGTTCTCGTTGGATCCTGACCATGTGGGGGCCGTTGCCGGACGTGCTCGATCGGGCATGTACCTACTACAAGGACAACGTCGCGATCGTCGATGGTGATCGTCGGGTTACGTATCGCGAGCTTCTCGACTGGCGCAACCAGGTAGCGAATGGACTCGTCTCTCTGGGGCTGCAGAAGGGCGAGCGCGTCGGCCTGCTGATGCCGAATTGCTTGGAATTCATTCCCACGCAGCACGGAATCTGGGCTGCCGGCGGGGTGTTGGTGCAGATGCCTATGCGTAATGCTGCCAACGCATTCCGGTCGAGTCTCACGCAGACCGATGCCACCACGCTGATCTATCACGCCCAGTTCGACGCAGTCGTCGCCGAGATCAGAGGTGACCTGCCGAAGCTGCAGACGGTGATCCGGATCGGGAGCAGTCCGGCTTCGGCGCCCCCCGAGATCGGCGAAGTGTTCGGCTACGACGGACTCTTCCGCTCGCAGCCGACGGTTCGTCCCGAGGTGGAGATCGACGTCCACGACGAGGCGTACGTCCTGTTCACCTCGGGGAGCACCGGGGACCCCAAGGGTGTGGTCAACTCGCACTTCACCTGGGGCCACTACAGCATCACCGCGGGTCTCGAGATCGGCGACATCGCCTGGGGTGAGGTCTTCGCGCACGGTGCGCCATTGACGCACTACACGCAGATCTTCGTCATGCCGACGTTCCTGCGGGGCGGCACCAACGTGATGCTGCCCGGGTTGGACGTGGACAAACTGCTGAGCACTATCGAGCAGGAGAAGGTGACCGCGACCGCGGTCGTTCCCACCATCATCTACCTGCTGCTCGACCATCCGCGCCGCGAAGCGCACGACCTGTCTTCGCTGCGGACGATGATTTACGCGGGATCTCCCATCGCACCCGACCGGCTGCGTCAGGCGTTGGACGTGTTCGGCCCGATCTTCATCCAGGCCTACGCCGGGACCGAACCCGGATACGTCTCCTGTCTGCGCAAGAACGAGCACCGGG
The DNA here is from genome assembly GCF_044389235.1 of Rhodococcus sp. NPDC019647. Taxonomy (NCBI): domain Bacteria; kingdom Bacillati; phylum Actinomycetota; class Actinomycetes; order Mycobacteriales; family Nocardiaceae; genus Rhodococcus; species Rhodococcus sp. NPDC019647. The sequence goes on along the minus strand of NZ_JBIRXS010000015.1, from coordinate 155,427 downwards.
TGGACAGCGAGGTGTGGATCAAGCGCCTCGCCTCGGCCGGTCGCCCTCTGTTCCACGTCGACGTGACGATCCAGGACGAAACAGATCAGGTGTTGCCGCTGGGCGAACCCGGTGAGATCGTGTCCCGCCAGCTCGGGCAGATGCTCAGCTACGTCGACGTCTCCCGCAACGCCGAGGCACTGCGGGACGGCTGGGTGCACACCGGCGACATCGGTCGCCTCGACGAGGACGGGTTCCTCTACATCGTCGACCGCAAGAAGGACCTGGTGGTCAGCGGCGGATTCAACGTGTTTCCGCGACAGGTTGAGGATGCCCTGGCCGGCCATGCCGCAGTTGCACAGGCAGCAGTGATCGGAGTCCCCCACGAAAAGTGGGGCGAAGCGGTACATGCTGTCATTGCTCTCAAGAGCGGTGCCACGGCAACCGAGCAGGAACTGATCGATCACGTCAAGAGGGAGATGGGCAGCGTCCACGCTCCCAAAACGGTGGCATTCGTCGACACCCTTCCGGTCAATCCGGCCGGAAAGATCGACAAGAAATCGATCCGTGCCCCGTTCTGGGAAGGGCGGGACCGCCAGATCAGCTGACCATCGAAACCTTCGACACAGCACTGCTGTCGCTAGTCACATCAGAGAAAGAGGAGCACGCCGATGAGCGTCCCGCACTACTCGCTCTATATCAACGGCGAATGGGTTGATACCGGCGAGAACTACGAAATTCACAGCCCTGCAACCGAAGAGCTTGTCGCCACCGTCGCCAAGGGTGGCGTGGCGCAGGTCGACCAGGCCGTCGCCGCGGCCAAGGCGGCGCATGAAGAGGGCACCTGGCGGCGTACCCCGCCCGCGCAACGCGCGGCACTGCTCAACGATGTCGCCACGCGCCTCGGCGGCCGTATCGACGAGCTCGCCGCGCTCCAGACACGGGAGAACGGCGCCACCATCCGGATCACCGGGGCCCTGCACATAGGGTTGTCGATCGCTCAGATGCAGTACCTGGCCGACCAGGCTGCCACATACGAGTTCGAGACGGCGGGTCCCGAGATCGGGCCGGTGCCGGCCGAAGGTCTCGTGCGGCGCGAGCCGCTGGGTGTGGTGGCGGCGATCGTGCCGTGGAACATTCCGCTGCTGGTCATCGTGTGGAAGATTGCCCCCGCCCTCGCAGCGGGTAACACGGTCGTCCTCAAGCCCGACGAGCACGCCCCCCTGGTCGCGCTCGAGCTGGCGAAGGAGTTCGAAGCGGCTGGCCTGCCGCCCGGCGTGCTCAATGTGGTGACCGGTGACGGCGAACCCACCGGCGCGCACCTCAGCGGACACCCCGATGTCCGCAAGGTGGCCTTCACCGGTTCCACCGCGGTCGGCAAGAGCATCCTGCGTCAGTCGGCCGACACCGTGAAGCGAGTGACCCTCGAACTCGGTGGCAAGGGACCGAACATCATCCTCGACAGCGCCGACCTCGACACCGCGATCGACGGTGCGCTGTTCGCGGCCCTGGCCAACAACGGCCAGGCCTGTGAAGCCGGTACCCGACTGCTGATTCCGTCGAACAACCGCGACGAGATCGTCTCCCGTCTGGTCGAGCGTGCCCGCACGCTGAAGGTCGGTGATCCGCTCGACCCCGCGACCGGAGTCGGGCCGATCATCTCCAAGGTCCAGCACCAGCGGATCCTCGACTACTTCGCTATCGCCGAAACCGAGGGCGCCAAAGCCGTGATCGGCGGCGGTGTTCCCACCGGTCCCGGGTTCGACAAGGGCTACTGGATCGAACCGACAATCTTCGTCGGTGTGACCAACGATGCCAGGATCGCACGCGAAGAGGTGTTCGGACCGGTCCTGGTCGTGCTCACCTACGACTCGGTCGAGGAGGCGATCAAGATCGCCAACGACACCGATTACGGACTGTCCGCCGGGGTATGGGGTGACGAGGAACAGGCGATCGAGATCGCCCGCGAACTCGATGCAGGCATGGTGTGGATCAATGACTGGCACGTCATTCATCCCGCCTACCCGTTCGGTGGATTCAAGCAGAGTGGTCTGGGCCGTGAAGGCGGTCCCCACGCTCTCGACGAGTACACCGAGGCGAAGTTCATCTCGTTGAATCGCTCTCCGGGTCCGGAGGCGCGTGCCTTCGCGATCGTGATCGACCCGATCTGATAAATACGGCCCCTGCACGATTCATCCCTCGGAATCGTGCAGGGGCCGATATCTATTCCGCCTCATTACTGCTGCCGAGCGGATGCGGCATTGCTGCTGTGCCGGATAGTGAACTGCGGAAGCGCTACGCACGTGTTCCGGGCCTCCGCCAACCCGCCCTCGATCGGAGTTCTCAAGGCAGCACAGGTAGTGGTGTCCGCGGTCGGCGCCACCGTGCTCTGCGTCAGCGCATGTCACCCGGCCGGACTGCCCGGCAACTTCGTCCTCTTCCCGTCCACGTTCTTCGGAGTGAAAGTCGGGCCGGCGGGCCGGTGATCATTGCGCCACAAGACGAACCCGTCGACCTGGCTCGTGGCGACGGGTTCGATTGCCGCTATCGTGATCTTTTGCGTCCCCCGGTGCGGCGCGCTTCGTTCCGAAGCGCAGGCGGTAGACGATGTCGAGTCGGGAACAGCGGCGGCGGTCTGATCGCAAGGAATCCTGCATGGTCATCCCCATGCCCGCCGCAGGGCTCGCTGCGGTGCTAGGTCGTCGTCGAACTCACTCCGAGGACGGCGAGGGCCGAATCGGCAAGGATCTGCCGGAGGCGGTCGATCGGTAGCCCAACACTGTGGAACAAGCTCGATTGAATTGCCCCGATCGCGGCGTGCACGACCGCTCGGGCTTCTCCGTCGTCGAGGTCCGAGCGTAGCTCGTCGACCAGGTGTACCCACTCCTCGATGTAGAGCCGTTGCTTTCGGCGCAGACGCCGGCGGTCGCCGTCGGGGAGATTGTGGATTTCGTTGTGGTAGACCTGCGCGACCTCACGTTTTCCGACGACGAATTCGATCTGTCCTTCGACCAGCTCACGCAGTGCCTGCTCGAGTCCGATGCCGCTGTCGAGGGTGCGCTCCGCGTCTTCGAGGAGGCGGTCTATCGCGCTGTCGAAGAGTTCGACGAGGACGGCGGACTTGCTGTCGAAATGCCGGTAGATCGCCGAACCGGTGATCCCGGACGCGGCACCGATGTCGGCCATCGACACGGAATTGAAGCCATTGCGCGCCACCAGGTCAGCTGCGGCGGCCAAGATCCGGTAGCGGCGCGCCGGGTCCCGTGTTCGTACCGGTTCGATTCTGTCGTCGATCATCCCACTACTCTCCACCACGTCGTCTCACCTTCTCTCATAGTGCTCGGCAAACGTGTCCCGAACCACGTTCTTCTGGATCTTGCCAGTCGAGGTTCGGGGGAGCGCATCGACCACGATGATCGACTTGGGGATCTTGTACGGATCGATCAACTGTTTGATCTTGCTGATCAGTGTCGCGGGGTCGACTGTTGCCCCCGATGCCGGCACCACGACCGCGGTGATCGCCTCGCTCCATCGGTGGTGGGGGAGCCCGACGACGGTGGCCTCCGCGATGAGCGGATCGGCCTGATAGATGGCGCGCTCCACCTCGAGGGAGGAGACGTTCTCGCCGCCGGTCTTGATGACGTCCTTGAACCGGTCGGTGAACCAGAGGATGCCGTCGTCATCGAATCGTCCGATGTCGCCGGAATGGAACCATCCGTGGGTGAAGGCCTCGGCGGTGGCCTCGGGGTTGTCCAGGTATTCGGTCATCGTGTGCGGGCTTCGGTAGACGATCTCGCCCTCGCCCCCCGCCGGCAGGAGTCCGCCGTCCTGACCCATGATGGCCGCCTGCACCCCGATCACCGGCGTGCCGACAGCGCCGGTGTGGGTCAGCTGGTGTTCGGGACGGAACAGCGTGGTCGTCGGACTCATCTCCGTCTGGCCGAACAACAGGTAGAAATCGCAGGCAAAGACCTCGATGCAGCGTTCGATCAGGTGCCGCGGCATGGGGGCCATGGCATACAGAGCGCGGCGAAGCGAGGAGAGATCGCGGGCACCGATGTCCGCATGCTCGAGCATTTCGCTGTACATCATCGGGAGGGCGAAGATCTGGGTGATCCGTTCGGATTCGATCAGGGCCAACAGGCGGCCAGCGTCGAAGCGGCGTTCGATGAAGATCGTGGCCCCGACCATGATCGCCGCCGTGCAGTGGGTGTTGAGTTGCGCGGTGTGAAACATCGGCATCATGGCGACGAATCGGTCGTCCTCACGGAACTGGGCCTCGAGCGCCATGGTCATGGATTCGAGGTAGATCGCAGCGTGGTTTCCGACCACCCCTTTCGGGAAGGAGGTGGTGCCACTGGTGTAGAGGTACGACAGCGGGGCGCGGTCGGCGATGCCATGCTCAGGTTCGGAATCCGGCGAACCGTTGGACAGGTCCGCGAAGGCGGTCACGGTGGGATCTCCTGTGGTGCCGTCGCCGTCGATCAGAAAGATGTCAACGACGCCGACGCCGACGGCGAGAGCGTCTTGGACTCGCGGCAGGAATTCGGTCTCGACGACGACCGCTGTGGCCGCCGAATGGTCGAGGACATAGGAGATTTCGCTTGTGCCCCAGCCGAGATTGATCGGCACGCATACCAGCCCCAGTTTCGCGCAGGCGTAGTAGGTGACGAGGAACTCCGCGCAATTGCCGGACGCGAGCGCGAGTGCATCGCCGCTGCGGAGGCCGTGGCGGTGCAGGCCGTGGGAGACGCGGTTGACCCAGCTGTTGAACTCGCGGTAGGTGAATCGACGGTCCCCGTCGATCAGGGCCAGTGCCTCGGGTCTGCGCCAGGCCGCCCGGGTGAGGCTGTCACCGACGTTGATCCGGTGGATCAGGTTGCGACCGATTTCGGTGGTGGACATCGTTTCCTCAGTTCGGGGGAGGCGCTTTCAGTAGGACCGGGGCAGTTGCAGGCTGTGTTGGGCTACGTAGTTGAGGATCATCTCGCGGCTCACCGGGGCGATCCGCAGAAGCCGGGCAAGCCCCCACTGCGGGAGGAGTCCGTAGTCGTTGCTCAGTCCGTTGCCGCCGTGCGTCTGGATGGCGGCATCCGCCGCCGCGACCGCGGCCTCGGCGGCGGCGTACTTCGCCACGTTCGATGCCTCGGCCGCGGGTTTACCGTGCTCGTACAACCATGCGGCCTTCGCAGTGGCCAGGGCGGCGAGCTGCACCTCGATCTGCGCCTTCGCCAGCGGGTGGGACAGTCCCTGATGCATCCCGATCGGCTGGCCCCAGACCGTGCGTGTCCGGGCGTACTCGGCCGCGCGGGCCAGGGTGAACCGGCCGACTCCGACACAGATCGCGGCACCGGTGATCCGCTCGGGGTTCAGGCCGTCGAAGACCTGGGCGAAGCCCTCGTGCTCGACTCCCAGCAGGCTGTCCGCCGGAACCCGTACGTTGTCGAAGTGCAGGGTGAACTGCTTTTCAGGAAGCGCGACCCCGACCGGGAGCACGTGCTTGACCAACCCCGGGGCATCGGTGGGGATCAGGAACAACGACAGTTGTGCCCGACCGGTCAGCTCGTCGTGCCCGGTACGGGCGACGACCACGAGCGCCTCCGCCTCATCGACACCCGAGATGTAGTACTTCGTGCCGTTCAGAAGGTAGTCCTCGCCGTCGCGAACGGCGTGCGTGGACAGTTGGTGCGTGTTCGACCCCGCGTCGGGCTCGGTGATCGCGAAGACCACCTTGGTCTCGCCCGACGCCATGCCCGGTAGCCATCGTTGACGTTGGTCGTCGCTGCCGTACTTGGCGATCAATTCTCCGGAGATGGCGCTGGAGACGAGCAGGAGCAGCAGTGGACAGCCGTGCGCGGCGGTTTCCTCACAAACCAGGGCGAGCTCCGTCATCCCGGCGCCGCCCCCGCCGTACTCCTCCGGGAGGTTGATGCCGATGAATCCACTCTGGCCCAGGGCTTTCCATATTTCCGTGGTCGGTTCGTGGGCCAATGCGTTGCGGGTGTAGTAGTCGGGACCGAACTTGGTGGTGATGGCGGCGACCGCCTCGCGGATCGCGACGTGCTCGTCGGATTCGGTGAAGTCCATGGTGGTTCCTCTGGTGGGGGGCGGCGGTCGCCGCCGGTGGTGTCAGTTGGTCTCGGTGAGCAAGGTCGTCGGGATGTCGGTGTGCCGGGCGCGAAGATACTCGCCGAGACCCTTGGCCTGTGCGTCCGTCCGGGTCGAGGACGCCACTCCGTCGCCCAGGAATCCGACGATGACGAAGTTCAGTGCTCGAAGGTTCGGGAGCTCGTAGCGGTGCACGGGCAGGGACGCCGCCTCGGGAACCAGCTCGATGAACTTGGCGACGGTCAGGTGCCGGCACAGCCAGTCCCACCGCTGCGGGGTGTCGGTCCACACACCGACGTTCGCCTTGCCGCCCTTGTCACCGGAGCGGGCGGCCACGACGGACCCCAGCGGCAGACGCGCGGTCGGTACCGTGTCGGCCGCGCCGTTGTGCGGGGTCGACGGTGCCGGCGTCAGTGTCGTTGCCGGCGTTTGGGTTCGCGGGCAGTGGTCGATGAGTTCCGTGGTGCCGTCGGCGTGGTGGACCACATGTTCGATTTCGTTGGCCGGGATGAGCGTGGGCCAGTACACACCGAATTCCGATGCCGACGACGGCGGGGTGGTGGTGTGGAAACCGGCGTAGCCGGCGACGGCGATCTCGGTGACCGCGTTGGAGAAGGCGCGGTCGACCTTGGTGCGATCGGCGTCCTTGACGGTTACCCGCAGGTGCGCTGTCGATTGGGCGGCGGTGGGCGGGTCGGGAATGTCGTAGCGGAGCAGTTGTATATCGACGTCGTCGAACTTTTCTTTTCCACCGAGTATCTCGAACAGCTCGTCGACCGCCCAGCTCGCCTTTTCTTCGATGTCGAGTCCGGTGAGAACGAGGGTCATCGTGTTGCGGAAGCCACCGATGTAGTTCATCGCGACCTTCAGGTCGGGCGGCGGGGGGCTGCCCGTGGTTCCGGCCACCCGGACCCGGTCGGGCCCCTCTTGGGTGATCTCGATCGTCTCGAAGTGCGCGGCGACGTCCGGGTTCAGGTAGAGGGGTCCGTCGATCTCGTACAACAACTGAGCCGTGACGGTTCCCAAGGACACCAGACCTCCGGTTCCGGGGTCCTTGGTGATGACAAAGCTTCCGTCGTGCGCGATTTCGGCGATCGGGGAGCCCGGGTAGCGGCGATCGTGCACTTCCCGGATTTGGGAATAGTTGCCGCCGGTCGCTTGCGGGCCGCACTCGATGATGTGTCCGGCGGCCACCGCCCCGGCAAGGGCGTCGAAGTCGGTTCGAGCCCAGCCGTGCCACCAGGCGCTGGTGCCGACGACGAGCGCTGCGTCGGTGACGCGTGGGCAGATCACCACATCGGCGCCCTTTGTCAGTGCTGCGGCGATACCCCAGCCACCGAGGTAGGCGTTCGCCGACACGGGGCTCACACCGGCCTCCGCCAACGTGCTGCCCTTGTCGAGGTGACGAAACTCGTGACCATTGGCTTGGAGTGATTCGAGCCGGGGCCGGATGTCATCGCCGTCGAGATGCGCGACGGTCAGGTCGAGCCCCTGATCGGCGATGAGTTTGCGGACCTCGTCGGCGAGACCGGCGGGATTGAGACCTCCTGCATTCACGACGATCTTGATTCCCTTGGCGGCGCAGTCGGCGAGTGATTGGCGGGCCTGGGTGAGGAAGGTTTTCGCGTAGCCGGTGGTGGGGTCCTTCTTGCGGGCCTTCCAGAGTATGAGCATGGTGAGTTCGGCCAGGTAATCGCCGGTGATCACGTCGACCGGGCTGCCGTCGACCATGTCGCGGAAGGCGGAGAGCCGGTCGCCGTAGAACCCTGATGCGTTGCCGATACGTATCGGCCGGCGCGGGGCGTCGGACTCGCTCATCGGGTTCCTCCAGTGGTTGACGTGGCGGCGAGGCTGGGCCGGCCGGGGCCGGGGGCACCGGCGAAGGCCTGGGCTATGCCCATCCAGGTTCGGGCGACGGGGCCGGTGACGACGAGGCGGGTGTCGGCTACGTTGCGTCGTTGAGTGACGACGAGGACGAAGTCCTCGGCCGGGCCCACGACGGAGTTCTCGGTGTCAGCGGATCCCCACGTCCACGCGTTCGCGTCGGGGTGCGGGGCCTGCAAGACCACTCGGACAGGCCGGTCGGGCACGGGCAGCCCATTGAGCTGATGGGCGAAGGCGAAGGTACTCACACCCAGGTGAGCGATGCTGCGCAGACCAGGACTGGCCTGGTGTCGTACGCCGAGGGCATCGTAGATATCCCGGCCGTGCGCCCACGATTCCATCAACCGTGCGGTGGCCGACGAGGCGACACTCATGTCGGGTCCGTACCAGGGCATCCGTGCCTTGGGATCGGTCCGTCGCAGCGTCTCGAGCAACGCGGTTCGAGAACGGACGAACCACTCTTCCAGGTCTCGGTGGGACATCGTCCGCAGGTCACGAGCGATCCGGTCCGGAAAATCCATGCCACCGGCGATCAAGGCGGCGGATTCTTCCCGGAACCGGTCCGGGTCCTCGATCGCGGTTCTCGCGGCGTCGTCGAAGAAGGCCAGATGTGAGACCTGATCGCGCACGGCCCAGCCGTCGGCTGGGGTGTCGATCTCCCATTGATCCGGGGTGAGCTCGCGAAGAACGAGGATCAGGCGCGCGGTTTCGACGTCGACGTCGTCGAGGAGCCCCGCATAGTCCAGTGCCATCAGTGCCCCTTCCAGTGGGGGCGCCGCTTCTCGCTGAAGGCGAGCATTCCCTCTTGGGCGTCGTCGCTGAGGTACACGGGTTCCCAGATCTTTTCGGCCATCTCGAACGCGCCGGACAGGGGATGCTCGGCGGTCAGTTTGGCGGTCTTCTTGCCGGCACTCACCGACAGCGGGGCATTCGCCGCGATCAGTTCGGCGAACCTTTGGGTGGCTTCGGTCAATTCGTCGGGCTCGACGACCTGGTTGACGAAGCCGATCTCGTAGGCACGCTGGGCGGTCAGGGCCGCGCCGGTGAGCACGATTTCCATGGCAATTCGCGGCGGGATCATCAATGGCAGCGGAGCCGCCCACGGTGAGCCGCGGCCGATCTTCACCTCGGAAATGGCGAAGGTTGCCGTACTCGAGGCGATACAGAGGTCGCAGGTTTGTGCCAGCAGGAAGCCACCGGCGAAGGCGGCACCGTTGACGGCCGCGATGGTCGGCTTGTCGACTTCGATGTTGCGGCCGAACTGGGGAACGAAGTCCACGGGCGGGACGGTGAGTTGTTCCTGGCTCATTTCCTTGAGATCGCCGCCGGCGCAGAACGCCTTGTCGCCGCTCCCGGTGAGGACGAGGACCTTCGCGGCTTCGTCGTCGTTGAAGCGCCGGACGCCGGCGAACAGGCCCTCCCGCACCGCGCGGTTGAGGCTGTTGCGGGCAGCGGGCCGGTTGATCATGAGCCATGCGACGGAATTGCGCACCTCGTAGGTGACCGCCGCGGTAAAGGTGTCGTCAGTCATCTATGCGTCCTTCTGCCCGTCGTGCACCACGGCGAGCACGGTGCCGGAGTCGACCTGCTGGCCGACGGTGACAGGAATCTTCGTCACCACTCCGTCGATGGGGGCCTTGACCGTGTGCTCCATCTTCATGGCTTCGAGCACGACGACCGCAGCACCGGCTGTGATTTCGTCTCCCTCGGAGACCTGGATCCGCACGACCGAGCCGGGCATCGGCGCGAGCAGGGAACCGGATTCCTGCACATCGCTCGGGTCGGGGAATCGTTCCACCTCGTGCAGTTCGGTGGCACCGAGGGAGCTGTTGACGAAATGCGCGGCACCGTCGCGGACGATCGAATAGCGGCGGCGCACACCCTCGATGACCGCGTCGATCAGGGTGGGGGAGGTCTCGATGAGCTCGATGCCGTCGATGTCGCGGCCGTCGACTGCCGCGTTGACCCGGTCGCGGAGAAACTCGTATGTGGTTTCGATCTCGTTGTCGCCGTGGCGGAACAGCACTGCCTGGGGTGCGCTGCGAACGGTGCGGAAGCCGGAGGGCAGTCCCGGCAGCGTCGCTGTCGTTGCTCGGCGCTCGGACTGAACGGCGACCGCGGCGACGAGCGCGTGGGTTGCGGTGGTGGCGTCGTCGTTGACGCGGCCGGCGGTCAGATCGGTGACCGAGTGCCGGTCGAGGTAGCCGGTGTCGGTCTGCCCATTGCGGAACTCGGGTTCTCGGAGAATGCCGATCAGCAGATCGCGGTTGGTGGTCACGCCGTGGATGAGTGATTCGTCCAGCGCGCGGGCCACCCGGTCACAGGCCTCTTCCCGGGTACGGCCGAATCCGATCACCTTCGCCAGCATCGGATCGTAGAAGGTACTGACAGTGGACCCGGAGGCGAATCCCGCATCGACCCGGATGCCGGGAAGGTCGGCGATCTCGAAGGTGGACAGCTTCCCGGATACCGGCACGAATCCGGCCGGCACGTCCTCGGCGTAGAGACGAACCTCGACAGCGTGTCCATTGAACTCCGGCGATTCGATCTCGGGGGGCAACTTCTGGCCGCCGGCAACGAGGAGCTGTCCTCGCACCAGGTCCGTTCCGGTGACGAGTTCGGTGACCGGGTGCTCCACCTGAAGTCGGGTGTTGACCTCGAGGAAATAGAACGCGCCATCCGGTGCCATCACGAATTCGACGGTGCCGGCACCCTCGTAATTGAGCGCCTTACCCGCCGAGACCGCGGCGGCGCCGAGTTCTTCCCGCAACTCCCGGTCGACCGCCGTCGAGGGCGACTCCTCGACAATCTTCTGGTACCGACGCTGAATGGAGCACTCTCGTTCGCCCAGATGAACCACGTTGCCGAAGCTGTCACCGAAGATCTGCACCTCGATGTGCCGCGGCGACTGGACGAACTTCTCCAGGAAGACGGTGCCGTTGCCGAACGCCGACTGGGCCTCGCGGCGGGCGCTGCGGACCGCTTCGACGATCTCGTTGCGGTCGTTGACGATCCGCATCCCGCGGCCGCCGCCGCCGAACGCGGCCTTGACCAGGACCGGCAATCCGATGTCGTCTGCTGCCGACCGCAGCCGCTCCGGATCTTCGTCGGATTCGGTTTCGATCACCATTCCAGGCAGCACCGGGACCCCCGCATCCGCCATGATGCGCTTGGCCTCGATCTTCGATCCCATCGCCGCGATCGCTTCGGGTGAGGGACCGACAAAGATGATGCCTTCGGCTTTGCATCGTCGTGCGAAGTCCTCGTTCTCCGAGAGGAACCCGTATCCCGGGTGTATGGCGTTCGCGCCGGTTCGATGTGCGGCTGCGATAACCAGATCGACCCGCAGATAGGTGTCGGTGGGGGTGGTGCCCGGGAGGTGGATGGATTCGTCTGCCTCGACCACGTACGGCGAGTGCCGATCGGCGTCGGAATAGAGCGCCACTGTCGAGATGTCCATTTCTCGCGCCGTCCGGATGATGCGCGACGCGATTTCGCCTCGGTTGGCGATCAGCAGTTTGGTGATCGTTGACACTGCGGTACTCACATTCTGAAGACGCCGTAGCCACGCTGGCCGGCAATGTGGTTGGAATGGGCGGCGGACAATGCGATCGCGAGGATCGCACGGGTGTCACGCGGATCAATGACGCCGTCGTCGTAGAGGCGCCCGGAGATGAAGAAGGGATGCGACTCGGCCTCGATCTGCTGCTCGATCTCGGCGGTGCGCGCGGCATCGGCCTCCATGTCGAATTCACGACCGGCGGCCTCTGCGGCGGTCTTGCCGACAATCGACATCACGCCGGCGAGTTGCTGGGCACCCATCACCGCGAGCTTGGCATTGGCCCACGTGAACATGAACCGGGGATCGTAGGCCCGGCCGGACATTCCGTAGTTTCCGGCACCGAAGGAACCGCCCATGTTGATCGTGATGTGCGGAACCTTGCTGTTGGTAACCGCATTGATCATCTTGGAACCATCCTTGATGATGCCGCCCTGCTCGTATTCGGTGCCGACCATGTAGCCGGTGGTGTTGTGCAGGAAAATCAACGGGGTGTCGGTCTGGTTCGCCAACAGAATGAACTCGGTGGCCTTCTTGGCCTCTTCGCTGAAGAGGACCCCGCGGTGGTTGGCGAGGATTCCGACCGGAAACCCGTGGATCGACGCCCAACCGGTCACCAGACTCGACCCGTAGCGCGGTTTGTACTCGGAGAACTTCGAACCGTCGGCGACGCGCGCGATGACATCCCGGGGATCGAACGGGACCCGCGGGTCCCCGGAGGCGATGCCGAGGAGTTCCTCGGGGTCGTACAGCGGATCGTCGGCGTCCGCGGACGGGGCCGGCCCGAACTTGCGCCAATTGAGGTGGCTGACGATGTCACGGCCGATTCTGATGCAGTCGTTCTCATCGACGGCGAACTGGTCGGCCACACCGGAAACACGCGAGTGCATGTCCGCGCCCCCGAGGTCCTCGTCGTTGGCATCCTCTCCGGTGGCCATCTTCACCAGCGGGGGCCCACCCAGGAACACCTTGGCCTGTTTGTCGACCAACACCGCGTAATCGCACATGCCGGGGACGTACGCGCCACCAGCGGTGGCATTGCCGAAGACCAGCGCGATGGTCGGAATCCCCATCGACGACAGTTCACTCAGATCGTGGAAGATCTTGCCGGCGAACACGAAGAGTTCCGACTGCGTTGGCAGATCCGCGCCGCCGGACTCCACCAGGTAGACCACTGGCAGCCGGTTCACGCGAGCGATCTCCAACGCCCGCAGATTCTTCTTCAACGTGAAGGGATTCATCGTTCCGCCCCGCACCGTGGGGTCGTGGGCGATGATCATGCATTCGACGCCGGAGACGACGCCGACGCCCGTGACGATGGCCGCACCGACGTTGAACTGAGTTCCCCACGCCGCCAACGGTGACAACTCCATGAATGGAGCATCGCGGTCGATGAGGAGTTCGATCCGTTCGCGGACGAGTAGGCGTCCGCGATCGTGGTGGCGTTGGGTGTACCGCTGGCCACCACCCGCGATGACGAGGTCGAGCTGCTCATTGAGCGCGGCGACCGCGGCGAGCTGAACTCTGCGGTTCTCCTGGTAGGTATCCGATGACGTGTCGATCACCGAGTCGAGTACGGGCATCCGTACGCCTTTCTTTCAGATCTGGGGACTCTCACCGACTAGGGCGAGCATCGAAGCTGTGACCAGAGTAACCGAAAAGTGAATCGGCGTACACTTACATCTTGAGATCGCTGTAGATCGACGCTATCGTAGGAGGTAACGCAGCGGCAATCTCAGTTCATGTACATCAAGCTTCACTAACTGCCGAGAAGATCGCCGTCGGCTGCAGAGAACCCTTCCCGCTTGAATGGAGAATCCGTTGTCCCAGTCCCTCGACAACTCCGCCCACAGGACGGGAGCGTCCACCGCGATCGATGCCGATCTCTACCGGACGGCACTTCGTCGCCATCCCGCCGGCGTCACGATCATCACGCTCGACTCCGCGAACGGACCGGTCGGGTTCACCGCGACGTCGTTCTCGTCTCTGTCACTGAACCCGCCACTGGTGTCCTTCAATATCGCCCATACCTCGTCGAGCATCGGTGCCCTACACCAGGCACAATCTTTGATCGTCCATCTTGTCGGAGACCATCAACTCTTACTCGCGCAACGCTTTTCCGCGAGTGCCGATCAGCGGTTCGCTGACGAATCAGCCTGGGTGACATTGTCCACCGGTGAGCCCCTGCTGCGTGACACGCACTGTTGGTTGCGAACTGGCGTGCACCAGCTGATCGAGGCAGGCGATCACACCTTGGTCATCGGGGCGGTCGAGGAAATCCACATCGATGACGCCGATGGAAGTCCGGACGCGGCCCCACTGCTCTATCACGAAGGCCGCTACCACCGGGCCATACCGTTCGGGTCGTAGAGCGCCACGGCCACTGCCTCCCCGCACCCAACTGGAGAAGATGTGCCATGACCAGCCTGAACGGAACGTCCCGACCCGCCCTGAGGGTCGGCGCGGAACTCAACGGCTACGGCCACCACCCCGCGCTCAGCAACGACCCTCGGGCCGGGCGTCCAGAGTCTCGCTGGGTTGACCTGCGCGGAGCCGACGACGACTGCGGTCTCCCGCACGATCACGCGACGATCGTGCGGATACAGGCCGCGGACATGGCCCAAGCTCATCGAGAGCGCGCGACGCTGCGATCGGAGATCCAGGCCAAGGGAGGCCATCCCGACGATATCGCGGTGCTCGTCGACATTGCGGTGCTCATCGCGCCGGAGGCCCGGTCCGCGCGCAAAGAGCTGATGACGCTCGACAGCATGCTGCCGGGCCCACGACCGGTCGAGTCCTTGGAGTACATCGGTACACCCATCGGACTCGCCAGCCTGATCGCAGATCTGTACGTCGTCGGTGTCGTCGACGGTGTCACCCTTCTGCCAATGTCGGAACCTGCAGTGCTGGAACATGTTGTGAACGAGTCACTGCCGTGGTTAACGCTCCGGGGTGTCTACCCATCCCCTGGAAGGGCAGTACTGGCACGGGCACCTCTTCGATAGATCGTGCTTGTCACCTTCTCACGAAGGCCGCGTCGATGGCGACGCGGCCTTCGCCGTTTCCCGTGTACACCCGTGCGGACATCTCGAACCGTGTCGCCGACTTATCTCCCCAACGTGGGGGTGAAATCCCTCTTCAGAGGGGTGTGGACCCGAAGTGACCGCTGCCACACTTGGTTCATCCAGCACCGGAACCGAAGGGCCGACATGAGTACATTCGCCAACGCCGACGAGGTCTACACCTATATCGGTGGAATTTTCGACAGAGCGACAAAGGAAAAGACCTTCATCGACGCGACCGCGGGGACCGGTCTGGTGATCAAGCTGATCCAGACAGATCCGGACGCGGTGATGATCATCGATTTCCCGGGGCAGAAAGTCACCACGGGCGATGCGACCGAAGGGATGGCGTCCACGGTGCAGTTGCGGATGTCATCGGACAACAGCAACAAGTTCTGGCAGGGCAAGCTCAACTTCACCCTCGCGATGGCACAGCGCAAGGTCAAACTCGACGGCAAACGCTCGGTGGCGCTCAAGCTTCTCCCACTCACAGGCGGCCTGTTCGACGTCTACAAGCAGCTTCTCGAGGAGAACGGCCGCGAAGACCTCTTGATCGACTGACGCCACGCTTGAACAACTCATCAACGACACAGCAATTGGAGTGAACATGCTAGAGCAGGACATGACCGACGAAGAATTCCAGCCCTACTTCGAGAAGGCGGAGGAGCTTTCGAAGTTCTTCCGCGAGATCGGACCCAAGTACGACGCGGAAAACACGTTTGCTTACCCGTCGATCAAGGCGTTCAAGGACTCCGGGCTCGGATCCCTTCCTGTGCCGAAGGCGTTTGGTGGACCCGGCGGCAATCTGCTGCAGGCATCGAAGGTCATCAGCGAGTTGTCCAAAGGCGACTCCGCAATCACGTTGGCCTACAACATGCACTACATCATGGTCGGCATCGCCGGCAACCTGATGAGTGAAGAGCAGAACAAGTACTGGCTCGGGCGCGTCGCCGACGGCGAGATCATGTTCGGTCCGTTCTCCGAGCAGCGAGCCGGATTCAGCGGCCTCGCCGACATGAAGGCCATTCCCCAGCCCAACGGCGGATGGAAGCTCTATGGCAAGAAGACCTGGGGAACACTGTGTGAGGCCGCGGATATCATCACTACCAACGCGACGATCACCGACGCCGAGGGAAACCTCCCCGAGGACTTCCAGGAGCGCGTCAACGCGGAGAGCTTCTTCATCGGCGACTTCAACGTCGACGAGAACGGCCAGGGTGATGGGATCCGCATCGAAAAAACCTGGGACGCTCTCGGTATGCATGCCACCGGCACGCAGACCATCCACTTCGAGGGCTACTACGTTCCGGAAGACGGGTTCATCTGTGAGTGGCGCTCCGGTGCGTTCGGAGTCCTCGAGTGGGCTTCACTGATGTTCGCGAGCATCTACCTGGGTATGCAGTACCGCGTTCTCGAGGAATCTCGCGCCACCCTGTCGAAGAAGACGCTTGGCGCCACGTTCGGTGCCATCGTCGCGGAAGACACCAAGGTCTCCGGCGTCGGGCACATCATCGACGGTATCGGTGACATGGCCTCGCGCGTGGAGATCTCACGCAGGGTCCTGTACCAGACCTGCCAGGAACTCCTCGACGGCAAGGACGACGAATGGCCGTTGGAGCTCCGCTTCCCGTACATCGGCCTGGCCAAGACCTTCGTCGCCGAGAACGTCATGCACATGACCAGGCACGCCATGAGCATGGCCGGTGGGTCGTCGTTCCGTAAGGGCGCGATCTTCGAGCGTCTGTATCGCGACTCTGCGGCCTCGATGTTCCAGCCGCTCAACTCCGACCAATCCCGTACGTACATTGGCGAGTATCTTTTGCAGCCCGAGCAGCTCAACGACTGATCGGCTCCACGAAGGCCCTCCGGTTTCCTGCCCTGAGCAGGACGTCGGAGGGCCTTCGCGTTGGCGTCGAGAACCTCCATCCGCGCGCGGCGACAGGGTGGACGACAGGGGCCCGTGGACGCGGCGCCGGCGGTTGTCTCCTTGCCGCTGGCAGGTCGGCCGTTCCATGCGCCGCTACGGCAGGTTCCCATTGGCAAAAGTACATTGCGGATCACTTTCTCCTCCCCTCGTCCCCCCTCGGGGTGAACTCAGACGCGTTTTCCTGCCACTTCGGGGTGAGATTGCTCCCCCGAACGGAGGAAGTGAATCGCAATTTACTTGTGTTGTGATTTAACGTAGCCCTACCATTCAAATGTGATGCGACGCACAACATATCTGGTTGTGGATGGGCCGGAGTAGCCCGATCAGTCGCTCGACACACTTCATTTTCCATTTGACGAGGAGGAAACCGGTGACCGGTTCCCCACCGCTCGCTGTAGATCCGCGTGCACCGGGCCGCGACGCGCCTGTCCGCAAGCCCGGTAAGGCTCGGAGCTGGGCCGAATCGGCACTGCGTCCCCTGGGCGCTTTCTTCGAGATGTGCGCGGCGACATTCCGGGCGCTGTTCCGGCCCCCGTTTCAATGGCGAGAGTTCGTTCTGCAGTCCTGGTTCATCGTTCGTGTCGCGCTGCTGCCGACCCTGCTTGTCGCGGTGCCGTTCACCGTTCTGGTGGTCTTCACGCTCAACATCCTCCTGGTCGAGTTCGGAGCTGCCGACCTGTCCGGTGCCGGTGCGGCACTCGGCGCGGTCACCCAGATCGGCCCGCTCGTCACCGTTCTGGTCGTGGCCGGCGCCGGAGCCACCGCGATCTGCGCCGACCTCGGAGCGCGGACGATCCGCGAGGAGATCGACGCCATGAAAGTACTGGGCATCGACCCGATTCAGCGTCTGGTGGTCCCGCGCGTGCTCGGCTCCACATTGGTGGCGCTGCTGCTGAACGGGCTGGTGATCACGATCGGCATCGTCGGAGGCTTCTTCTTCTCAGTCGTGTTCCAGAACGTCACCCCGGGCGCATACGTGTCGTCTCTGACGTTCGTCACCGGATTGCCGGAGGTCATCATCTCCGAGGTGAAGGCGTGCTTGTTCGGGCTCATCGCGGGTCTGGTGGCGTGCCACCGTGGGCTCACCGTGAAGGGCGGTCCGAAGAGCGTCGGTGACGCCGTCAACGAGACGGTCGTGTACGCCTTCATGGCTTTGTTCGCGGTGAATGTGATTGTCACCGCCATCGGCGTGAAGTACGGAACGGGGCGATGACCGTGACCAACAGCCTGACCGGAAAACGACGAGCATCGAAGATCGCAGCGGCACCGCTGAGGTTCCTCGAATCCCTCGGTGAACAGGCAGTCTTCTTCTGGCGAACCATTCGGTTCACTCCGCACGCCCTGAAGACATACTCGCGCGAAACTCTCCGGCTGATCGCCGAAATCGGCATGGGATCCGGGGCTTTGGCGGTGATCGGCGGCACTGTGGCGATCGTGGGATTCATGACCTTCGCCGGCGGAACCCTCGCCGCTATCCAAGGGTTCAACTCGCTGGGCAACATCGGTGTGGAGGCGCTGACCGGGTTCTTCGCTGCGTTCTGCAACGTTCGGATCATGGCACCTGTTGTCGCCGGTATCGCGCTGGCAGCGACCATCGGTGCGGGTGCCACCGCCCAGCTGGGGGCGATGCGGATCAGCGAGGAAATCGACGCACTCGAAGTGACCGGCATCCGGTCGATGTCCTACCTGGTGTCGACCAGGGCCATCGCCGGCATCGTCGCCATCATCCCTCTGTATTCCATGGCCGTCATTATGTCGTTCCTCGCTGCGCAGGTGACGACAACCGGGATCTACGGTCAGTCCGCCGGCGTCTACAACCACTACTTCTTCACCTTCTTGCGGACGAGCGATCTGTTCTGGTCCTTCCTGGAGGCCTTACTGATGGCCACCGTGGTCATGCTGATCCACTGCTACTACGGCTACAACGCCGCCGGTGGCCCCGCCGGTGTAGGCGAGGCGGTCGGACGGGCCGTACGCACGTCACTGATCGCGGTGGTGATGGTGGTTCTGTTTGCCTCACTTGCCATTTACGGAACATCCGGCAATTTCAACCTGGCCGGTTAGACGGGGGAACGCGCTGATGGGAACACGCAACAAATCACACTACAAACAGCCACCGCTCCGGGTCGCCGGCGCCGCGATGCTGGTCGGCGTCGTCACGGCCCTGGTGCTGTGCATGCAGACATTCCGCGGGGCCTTCGAGGAAACCGTTCCGTTGACTGTCGTCGCCGAAAGGTCCGGCCTGGTGATGGAACCCGGGGCCAAGGTCCAACTCAATGGTGTCGAGATCGGCAGGGTCAAGGAAGTCCAGCAGGTGGCCGGTACCTCGCGGCTGAGCCTCGATATCGATTCGGCACGCTTCGACCTGCTCTCGGCCGACACCACCGCCGAGATCAAAGCGACGACGGCGTTCGGCGCCAAGTATGTCGCGCTGACCAGCGCCTCAGGGCAGGGTCAGCTCGCCGCGGGAAGTGAGGTCCGGTCGGGCAACGTCACGACGGAGATCAACACCGTATTCGAGAACTTGACGTCGGTGATGCACCACGTCGACCCGGCGAAGCTGAACTCGGCACTCGGCGCGGTCGCCGAGGGTCTGCGCGGCCGGGGGGAGCAGCTGGGCGACACCATGGTCAAGGCCGATTCGGTACTCGTCCGACTCAACCCGGTTCTGCCGCAACTGCAGAGCGATCTCCGTGACACGTCCACCGTCGTCAACACCTACGCCGATGTCGCGCCCACCCTGATGGACTTACTGAAATTTGCTTCCGCAACGTCGGATTCGGTCGTCGAGCGCGAGGAACAGCTCGATTCGACGCTGACCGCAGCGGTGAACTTCGGCAACGACGGCGCGGCGCTGACCAATGACCTCGAGCGCGGGCTGGTCGATTCCATGCGGCTACTGCTGCCGACATCAGGCCTTCTGTCCAAGTACAGCCCCGAAATCACCTGTCTACTCCAGCAATCGGTCGACACCCGCGACGTCTTGTCGAACTCGTTCGGTGACAATACCGGCTACTCTCTCGACCTCGATGTCGGGTTCCTTCCCGGCGACGACCCGTATCGCTACCCAGAGAACCTGCCGAAGGTCGAGGCATCCGGCGGTCCGGGCGGGCAACCGGGGTGCTATCCGATGATCACCAAAGACATGTACCCGTCGCCCGTGCTGGTCACCGACACCGGCGCATCGATCGCCGATGCGACCAGCCCCCGTCTGGGTTCTCCATTCTTCGTCGACTATCTGTTCGGGAATATCGTGGGAGGGCCTGCACGCTAATGAAAATCACTGGAACCATTGCACGTTTGGCCCTCTTCGCGGTGATCATGGTGCTCTTCACCGCCGCGGTCGTCGTGGTCTTCTCCCAGGTGCGGTTCGGCAGCGAACGCACCTACAAGGCCGCCTTCGCTGACGCATCCGGTTTGAAGTCGGACGAGTTCGTGCGGGTCGCCGGCGTCGAAGTCGGGAAGGTGAAGTCCGTCGAGATCGTCGACGAGGCCACCGCCCTGGTCGAGTTCTCGCTCACCAAGGCCGTGCCGTTCACCGAATCCACCAAGCTCGCCGTGCGGTACGAGAACCTCATCGGAGCCCACTACCTCGAACTGCTCGACAGCCCCGGGTCCAACACCACACAGCCCGAGGACTCGACCATCCCGGCAGATCGCACGATGGCCGCGCTGGATCTCGATGCCCTGATCAACGGCTTCCGGCCACTGTTCAAAGCACTGGACCCCGATCAGGTCAACAAGCTCTCGACCTCACTGGTGAATGTTCTGCAAGGACAGGGCGGAACGGTATCGGACTTCCTGAAACAATCCGGCGAACTGACCTCCGCACTGGCCGACCGTGATCAGCTGATCGGCTCGGTGATCGACAACCTCAACCGGCTCCTCGGCACGGTCGACGAACACAACAAACAGTTCGACGAAGGTATCGACAAACTGCAGCAAGTCATCAGTGGACTCTCCGAGCAGTCCGACCCGATCGGCGACGCCCTCGTCCGCGTCAACGACGCGTCCGCCTCCGTCGCCGACCTCCTGGTGAACGCCCGCCCGGCGATCAGGAACGACGTCACCGAGATCGGACGAGTCGCCGGCAACATCAATGCAGACAAGGACTACGTCAACTGGGCGCTCAATACGCTCCCCGATGCGTACGGTCGCCTCGCCCGACTCGGACTCTACGGCGACTTCTTCACGTTCTACCTCTGCGATGTCACATTGAAAGTCAATGGCCCTGACGGTAATCCCGCCCTCATCCCGATCATCGGACAGCGGGCAGGAAGGTGTACAGCACAGTGAGCCGAACACAGAAAACGAACACAGTACGCACCGGTCTGATCGGCGTCCTGGTGGTCGCGGCCCTGGTGCTGATCTCGGTCAACTTCGACCGCATCGCCTCCACGCTGAGCTCGTCGGTGACCTACACCGCATACGTCGGTGACACAGGCGGGCTCGAGACCGGCGACAAGGTGTTCCTCTCCGGCGTCCATGTCGGCGATGTCGAGGACATCGACCTCGACGGCGACAAGGTTCGGATCGCATTCAGTGTGGACGGCCCACCTCTGGGCGTGGACTCCGAGGTATCGATCAAGACACTGACCGTGCTGGGACGAAAGTTCCTGCAGGTCACGCCGAAGGGGGACAAGGCGCTCTCACCCGATCAGCCGATCCCGCTCGAGCACACCTCCACCCCCTATCTCCTGACCGATGCGCTCGGCGACCTGTCCACCACCGTGAGCAACTTGGACACCGACCAGGTCACCAACGCACTGGACACCCTCAGCCAAACCCTTGATCAGACCGCACCGAACCTCAGTGCCGCGCTCGACGGGGTCTCCCGGCTCTCGGACACCGTGGGCACCCGCGATCAGATGGTCAAGGACCTGTTCCACAACGCGGAATCACTGACCAAGGTCCTCGGCGGCCGCAGCGAACAGATCAACAAGCTGCTCCTCGACAGCAACACACTCTTCACCGCGCTCGATCAGCGCCGACAGGCGATCGACACGCTCCTGGTGAACCTGTCCGCCGTCACCGCTCAGGTGGCGTCGCTGGTCGATGACAACGAAGCCCAACTCCGGCCGGTACTCGATCAACTCAACAGTGTGACAGCACTTTTGAACGAACGTAAGGACGATGTGAAGAAGGCGATCCTGCCGGCAAGCCAATACATCACCTCGCTCGGTGAATCGGTGGCCTCCGGCCCGTTCTTCAAGGCCTACGTCATGAATCTGCTTCCCGGCCAGTTCCTGCAGCCCTTCATCGACGCCGCATTCCGGGAGCAAGGCGTCAACCCCGGCACGCTCAACGGGCAAAACCAGTTCCCGGTGACATGTGGACACAACGCGGCCCCGGGGCTGACCCCGCCCGGCCACACCACGCCGCTTCCCGATCCGAGCACCTGCCCCGTCCAACCCGGCGACCCCGCCGCTCCCGCTCCCGCAGCCGCTCCGGCCCAGCCCGGACCACCCGCACTGCCCGGCCTGCCTCAGCTGCCGCCACTACCGCAGCTACCTGGACTTCCGCCGCTACCCGGATTGGGAGGATGACCATGTTCGCGTCTTTGATGACACGCGGATCGACCCGACAGCGAACCATAATCCTGACCGTCGTCGTCCTACTCGTGGCCGGAACACTCGGCCTCGCATGGCGCGCGTATGACCGAGTCACCACGCGGTCCGCGGTCGCGTACTTCGAGAACACCAACGGCCTGTACGTCGGGGACAAGGTCAAGATCCTCGGCGTCGACGTCGGGGTGATCGATTCCATAGATCCCGACGGCGAGCGGATGCGGGTGGGGTTCCACTACGACGCCGACTACAAGGTCCCTCAGCAGGCCAAAGCGGCGGTACTGTCACAGAGTCTGATCTCCTCACGTGCGATCCAACTGACACCCGCGTACACCGGCGGCCCCGAACTGAGTGACGGCGGACAGATCCCGATCGAACGCACCGCTGTGCCAGTGGAATGGGACGACCTTCGGGAACAGCTGCAGCATCTCGCCGAATCGATCGGCCCGACCGAGGCCAACAAGGCCGGCTCTCTCGGCGACTTCGTCGACACGGCAGCCGAGTCGTTGGCCGGCAAGGGTGACGACATCAATTCGACCTTGACCAAGCTCTCCGATGCCATGTCGACGATGTCGGACGGCCGCGACGATCTCTTCGCCACCGTGCGCAACCTGCAGGCATTCATGACCGCACTCGCCGCCAGCGACGATCAAATCGTCGAGCTGAATCAGAACGTCGCCTCGGTGTCGTCGGTGCTCGACAACTCCGATCAGGAACTGGCGACCGCATTGCAGAACATCGATGCGATGACCAGCCGGCTGGGGCAGTTTGTGAAAGACAACCGCGACGGGCTCAGCAAATCGGTGAGCGACCTCGCCACCGTGACAACGTCGTTGAACGAGATTCGGCCCGACATCGAGCAACTTCTGCACGTCGGTCCGACGGCAATCCAGAACTTCTACAACATCTACGAACCCGCACACGGGTCCTTCACCGGCGCGCTGGCTGTCACCCAGCTTCAGAACCCGGTGCAGTTCATCTGCGGCGCAATCCAGGCGGCAAGCCAGCTGGGTGCGGCCGAGGCGGCGAAACTGTGTGTCCAACAGCTCGCACCGGTATTGCAGCTCGTGCAGATGAACTACCCACCGGTCGGAATCAACCCGGTGGCCGGCAAGCAGGTCAGACCCGAGCAGATCGACTACAGCGAAGAATGGCTGCGCGGTACGGTGCCTGCTCCCGCAGCTGTCGAGCCCGTCGGCGCACCCGCCGGACTGGCAGGGCTGCTCGGGATCCCGGCACCCGCGAACGCTGGAGGTGGGCGATAATGGCCAACAACAAATTCACCCGAGGTGCCATCGTGGCACTCGTCGGCGGATTCACCCTCACGGTGTCGGGTTGTGACTGGCAAGGCGCCAATTCCCTGCCACTGCCAGGAACCGCCGGTTCCGAAGACGGCTCGTACACCGTCAAGATCGAGATGCCGAACGTGACGTCGATCCAGCGGAACAGTCGGGTACGCGTCGGCGATGTCACGGTAGGCAACGTCGACGACGTGCAGCTCGCCGGATGGCACGCCGTCGTTACGGTCTCACTCGAGTCCGACGTCCACCTCCCCGGCAACGCGACAGCGAAGGTGGGGCAGACCAGTTTGCTCGGTTCGCTGCACATCGAACTGGCACCACCATTGACGGAACCACCCGCGGGCGAACTCCGCGACGGCGACACGATCCCGATCGACAACGCCAGCACCTATCCGACCACGGAACAGACACTCGCGTCGGTGTCGACCGTGCTGAACGGCGGCGGCCTCGCACAGATCCAGGAAATCAGTGGTGAACTCAACGCTGGGCTGTCCGGGCACGAGGGAGAAGTCCGTGACCTTCTCAATCAAGCCGATACGTTCAGCGGCAGTCTCAACGAACAGCGCGATGACATCATCACCGCCGCCGAAGGCCTCGATCGCCTTGCCTCGACCGTCGACCAGCAGAACGCCGTACTGGCCGGCGCGCTCGAACGCATCCCGCCCGCGCTGGCCATCCTTGACGAACAGCAGAGGAAGCTCACCGACACGGTGACCTCCGTCGGAAACTTCGCCGACTCGGCGAACCGGGTTGTCACGGCGAGCTCGGAAGACGTACAGGGCAACGTCCGTGAGCTCGAGCCGGTATTGCGCGAACTCGGCAACTCCGGTTCCGACCTCACCCAGGCACTGGGTCTGCTTCCCACGTATCCGTGGCCGCTGGAAAACATTCCGAAGTTCTTCAAGGGCGACGCCGGTAACCTCTCCGCCACCGTCGATCTCACCATGGGTCGCCTCGACCGAGGACTACTGCAGGGGACACCCCTCGAGGGGTCGCTCACCAATGCCGAAACCGCCCTTGGTCGTACGGAGGGTCGAATTCCGGCGGTCTCGACGAAGAACCCGCTGACGGCGGGACTCGACAACGTTGCGATGAGGGGTACCCGATGATTCTGTCGAAATTCGTCAAGATTCAGCTGATCATCTTCGCCGTCCTCACCGTGATTGCCCTGACCACGATGAGTGTCGTGTACATGCGGTTGCCCGCGCTGGTGGGCATCGGGCGCTACTCGGTCGCTGTCGAACTTCCGACGAGTGGTGGGCTGTACAGCAGCGCGAACGTCACCTATCGCGGGTCGACCATCGGTACCGTCACCGATGTCACCCCCACCGCCGGCGGGGCACGTGCAACGCTGAATCTCGATAGCTCGGTCCGCATTCCGGTCTCAGCCGAAGCCCAGGTGCACAGCAGGTCCGCGATCGGCGAACAGTACCTCGACTTCGTTCCCAGCTCGCTCGAGGGACCGTTCCTCGAGGATGGGGCGGTCGTACCAGCGAGCCAAGCGAGTGTGCCGCAAGACATCGGACCGATGATCGACACCCTCAACGCCAGCCTCACCTCGATCCCGCAGCAACAGCTGAGCGCACTGATCGACGAGACACACACCGCCTTCGAGGGGTCCGGCCCCTCACTGCAACGGATCCTCAACGGATCCGACCGGGTACTGGACCAGGCCTACACCGACGCCGACGCCACCACCACGTTGATCAACGACGCGGCACCATTTCTGGACTCCCAAAAGGTCAGCAGCCCCGCGATCCGCGAGTGGGTGGCCAACCTGGCGGGCACCGTCCAACAGGCCGACGCGAACGACCAGCACGTCCGGCACATCCTGGAAACCAGCCCCGCAGCGGCGAGTGAGGCCAGTGCACTTTTCCAGCAACTGCACCCCACCGCCCCACTGCTGGCGGCCAACCTGACCAGTCTCGGTCAGGTCGCGGTCACCTACAATCAATCGCTGGAACAGCTGCTGGTCCTGCTGCCCGCCAGCGTCAGCGCCCTCAAGACGATCAACGTCCCCGACCAGGGAACGTCCAACGGCGCATTCCTCGACTTCAACCTGAATCTGAACGCACCCCCGCCCTGCACAACCGGGTTCCTTCCCGCCTCGGAACGGCGCGACGGCTCTGCCGTCGACGCACCGACGCGCACATCCGACCCGATCTTCTGCGCGGTGCCGCAGGACTCGTCGGTCGCCGTGCGCGGCGCACGGAACCTGCCGTGCATGGACAACCCCGGCAAACGCGCCCCCACCGTCGAGATCTGCAAGAGCGACGAGCCGTACACCTCGTCGGGAACCAACCCCTGGGTAGGGGACCCGACACCGACCACCGGCAACTCCGCCGCCCCCGCGTCCCACACCCAGGAGCCGGCCGCCCCCCAGATCGGGTCGGCAAGTTACAACCCACGGTCCGGCCAGTATCAGGGCCGCGACGGCAGAACATACACGCAAACAGAGCTCAGCCGCACGGGATCTGCGCACGGTGAAACATCTCCCGTACAGGCGATTCTGACAGGAGGCCACTGATGCTCCGACGTAAATCCGACACCGTGTCGGATGTCGCCGCCGTCCGCGCCGCACTCGACGCACGGCAGGCTGCCGAGGCGGCCGTCGAAGCGGCCGAGGCAGCGGAAGCCGCGGCCGCCGCACAGGAAGCAGGCGATACCGGCGACGTACCAGCCGTCCGCCACGATCCGCGGCGCCGCAGGCCAGGTGCCCGCCGATGGAACACCCTCGCGACGGCGCTGTTCGCGGTCGTTCTGGTGGGCTTGTTGGTGGCCGCGGGGGCCCTCGCACACGCCCACCAGGACAGCCAGGACGCCCGCGATCAGGATCTGGCCATGCTCGGCGCTGCCCGGCAGTCAGTCCTCAACCTGATCTCCCCGAGCTCGCAGGATCCCGCGGCCGGCGCGGATCGCATCATCAACGACGCGACCGGATCGTGGCTCACCGAGTTCGAAGGCACAAAAGATCAGTTCGTCTCCGCCATCGCCGAGTCGAAGACCGAGTCGAGCGGCGAAATTCTCGGTGCCGGCATCGAGGGCCGAAACGACGACGGCAGCACGACCGTCCTGGTATCGGCGGTGTCGAAGGTAAGCAACGCCGCCGGCGCCAAGGACGAGCCACGAACCTGGCGTCTACGAGTCGGCATCGTCGATGTCGACGGGTCCTACAAACTGTCAAAAGTGGAGGTCGTGCCATGACCTGTGAACTCGAGAACAAACATGCCGCAGCGGAACCGACACAGGAACCGCGCGCCGCGGCCGCACCGAAGCCGGCCACCGCCAGGCAAGCCGTATTCCTCAGATGCGGACTCACCGCGGTCGCACTCGGCGCCGTCGTGGCCACCGGCGCAGTTCTCGAGTTCCCCCTCTGGTTCATCGTTGCGGGCACACTCGTTGTCCTCGTCACCGGCGCTCTGACCTACCGCAGTGAGGCCGCGTTCGCCCACTCCCTGACCATCCGAGGGCGGCGCACGCGCACACTGGTTGCGGTGGCGCTCCTGGCCTCTTCGACGGCAACCTTCGCCGCCGTGGCACACCTGCACCTCACCGTCTCCGGCGAACACACCGAACGGACACGGGCCGCTGTTGCCGAGAAGGCCGGTGAACTGACCGCAGGGGTGCTGACCTACAAGGCGCCCACCGTCGAGGACGACGTCGCCCAGGCCAAAAGTCATCTGACCGGCGAATTCTTGGAGTCGTACACAAAGCTGACCACCGAGACCATAATCCCGCAGGCGAAGCAAGGTCAGGTCGAGACGCATTGGGAAGCGAGCGGAACGTCGGTGGTTTCAGCAGACTCCGACTCCGCGGTGGTACTCGTCTTCCTCCGCGGCACCACGGCCAGCGCCGCGAAACCGGATCCGACGTACCTCTTCAGCAGTGTACGAGTCCGGCTGGAGGCATCCGGCGATCAGTGGCTCATCTCCCGACTCGAGCCCCTGTGAGATGCCCGTGCTGAAACGTCCAAGGAGGCTGGGATGACGAAAACATCCACCAACACGTCACGATCGCGGATCGACGACGACACCACGACCCTGCGCGCTCGCGCAATCGAAGCCCGCGCGGCCGCGGAGGCCGCACTCGCTGCCGCCGAGCGCGCCGCGAAAGCGGCAGAACCACGTCCGCCGGACGATTCCCCAGACCCGGCTGCCGACGAGCAGCCGCAGCGTCCGGCAAGACGGCGTGGTGCGTCGCAAGGGCGCCGGGATACAACGATCTACCGCGCCGCGGTCGCGTTCCTCATTGTGACCTCCCTCGCCGGATCCGCCTCCGGTATCAAGGCATGGTGGGATCACCGCGAGGTCGAACAACGCGATTCGGCGGACCAGGCCCTGATGCATTTCGCTGAAGACGCAGTTGTGCAGCTTATCTCGACGAGCAAAGACGATCCCGACGCCTACGTGCAACGCATCCTCGATAACGCAGCCGGCCAGTGGCACGACGACTTCGACGCCCGCAAACAGACCGTTCTCGACACCATGAAAGCAGCGGGCAACGTCACCGTCGGCCATGCCGTCGAATCCGGCATCGAGCGACGAAATGACGACGGCAGCACCACTGTTCTGGTGGCTGCGTCGGCGGACGGCAACGTACCGCTCGCCGGGCCCGGTTCCGCTGACCCCGCCACTGGAGCGGCGGGAGATCAGGCCCAGCCGTCGGGCGGTGATCCCGGTATGACGGCGACGATCGAGCCACAGGAGTACCAGCTGCGCGTGGACGTTGTCGACGTCGACGGGCAACTCAAATTGTCGAAGGTGGGATTCGTCCAATGACGACACTGAACATCGATACCCAGGTGAAAGAAGAGAACGCAGAACCCGAGCGCGACAGCGCGGGGGAGCAGGGAGCATCTCTTGTGCGCCGCGCCCGGGCACTGGCAGTCGACATGTGCCCGCCACTCGCCGCGGCGGCATCTGCAGGGGTGCTGTCCCAAATTCTGGCGGGGCAGGTATGGGCCGTCCTGTGTTGGGGCATCGTGGCCGTGTCCGGGCTCTTCATCGTCGCCAACAGCATCATCTGCCAGGGGCGCACCGGGCGAACCGCCGGCAAGTACCTCGAGGGCCTCCGCACTGTATCCACCACCGCGGGAGCTCCGATCGGCATCGTCCGTGCAACGATCCGGGTAGGGTGCCTGCCCGTCGACGGGATCTTGTTCCTCATCGGGCGGTTCTGGCCCCTCCATCGGGGACAGCGGCGCACATACGCCGACAACATCGCCGGATCAGTGGTCAGGACCTCCGATACGGAGGGGCCGACCCATGGTCGGCGCCGACTCGGCATGACCGCCGCAGCGATGATCCCGCTCGGTGCAATCCTCGTCCTCGTCCTCGTCCAATTCTTCGTCCAACGCGCCGGCGACCAGGACGTCGTGGCAGCGCACGGGTCCGTGACGCAGGTCGCTTCCGACGGCGCCGTAGCGCTGTTGTCGTACAAGCCCGACACCGTCGATCAGGATCTGGACGCCGCACGCGGCGTGCTGACCGGCGATTTCCTCGAAACATACACAAAGCTGGCGAAAGATGTGGTCGCGCCGACGGCAAAAGACAAGCAGGTAACGATGCAGGCGTCCGCAGCAGGCTCTGCGGTCGAATCGGTGTCCGCAGACCAAGCATCGGTTCTCGTCTACATCAATCAGAGCACCACGACGGCAAGCAGTCCCGAAACGACGCAGTCACAGAATGCAATTCGGGTCGGACTTACCCGCGTCGACGAGACCTGGTTGATCAGCCGATTCGAGCCGTTGTTCTGACCAATACTGCAGCGGATAGTGGCCACCGCTGCGTAGCACCAACTCCCTAGGCCGTGAGAGTGAGGAAAACAATGGGTGTCGAGGTAGCGGTCACCAATCTGACGAAATCCTTCGGATCGCAGAAGATTTGGCAGGACGTGTCGCTGACGCTTCCGCCCGGCGAGGTCAGCGCGCTGCTGGGCCCGTCGGGTACCGGTAAGTCGGTCTTCCTGAAGTCGCTGATCGGTCTGCTCCGCCCGGAGCAAGGATCGATCGTGATCGACGGTACCGACATCCTGGAGTGCTCGACCAAGGAGCTCTACGAGATCCGCAAGCTGTTCGGCGTGCTGTTCCAGGACGGTGCCCTGTTCGGGTCGATGAACCTCTACGACAACGTCGCCTTCCCGCTGCGCGAGCACACCAAGAAGAGCGAATCCGAGATCCGCAAGATCGTCATGGAAAAGCTCGAACTGACCGGACTGATCGGCGCCGAAACGAAACTGCCCGGCGAAATCTCCGGAGGCATGCGCAAGCGCGCCGGCCTGGCCCGGGCCCTCGTACTGGACCCGCAGATCATCCTGGTCGACGAGCCGGACTCCGGCCTGGACCCGGTCCGCACCACCTACATCTCCCAGACGTTGATCGACATCAACGCCGAGATCGATGCGACGATCCTGATCGTCTCGCACAACATCAACCTCGCCCGCACGGTGCCGGACAACATCGGCATGCTCTTCCGCCGCCAACTGGTGATGTTCGGGCCCCGTGAGGTGCTACTCACCAGCGAGGAACCGGTGGTCAAGCAGTTCCTCAACGGCACCATGATCGGCCCGATCGGCATGTCCGAGGAGAAGGACGACGCGCAGATGGCCGCAGAGCAGGCCATGGTCGACGCCGGTCACCACGCCGGTGGTGTCGACGACGTCGAGGGCATCGTCCCGCAGATGAAGGCCACCCCCGGCATGCCATTCCGCCAAGCCGTCGCCCGCAGGCAAGAAAGGGTGCGCGAGATCATGGACACCCTGCCCTTCAGTGCCCAGCTCGCGATCCAGGAAAGCTTCGAATCAACCGCACTGACAGAAGAATTTCCGGCCGTCATCACGGACGAGATGTACGCGGTCGACTAGCGCGGACCGACCCGATCACCCACGAAGAAGAGAGATAACATGATCATCGACCTGGTTGACCCGATCCAGAACCTCGTCACCGCGATTGCATGGTTACTCGTCAGAGGTCACCTCCCCCCACTGTAGGAAACCGCGACAGCCCAGATCGACGGACGAGCGACACAGGCAGGACCGATGGCTTCACGGCGACGAGTACCGTCAGCAATAGTCGACGAGGCAACAGCGGTACTCGACGAACCGGATTGGCGATATGTGGCGGAACCAGCATTGTCACCCATTCTCCGCGGAGCCCTGGACGCCTTCCACGAAAACGGGTTTCACGGAACGACGGTGCGAGAGATATCTCAACGCGCAGGCGTGACGATGCCCACGCTGTACTACCATCACGGGAACAAGGAAGGCATCTTCACGGCTCTGCTGGAGTGTGCGACCAAGGACGTCCTCTCCCGCGCGTACGCCGCGCGGGACGAGGGCGGGGACAAGCCGGAGGTCCGACTGCCCTATGTGGTCGAATCGATACTCCTCGAAACCCTCATCAGCCCCCGGATGGTGGCGTTGGAGCCGGATATTCGGTTCCTCAGCGCACCGAATCGCGACCGCTTCGAGCGTGTGCGAACGGGGATCGAACGTCTGCTCCTCGGGATCGTGCGAGAGGGGCGCAGGCGCGGGCTATTCACCGTCGCGGATCCCGTGCTCACCACAAGGGCATTGCTCGACATGTGTGATGCCATTCCCGGCTGGTATGTCGAGTGTCCGCCCAAACCCCATGCCGTCGCGCAGAAATATGGTGCCATTGCATTGAACGCGGTGGGCTATCGGGCGGACACCTAGATCGGGGCTCCTCCAGTACGTCCGAAGCGCCGATCACGCTTCAATAGAACGTGATTCATGCCGGGTCGGTGAACGTGGGGGCGCGCCCTGAGACGCCCGCAGCGACAGCGGCGACCTGGTTCGGTGTACCCAACAGTCCCAATTGAAGCCCGGACTCCAGGGCCAGCGCATCCGCCGTGTCACCGCCACTCCAGGTCTCATCGTAGAGCCGCTTGGCCGCCCGGATCGCATCCGGCGACTTCCCGGCGACCTCATCAGCCAATTCGAGTGCTGCACTGAGCGGGTCCTCCGACGTCCGAGTGACCAACCCCAACGAACTCGCCTCCAAGCCCGAGACGATACGGCCGGTAAAAGTGAGTTCCTTCGCCACGTCGATGCGCATAACACGTGGTAGGGACTGAGTGATAGCCATGTCCGGCACCAGTCCCCACTTGACCTCCATCAGGGACAACCGGGCGTCAGGCGCAGCGATTCGAATGTCAGCGCCGAGCGCGATCTGCATACCGCCACCGAAGCAGCTTCCCGTGATCGCGGCGATCACCGGCACAGGAACTCCCGACCAGTCATACGCCGCACGCTGGGCGAAATTAGCAAGTCGCCCATCCTCCCGGACGAACAGGGCGTCGATGCCTCCCGCTGAATCAGCAAGAAAACTCGAAATATCCAAACCCGAACAAAAGCTGCGCCCCTCGCCATGAAGCACAACCGCTCTCACCGTGCGATCTGTCGCGAGGTGATCCGCGGCCTCGAGCAAACCCTCGAACATAGCCTTGTCCAACGCATTGTGCTTGTCGGCACGGACCATCGTGACAATCGCTACACCGCTGTCGCTCACACGGAGACGAATTCGTGTATCACTCATGGTGGTTGACTCTAACTCCGGGACTGCTCGACCCGAAAGCCGATCCCGGGCGAAGCGTTCCTCGACCCTCAATTCTCGTCCCTCCCGGTCGAGTCCCCCGGCATTGGGCCTTCCCACGGCGACCAACGCCTACCCCCAAAGTGTGATTCCCGTACCCCCCCGGGGAGATGCGCGACATCGCGTTGCCGACCTAGCCTCAAAGGATCGTTGGCCCATACCGAACAGGCAGTGGCGGTTCGTACAAAGATGTTGGACTAGGAGCAGCTATGGGGCGCATGCCATCCGAGGTCATGCAGCATGAACTCGACATGATTTGGCAGAGTATCTTCACCTGGCTGAGTTGGGCCATAGTCGCCATAATGCTGGCCATCGCCTTCCGAATGTGCGTCCGGCAGCGGACGCCCTTCTATCTGCTGGCATGTCTGGCGGCCGGTATCGCGGCCTTCGCCGAACCGCTCTACGATGTAGCTTTCGACCTCTGGTTCTACGACGTCCACAACGGCGAGCCGGGAGCGATGTACTCCCACTTCACTGCGTTCGGCGTCGTTCAGCCGAACTGGACACATAGCGGCTACATCATCCTGTACGCGAGCGCCTGCCTCTACGCGGGCCGCCGCATGTACGAGGGGAGCCTGCGACGCAAGCATCTGTTCCTGATCTGGGGTGCCGAGATCATCACCTCGTGCGTATTCGAGATCATCGGTACCGGCACGAATGTCTATACCTATTACGGCCCGTACGAACTGCGGATCTGGAACTATCCGTTGGTCATCGGCGTACTCGAGGGAACCCAGGTTGTGCTGTTCACCGTGCTGGCGGTGCAGCTCTGGCGGCGAGTGTCCACCAAGTGGGGCCTCATCGGCCTCTTAGCGGTCTTCCCCGTCACAATGTTCGGTGCGAACTTCGGCCTAGGCGCTCCAATCATCATCGCGCTGCATCTCGACGAGGCCGAAATATCTGCCGGAATAGTATGGGCAGCAACGGTACTCACCATGACGCTGTGCACCCTGGCGGTGAACGGCGCGAGCAAATTCATGCCCCGGCCGACCGGTACCCCCGAGCCGGATCGCGCGCCGGCGCCGAAGGCAGACGCGGTCGCGGCCGCCTGAGGCGGAGGAACCACATTGTGCCGGGGAGCGTCCGCGACAGGCGGAATTGAGCAAGCCGTCCTGTGTCGTACTCGCCTGTATACTTTGGTATCACTGGTTCGCAGGCCTGTGCCGACGATGCGCTCAAGGTCCTCATCCTTGTGGCTGGCGGCGGCCATGCATGAGGTCCACAATGCAGGACTCCCAACGGCTCCAGCCATGCACGTAGTATTGCGACACCGAAGAAGTGGCGTCCGGTCGTACCGTTCGAACGAGAGCATTCTCTATAGGCGGCGTCGAAGCCGACAGTTTGTGTGAAGCGTGGCCCCGAAGGGAGCGTCTCGTGTGGGCAATTCGGTGGACACCGGTCCCGGCGGTCGTGAGCGTGGTTCTGGTTACAGCTGCTGGAACTGCGGTGGGCGAGATGCCGGCACCGTCCGAGGACCCGTTCTACCAGGCTCCGGTCGGCTACGAGTCGCAGCCTGACGGGACGATCCTGCGGTCGCGGCCGGTGTCCGCGACGGCGCTGAGTGTGCCGCTCCCGGTCGATTCGTGGCAGCTGCTGTACAAGTCGCTCGATTCGCGATGGCGTTGATTCTGGCCCGCACCGTGGCCCCGGCGTCGAAGCTGGCGACCATCTCCTGGTGGCCCGACACCACCCTCGCCTGCGACCTCGGCGTCACCGACGCCGGCACCGACGAGGTCTACGCGGTGATGGACTGGCTGACAGGTCGTCAGACCGCCATCGAAAAGAAGCTGGCCACGCGGCACCTGGACCCAAAGGTCAACCCCTCACGGATGGCGATGTTCGGCCTGTCCTCATCCTGGGTGACCGGTCGACACTGCGAACTCGCCGCCCGCGGATACTCCCGAGACGGCAAAAAGAGTTGCGAACAAATCGAATACGGCCTCCTCACCGACCCCGAAGGCCGACCGGTCGCGATCCGGGTACTCCCCGGCAACACCGCCGACCCCACCGCCTTCACCCACGCGGTGACCGCGGTGAAAGACACCTTCGGCCTCGAGAACATACTGATGGTCGGCGACCGCGGGATGATCACCTCCGCCCGCATCACCGCCCTGGCCGAACTCGGCGGCATCGGCTGGCTCACCGCACTGCGGGCACCGCAGATCGCCGCACTCGCCGCCGATACCGGGCCGCTGCAGAGGTTGCTGTTCGAGAGCAGAACTTCGCCGAGATCTCACACCCCGACTACCCCGGGGAACGACTGGTCGCGTGCCGCAACCCGCTCCTCGCCGCCGAACGCGCCCGCAAACGCGGCGAACTACTCACCGCGACCGAGGCGGAACTCGCACCGATCATCGCCGCCGTGGCGGCCGGTCGCTGCCGCGGCGCGGACAAGATCGGTATCCGGGTCGGGAAGGTCCTCGGCAAATTCAAGATGGGCAAACACTTCGACCTGACCGTCACCGACACCAGCCTCACCGCCACCCGCAACCCCGGGCGGATCGACGCCGAAGCGGCCCTGGACGGTCTCTACGTGATCCGGACCACCGCCACCCCGCACGAACTCGACACCCCAGGGGTGATCACGGCGTACAAGAACCTGGCCCGCGTCGAACGAGACTTCCGCAGCCTCAAGACAATCGACCTGGACCTGCGGCCCATCCACCACCGCCGCGAAAACCGAGTCAAGCGCACGTCCTGATCTGCCTCCTCGCCGCCTACCTGACCTGGCATCTGCGTAGCACGTTGGCGCCGTTGACCTTCACTGGCGAGAACCCCCCACAACGGCGCGAGGACCCCGTCGCCCCGGCCACCATCTCCGCGGCCGCGAAGGCGAAGACAGCCCGCCGCACCACCGCCGCCGATGATCTGCCCGTGCACTCCTACCAGGGACTGCTCGCACATTTGTCGACACTGACCAGAAACGACCTCCGCTACGGCGACGACGGACCGGTCATCGCGACCCTGGCCGAACCCACCCCGACGCAACGACGAGCGTTCGATCTCGTCGGCGCCCCGATCCCAGTGACCCTGACCTGAGGGCGCCGTCGACAGAACAAACCCATCCACCAAATGCCAAAAAGTCAGGTCAACCCATAAAACTCTCCGCAGACACCACCGCAACTTCGGTTAAGGGTGTCTGTGTTTCTGGTGGGGTTGTCGGCGTGTCTGCGTGATTCCGAGCCGAAACGTGAGAAGCATCGGCGATGGACTCGCAATCCTCACCGATGCTTCAGGCCCTGACCCTACCTGCCTCGTGGCGGATATTGCTGGAAACGCTGCGCGCGGTGTTCGCTCGGTCGTCGACGTTCGGGCTGTTCGTGCTGCTGGCCACCGGCCTGGTCGCACGTACCGCGCGGCGCACGGTGGTCGGCATGCTCGCCGGCGCCGGGATGGCCGCGCTGGTGTCGTTCCACTCGGCGTGCCGGTTCTTCTCCCATCATGTCTGTGATCCGGATCGGCTCGGGCTCGCGGTCGCGCGGTTGGTCGTCGATCGGTTGCTGCCCACCGACGCGTCGATCACCGTCGCGGTGGGCGACACCCTCTTCCGCCGCTGGGGCCGCAGGGTCCATCACGCGTTCTGGACCCATGACGGCGCCGCCCAGGGACCGGCCAAGCTCGGCCGTGGCAATCGGTGGATCATCGCCGGGATCGTGGTGGAACTGCCGTTCCACGCTCACCCGGTGTGCCTGCCGATCCTGTTCCGCCTCTGGGCCGGCAATGGCACCGCGTCCGCGGTCGAGTTGGCCGGGAAGATGCTCAGCGTGCTTGCGGAAGCGTTCCCGGACAGGCATATCCACGCTGTCGGCGACGCCGCCTACCACGGCAGAGCGCTGCTGGTTGCGGGCACCACGATCACCACCCGGCTCCCCACCAACGCCGCCCTCTACGCCCCGGCGCCGCCGCGCACCGGACGGCGCGGTCGGCCCGCCAAGAAGGGAGACCGGCTCGGCGGGCTCGCCGACCTGGCCGCGGCCGCGACCTGGCGCACCGTCACCGTGCACCGCTACGGGCGCACCGACACCGTCGAGGTCGCGGCGGGCGACTGCCTGTGCTACGGCGCGTTCGGAGACGCGGCGGGCCGGCTGGTGCTGGTCCGCGAACCGGGCACCGGCACCGGCTACGACCTCGCCCTGTTCACCACCGACACCGGCACCGGCACGGCACCGGCACCGGCACCGGGCGCATCGTGGAACGCTACGCCGACCGGTGGAGCATTCGGTAACCAGATCGCCGCGGTCGGGATGGTCGTGGCGGTGGTCGCCACCCTGATCCCTGCAGCGCCGGGCCCGCCGCACAGATGAACGAGGGCAAGACGACGGTCATCGAACCGGCCAACGCCACCGCCAAACAACTGCTTGGCGTCGGCCAGGCCCGTAATCGGGTTCCCCGCGCCGTGGAACGCACCGTGCCGTTCGGGTTCCTCGTCCAGACCCTCGTCATCGTCTGGTACGCCACCTGCGGCTACCACCGGGACGACCTCGTCGGCCGCCTCGCCGCCGAACCCTGGTACCCCGGCAAGACCGAACCCGCCTTCGAGGACATGCTCGCCAAGCTCCGCCGCACCCTCATCGCCGCCCGATTTTCCGCTACTGATCCCAGATCAGCTCGACCCAACATAATCCGCGACTACGAACTGGCCTGCGCCGCAGCCGCCGCATAACCGCGAAAGTCGAGTCGAGTGCGAACCCTCGGAATTGCCACTCACACGCGTATCAGTATGAATCCTGTTGTCGTTAGTGACTTTCTTGACGACTGTCAGCGGAAGCCGCCAGTTGCACCTTGCAATCAATTCGTCGAAGAGTAACCCAGCGTGAGGTATCAGTAGTCAATCGTGCGCGTATTCGGCGAACCTGCGGGGGTGAACGTATGTCGGCCGGTCTCGCCATAACAGATGACCACGGTTGGGTCACCGAGCAAACACTGCCGCACTCGCTCTGGAGACCTGATCCGGTTGCGGCTGAGCAATTGGGGCGAGCGGCTGGTGGTGTGAGTCCTCTAGCGCGGGCTTGGGTTGTTGCCGGTTTCGTCGATGAGGCCCCATGCCAGTGCGGTGTCGGTGTCGAGGGCGGCGCCGGTGGCGCAGAGCCAGAATGCTCGCCATCGGCCGATCCGCCGGGGGACGCTCACGGTGCCGCCGGCTCCGGGGATCAACCCCATGGACACCTCCGGCAGGCGGAATACGGTGCCGGGCGCGGCCACGATCCGGCCTGCGAATGCGGGTACCTCGATGCCGGCGCCGACACAGCTGCCGTGCACCCGGACCTCAATGTGATCGGCCAGCTGTGATACCAGCCGACCGGCGCCGGCGCGGGTGCGAATGAGGTGCGCTGTGGCGAGGTCGGGGGTGGTGCCGAACTCGTCGAGGTCGCCGCCCGCGGAGAACGATGGACCCGCCCCGTCGAGCACGATCGCGGTGATCGTGTCGTCCGCGACGGCCAACCTGAGCGCCTCCACGAGCCCGTCGCGAACTTCGGCGCCGTAGGCGTTGCGGCGTTCCGGTCGATTGAGTGTGATCAGTAGCCGCTCGGCGTCGCGCCGCACGAGCACCGGTTGCTGCGGTGACGGCGGCGGCAACGGACGCGGACCACGTTGCTCGAGCCACCGCCGAAACCCCGGCGTCCCGAGGAGCGTGGAATAGGCCAGCGACTCGACGTCGATCGCCTGGGGCACCGGGAGATCTTCTGACAGCCGCAGGACCTGGCCGAGCACCATCGCGGCGTGCACGTTGTCGTCGACGACGCCGTGCAGTTCGGCGAGCGCGGTGTCCAGGTCGTCCACGCTGACGACCCACTTGTCGGCCGGGTCGGCACCGGTGGCGAGGGTGGTGTCGAGGCCGACGGCGAGGTCGGCGATGGGTTCGGGAACGGGGCCCGGGGTGCGGCGGACCCCGACCAGCAGGCGGTCGGTGCGCCGTGCGCGCTCGGCGGCGCGGACGGCAGTATTCCCGTCGACCCCGACATCGAGGTCCACCAGGAGCAGTGGCGTGTCCACCCGGGCACCCGCTGTGAGCAGCGGGGTGTCGGCCACTCCGTCCAGGAGGTCCTGTGGGGTGATCACGGTCTGCGAGGTATCCACGGATCACAGCTTGCAGCATAGGATCGAGCGGTGTTCATCCCGCCCCCGCTCGCATACCCGGTGCCGGATCCGGTGCGGGACTGGGCCGAAAGCGGAGTAGTAGCCCTCACCGGCCGAGCCGGCGGCCCACCGATCGTCCCTCCCGGGCGGGCGGCGACGGTCGCGCGGGCGATGGCATCCTGGATCTCCGACGTCAGCGCCCTCGGTGGTCGGCGGATCGGAGTCGACGGTGCCGGGTTGCTGTCGGAGCGGGCCGCGCTCACCGGTTTCCGTCGCCGCGGTGACGTCTCGCTCGGCGGCAGCTGCCGGTTGCTCCGGAGCGCCGACGGGTGGGCCGCCGTCTCCTGTGCCCGCCCCGACGATCCGGCGCTCCTCGGGGCCTTGGTGAGCGAGGACGTGGACGAGGACGAACCCTGGCCCGTCGTCGCCGACTGGGTTCGCCGCCACGGTGGCACAGAGTTGGCGCAGCGGGCGGCCTTGTTGGGCGTCGCCGCGGGTCCGGTCCCGCCGCCGGAAACACCCCCGCGCCCACCGATGCCGCTGCACCCTCGGCCCGTCGACGGATTGCTGGTCATAGACTTCAGTGCCCTGTGGGCCGGCCCGCTGTGCGCCCATCTGCTCGGACTCGCGGGAGCCCGCGTGGTGAAGGTCGAGACGCCGGACCGCCCGGACGGCGCGCGACGCGGGAACGCCGCGTTCTACCGGCTCCTCCATGCCGGCCACGAATCGGTGGTACTCGACCCCACCACGACCGAGGGGCGGCGAGCCCTGACCGCACTCGTCGCCGCGGCCGACATCGTGATCGAGGCGTCCCGCCCGCGCGCACTGGCGAACTTCGGGCTCGACGCCATGGCGGTTGTCGACCGCGGGGGGACGTGGGTGTCGATCACCGCGGCCGGACGCTCCTCCGACCGGATCGGCTTCGGGGACGACCTGTCCGCGACCGCAGGACTGGTCGCGCGTGATGTGAGTGGTCCGGTCTTCGTCGGCGACGCGCTCGCCGACCCACTGACCGGGGTTACCGCCGCGGCACTCGCGATGTCCGCACCCGCCGACGGCTCGGGGCGGCTCTGGGACCTGTCGATGTCGGACCTGGTCGCGTCGACGCTGACGGACGACCCCGCGCCGACACCCAGTCCGCGTGACGGCAGGTGGGTGGTCGAGACCGCATCGGGTGTCGTGCCGATCGCCGAACCGCGCGCCCGGGTGCCGGTCGGGTGCGCTCCCGAATCCGGAGTGGACACCAATGGCGTCCTGCGGTCGTTGGGGATCGCGGCGCCATGACTGACCTCGTGATCCGCAACGCGGAGGTCGACGGCGTTCCCGGGATCGACGTGTCGATTTCCGACGGCGGGATCACGGCGGTGGGACCGATGCTGGCCACGACGTCGGCGGACATGATCGACGCCGGTGGCGGTGCCCTGATCCCCGG
This sequence comes from Rhodococcus sp. NPDC019647, assembly GCF_044389235.1. Lineage (NCBI taxonomy): Bacteria > Bacillati > Actinomycetota > Actinomycetes > Mycobacteriales > Nocardiaceae > Rhodococcus > Rhodococcus sp. NPDC019647. The sequence continues at coordinate 115,919 of NZ_JBIRXS010000015.1, read as the reverse complement.
TCTGCACGACCATCACCTGCACCTCCATGCGATGGCCGCTGACGCAGCGTCCGTGCGCTGCGGGCCGCCGGCTGTCCGCGACGCCGCCTCATTGGCGGAGACGCTCGGGCGGGCGCCGGGCGACGACAACGGCTGGGTGCGCGGCGTCGGCTACATCGAGACCGTCGCGGGCGATCTCGACGCCGACGCCCTCGACCGGCTCCACTCGGCCCGTCCGGTGCGCGTTCAGCACCGCAGCGGCGCGATGTGGGTGCTCAACGGTGCTGCCGTTGCCGCCGTGCGCCTGGCCGACGCGGCGCATCCGGGAATCGAGCGCACCCCGGACGGCCGTCCCACCGGCCGGGTGTGGCGCGCCGACGCCTGGCTGCGGGACCGGCTCCCGCCGTCCGCTCCGCCGCGCCTCGATGCGGTCGGTGCTGCCCTCGCTCGGTGGGGGATCACGGGTGTCACCGACGCCAGCCCGGACCTCGACCCGCGCTCACGCGCGGCGATCGAATCGTCTGTCTCGGAGGGCAGCTTGCCGCAGCGGGTGCACCTGCTCGGGGCACCGCCCGACAGTGACATCCCCCCAGAACAGGCCCGAGTCACCGTGGGCCCCTCCAAAATCGTGCTCGCCGACTCCGGACTTCCCGACCTCGACGACCTCGCCGACCGGATCCGCGACGTCCACGACCGAGGCCGAGCGGTGGCGGTGCATTGCGTGACCCGGGAGTCGTTGCTTCTCCTGCTCGCGGTTCTCGATGACGTCGGGACGTGGGCCGGTGACCGCATCGAACACGGCGCGCTCATTCCCGGGGAGACGATCGACGGTCGCCGCCGACGAGGACTCACCGTCGTCACCCAGCCCGGCTTTCTCGCGCACCGCGGCGACGACTATCTGCGTGACATCGACGAGATCGACCACCCCGACCTGTACCGCTGCCGGTCACTGATCGAGGGGGGCGTCCCGGTCGCTCTCTCGAGCGACGCCCCGTACGGACCACCGGACCCATGGGCGGTGATCGCCGCCGCCGTGAACCGGCGGACGCCGACCGGTGAAATAGCCGGTGCCTCCGAACGCATCACAGCCGCAGAGGCATTGACGCGATACCTCACACCCGCGGACGATCCGGGCGGCAGACCCCGCACCGTCAGTCCGGGCGCACCCGCGGATCTGGTACTCCTGCACGGTCCGCTCGCCGCCGTCCTCACCGCACCATCCGCCGACGCCGTCCGGGCCACCCTCTTCGGTGGAATACCGCACCGAATCTGAGAGGCCTGTCAGGGGTGGTGGACACGGCGCCTGCCTCAATACCAAGGTCGACCGTGAACTGCTGATACCGAGTTCGAGGCTGAACTCGTACAGACATGTCGGGCCGAGACGGTCCCAGTTCTAGCCGCCCGGCGGTCTGGTGGAGGGTCGCATTCGAGTACGAGGCGACCGACCGGAACGTGCCCACGGCGTTTCGAATCCGCGATAGTTCTGACCGGATCCCTGTGTGTGATGCGTTGTGTCACGCGGATCAGGTCAACCCTGCGGTCGGGCTCAGCGATCGAGACCAACAATGTGGCCGATATGTCAGATAATCGGGTGAACGAGAAACCTGCTTGCGCAAGCCGCGTACCTTTGTGGCGAAACATATTGCAATTCAGCCAATGAGCCACTAGATAGCACCAGCTGATCGAGGAAGCACGGGAACGCAATGTCAGACAACCTGCAGGGTAGACGCATAATCATTACCGGAGGGGCCAGTGGAATGGGAGAGGGCCTTGTACGGGCGTTTCCTGCTCTCGGAGCCGACGTGGTATCGCTCGACCTCGCCGAGCGTGAGGGACGTGAGATTGCAGAGGCGAGCAAGGCTCGATTCGTCCAATGTGATGTGTCGGAGCAGACCTCGGTCGATGCGGCGTTCGCGCAGGCCGTCGATTCACTGGGCGGTCTCGACGTCCTGATTCATGCAGTGGGCATCGCTCCGGGGGGAGCGGCCGAAGAGATTCCGCTCGACATCTGGAATCGGGTCATGGGCATCAACGCGACAGGCACGTTTCTCACGAATCAGGCGGCGTTCCGACATTTGAGGGACGACGGCGGACAGATCATCAACTTCGCGTCCGCCGCCGGGGTCCAGGGCTTGACCAATAAGGCTGCGTATTCGGCCAGCAAGGGTGCTGTGGTCGCGTGGACCCGCACCGCGGCTCAGGAATGGGGAAAATACGGCGTCACCGTGAACGCCATCGCTCCGGCAATCTGGACTCCCATGTACGACAAGACCCGTGCATCGATGACGACGGAACAACTGGCCGCGCACGACGCGTACATGGCGAGAGCCGTCCCGCTCGGGGGCAAGCTCGGTGACGTCGAGAAGGATTTCGTTCCGGTACTGGCCTTCCTCTCCGGTGAGGGCGCCCGGTTCATGACGGGGCAGATCTTCCCGGTCGACGGCGGAACTCTGATGATGCGGTGACCGAAACGCGGCACACCCTCGACGTGACGCCGATTACCATCTAACGTTTGTGTCATGTTTGATCCGTGCCGCGGACCGACAGCGTTCCCCGGCGGCGAGTCAGGTGCGAGGAGGGTGTCTTGAGTGAAGTGAAGCGGGCGACTGCGAACCGGATGGTGGTGTGCGCGAGCCACAGCCCAGGAATGGAGCGCGATGTCGACCGAGTGTTCGGCACCACGTTCCGAACGGGGTTGGCGCGCGCGAGTTCGATCGTCCGAGAATTCGATCCCGATTACATCGTCCTGTTCGGCGGGGACCACAGGCGGGCATTCCGGCACGTCGTCCCCACTTTCGGGGTGGCACTGTCTGCCGGGATCATGGCGGAGGCCGGGCACTCTGCAGGCGCATTGAACGTCCCTCAGGGCACTGCGAGAGGCCTCGCCGAGCATCTGCTCGACTCCGGGATAGATATCTCGGTCTGCCGGGATGTGCAGCTCGACCACGCGTTCGCGCAGCCCTTGCGCGATCTGACCGGCAGCGTGGACGCGTATCCCGTCATCCCGCTGCCCATCAACTGCGCAACGGCGCCGTTGCCCAAGGCCGAGCGGGTGCTCGCATTCGGGGACGCGGTGGGCCGATATCTGTCCGGCACGGGCGATCGGGTGCTGGTAATCGGTACCGGCGGTCTTTCGCATTCGCCGCCCAGTCTCGAAGTGGACACGTACGACATCAGCGACGAGGAACGCGCCAGGATCATCGCGGAGGGTTCCGCCGCCGCGCGGAAGAAGATCAAACCTGCGTGGGACAAGGCCTTCCTGCACGCATCGGCGACCTGGGACAGGGAGGCCCTCGCGCGTCTCACCGACAGCGCGCACGCGGATGCCGGTGCGGGAGCCAACGAGGTGCGGACCTGGCTGGCTGCGGGTGCGGCCGGCGGCGGCGTTCCGCTCGAGCCGCTGATCTACGAGCCGGTGGAGGAGTGGATCACCGGCATGGCCGTCGCGGTGTCGGCGTGATCTGACAGGCTGTCGATAAGACTCTGCGGTCCTTTCTCTGCACGGAGGTGTGTTCGTGGGCTCGTCGTTCGATGTGGTGATTCTGGGTTCGGGTGCTGCGGGTTTGACGGCGGCCTTCACGGCGGCGGTGAGCGGTGCCCGGGTGGGGGTGTTCGAGAAGGCCGACAAGGTCGGCGGTACGGCCGCCTGGTCGGGCGGGAACGTGTGGATACCGAACAATCCGCTGATGGGTGCTGCCGGCGTCGCGGATTCCGAGGAGGAGTCGGTGGAGTACATCATGTCGCTGTCACGGGGCTTACTCGACGAAGACCTGGTGCGGGCGTTCGTGGTGGCGGGGCGAGAGATGGTGACCTTCCTCGATGCGGAGGCGGGAACCGAATTCTATGTTGCCGAGGGGTTTCCGGACTATCACGCTGAGCATCCGGGTGGTAAGCCCGGTGGCGGCCGGACATTGGAAACCCCGTTGTTCGCGTTCGACGAGTTGGGGGAGTGGGCGTCGCGGGTGACGCCGGGTCCCTATTTCGCGAATCTGCACCTCGTGCAATGTGAGACACCGATCGGCGCCGCAGTGCCGCGCCCGCCGTCCGAAGCCGAGGTCGCTCGCCGTCGGGTACGCGACGAACGGGGACGAGGTCAGTCGTTGGTGGGCCGGCTACTCGCTGCCTGCCTGGGGGCCGGGGTGGAGGTGTTCCCGGGCATGCGAGCCCGCAGATTGGTGACCGCGTCGGCGCCGGACGGTCGTGTGGCGGTGACGGGAGTGCATTTCGAGTCGGCGGGCGGTGAGCGCGTCGAGGTGGCTGCCGGGTCTGGTGTGGTGCTGGCGACGGGGGGATTCGAGTGGAACGAGGAGTTCAAGAGGGCGTTCCTGCGGGGTCCGCTGACGCATCCGGTCTCGATGCCCACGTGTGAGGGCGACGGCTTGTCGATGGCGATGCGGGTCGGGGCGATGCTCGGGAACATGAGAGAGGCGTGGTGGAGTCCGGTGGCCGAATTGCCGGACGGTGTGAACGAGATGAACCGGGTGATGGTCAACGCGGACCGCACACGGCCACGGTCGATCATGGTGAACCGGTCGGGGCAACGTTTTACGAACGAGGCGGCGAACTACAACGCTTTCGGCGGCGCATTCCACCAGGAGGATGTGGCCGCCTTTCGCTACGCGAATCTTCCGTGCTGGTTGATCTTCGATCAGGAGTATCTGCGGAGGTACGGGACGGTCGGACCGTGGCCGCCGGGAGAGGTAGCGCCGGAATGGATGACACGGGCCGGCAGCGTTGCGGAGTTGGCGGCCGCCCTGGGGATTCGGGGCGACGCGCTGGAACGGACGGTCGAGCGGTGGAACGGACAGGTGGCGGAGGGATGCGATCCGGACTTCCACCGCGGTGAGAGTGCGCACGACCGATGGTGGGGCGACCCGCACCTGAAGGGTGCCGTCGAGGGCACCCTCGGTCCGCTGACCGAGGCGCCGTTCTATGCGGTGCGGCTCGAAAGCGGGGCATTGGGGACGAAGGGCGGACCGAAGGTCGACAAGCACGGCAGAGTGGTGGACCTCGACGGCGGGGTGATCGGTGGGTTGTATGCGGCGGGCAACGTGATGGCGTCGCCGTTCGGGATGACGTACGGAGGCGCGGGTGGGACGCTGGCGCCGGCAATGGTGTTCGGTTATCTCGCCGGCCGCCACGCCGGATCGAGAACGGTGCACGCATGACCTCGGGTCGGACCTCGGGACTGCCCGGACATCTGCGCGCGGACACCGTCTTCGGCCTCGTGATCGCTCGGGCGGAAGCAACGCCCGACGACACCCTCGTGATCGACGAGCGTCAGCGCACCATGAGCTTTCGGGAGTTCCGAGATTCCGTCGAGCGGGTTGCAGCGGGCCTGGCCGAACGGGGCGTCACCGCGGGCACGGTGGTTTCCTGGCAGTTGCCGAGTTGGACCGAGACCATGGTGCTGACCATGGCACTCTCCCGGATCGGCGCCGTGCAGAATCCTCTGATCATGATGCTGCGCGAACCCGAGGTGGAGTTCATCTGTCGTCAGGTCGGCAGCCGGCTTCTGATCGTCCCGGAGGAATTTCGCGGTTACGCCCACGGCGAGATGGCACGTTCGGTGGCCGCTCGGCTGCCCGGAATCGACGTCCTCGTCACCGACCGCACCCTCTCTCGAGCCGAACCTCGCACCGAGCAACCGCCGCCGAAGCCGACCGATGTCCGCTGGGTGTTCTACACCTCCGGTACCACCTCGCAACCCAAGGGCGCCCGACACGTGGACACCGGACTACTCGCCGCTGCCGAAACATTCTGCGAAGCCATCGCTCCTGGACCGAACGACAGGATCGCTGCGCTCGCACCGATCGCCCATGTGGGCGGTGTCCTGCACCTGCTCGTCGCGCTGATGTCCGGTGCAGCGTTGATCACCACCGACGTCTTCGAACCCGAGGCGACCGCGCGACTCCTCGCCGACACCGGTGTCACCCTGGGAGGCAACGGAACCCCCTTCGCACAAGCCCTTCTCCGGCAACAGCGGGCGCACGATGGTCGGCTGTTCCCGGACCTGAGGGCCTTTCTCATCGGGGGCGCGCCGCGTCCGGTCGCCCTGCACCGCGAGGTCTCGAGCGAACTCGGCGGGGTGGGCCTGGTGTCCGGATACGGGCTCACGGAATGCCCGTTCATCGCGTGGGGGAGTCCCTCGGGCAGCCCGAACGAGATCGCGGTGACCGAAGGCCATCCGGGACCCGGCACATTCATACGTATCGTCGGCGCGGACGGCGCCGAAGTGGCTGCCGGCGAGCGCGGTGAACTGAGAGTGAAGGCCCGGCAACTCACCGTCGGGTACGTGGACGCCGCGCTGGACGTCGAGGCGTTCGACGACGACGGTTACTTTCGCACGGGTGACCTCGCCTTCCTCGACGACGAGGGATGCCTCAACATCGTCGGCCGTCTCAAGGACGTGATCATCAGGAACATGGAGAACATTTCCGCCCGGGAAGTCGAGGATCACCTCGTCACCGTTCCCGGACTCGTCGATTCGACCATCATCGGACTCCCCGACCCGGAGACGGGTGAACGTGTCTGTGCGGTAGTGGTACCCGAGGGTTCGGCGGTGGCTCCGAGCCTGGCCGACGTCTGCGAGCACCTCGTGGTCCGGGGGCTGAACAAGCGCAAGCTGCCCGTGCAGCTCGAGGTACTCGATCAATTGCCCCGAAATGCCATGGGCAAGGTCGTGAAAAAGGATCTGGCCCGGTTGTTCGGGAAGGACGCCCAGTGAGCCTCTGCGTGAACTGATGTTCGATCGAGCACAGCAATTCGAATCCAACGCGAACAACACTCGTGCGAGGAGGCACTTCTGATGGAAATCGATGTCGAGGTCGCGGTGGTGGGTGCCGGTCCATGCGGTGTCACACTGGCCAATCTGCTGGGCACACAGGGCGTGACGACGGTCGTGCTCGACAAGGAGCCGGCGATCATCGACCATCCGCGGGCGGTGGCGGTGGACGACGAATCGTTGCGCTCGTTCCAGACCGCGGGGATCGTCGACGACATCGTGCGGGACACCATCCAGAATGCGCCGATCCGGTACTACAACTCGCGCGGCAAGCAGTTGGCCCACGTGCGTCCCAGCGGGCAACCGTACGGCTGGCCTCGACGCAACCTGTTCTTTCAGCCGCTGATGGAAGCCGGGCTCCGGAAAGGCCTCGACCGTTTCGCCAACGTGGAACTCCATGCTGCCACCGAGGTCACGGAGTTGCTGCAGACTTCGAACGCGGTGCACCTGGTAGCGAAGTCCGAGGCGGGTGAAGTGCGGGTGCGAGCGCAGTTCGTGGTCGGCGCGGACGGTGGCCGCAGCTTCGTCCGTGACGCAGCGGGTCTGCTGCTCACCGGGGAGACGGCGCCGTCGAAGTGGCTCGTCGTCGACGTCGCCGAAGATTCCCTCGATGCGCCCTATTCGGCGGTCTACTGCGATCCGGATCGGCCGGCGATGACGATCCCGCTACCGTACGGGTATCGGCGATTCGAATTCAAACTCCTACCTGACGAGACCGAGGAGGACGTCGTCACCGATCGATCCGTCGATCGGCTGCTGCGAAAGTTCTACCGCGGGATACCGATGCCCACCGTCCTGCGGCGTCGCGTGTACTGGCATCATTCGCGGACAGCGGACCGGTTCGGGTCCGGCCGCGTCTTCGTTGCAGGCGACGCTGCGCACCTGCAACCGCCGTTCTTCGGGCAGGGCATGAACTCCGGAATCCGTGACGCGACGAACCTGGCATGGAAGTTGGCGGCGGTCGTCCAGGGACGGGCCGGCGACCGGTTGCTCGACACCTACGACGCCGAGCGCAGGAAGAATGCCGAGGCGATGGTGTCGTTCGCCACCCGGATCGGGAGCTACTATCAGCCGCATAATCGCGCCACCGAGGTGGTGCGCGACGCCGTGTTCCGCGGGGTTCAGCTGATTCCCGGCGCGCGCGAATACATTCTGCAGATGAAATATAAGCCGGCGCCACGTTACACCGACGGGGTGGTGGTGGCCGAACCGGGACAGGACTCCGGATCTCCGGTCGGCAGGCTCTTCGGCCAGCCGTCGGTGCAACTCGCCGACGGCAACCGAGTGAAGTTGGACGATGCGGTCGGACGCGGATTTGCTGTTCTCGGACTGACGAGCGATCCAGCAGATTCGCTCTCGGCGGCCACTCGAGCACGCGTGAACGCGCTGGGGGCGAATCTGTTCCGCGTGACGGCTCCGCCGTCCGCACGCCGCCACGGGTTCAGGGTGTCGAGCAGCGGGAGCAGCTCGAGCACCGAACTGTTCGACGTCGACGGTGCGTTCCGCGACCTGAAACTCGAACGTCGGCAGGACGAGGTGATCGTCCTCCGGCCGGATCGGTACGTGGCAGCGGTGTGCCGGGCGGACGAACTCGATCGGGTCATGTCTCGCCTGTGCGACGGGATGGCAGTTCCCAGCTGAACCGCCTCACGGCCCCGGCCCACGTGAGAGGGGGCCGGGGCCGCGGTGGTGCAATCGTCGCAGATCGCCTAGTCGACGCTGGTGACCGGTATCGAACCGCCGGTGATCGCGGAACCGTTGTCCGACAACAGGAAGTCGACGACCTTCGCAATCTCTGTCGGCTTCGACCACCCCTTACGGTCCGAGTCGGGCATGGCGGAACGGTTGCCTGGAGTGTCTATGACGAACGGCAACAGCGCGTTGACTCGGATGTGGTCGTCGATGTACTCGAGTGCAAGAGTCTCGACGAGTGCCACCACGGCAGCCTTCGACGCGATGTACGACGCCGCACCGGGAAACGGTCGACGTGTCGCGGCGGCGGACATGCAGATCACGGAACCTCCACCACCCCGAATCAAGTGCGGGAGAGCGGACTGCGTCACCGTGTACGCGGTCCGGACATTGAGGTTCAGCTGTGCGTCGAGTGTCGCCACCGGCGTTTCGTGCACCCGCGTCCCCGAAGTGAAACCCCCGACGAGGTTGACGACGCCGAAAAGGGGCCGATCCGCGTCGTCACCGGCGGTGGCGACGACGTTCTCGAGGTCGTCCTCGTCGGCGAGATCGGTGCGCACCAACTGCAGATTGGGATGCTCGGGAAGGCGGCCGAGTTCATCACGGTTGATCCACGGGACCACCACCCGCCATCCGGCCATCAGGAGGTGAGTGGTGACCGACGACCCGAGGCCACCGGTTCCCCCGGTCACCAGAGCTGTGCGTGCCATGTCCTTCACTGTCCTTTCCATACCGGCGCACGCTTCTCGGCGAATGCGCGGGGTCCTTCCTTGGCATCCTCCGACGTGGCGATCCGCGGCAGTTCGTCGGATGTCATCGACCAGCCTGCGTGCTCGTCGGGCCGGTCACCGTTCGCTCGCTGTGCGAGGGCAATTCGCTTGTGTGCCTGCACGGCCAGCGGGGCGTTCGATCCGATCTGTTCGGCGAGAGCGAGCGCCGTGTCCAGCACACACTCGGCAGGTACGACCCGATTGACCAGATGAAATTCGAGTGCCCGCCGGGCCGTCACCGGTTCACCGGTAAGGAGGAGTTCCATCGCGACCGTGGCGGGCAGCTTGGCGGGGAGACGGAAGGCGCCACCGGCACCTGCGATCAGGCCCCGCTTGACTTCGGGTAGTCCGAACGTCGCCGTGTCGGCTGCGACGGCGAGATCACTCGCGAGGACCAATTCGGTTCCACCACCGAGCGCGGGCCCATTGACCGCGGCGATGGTCGGCTTGCTGATGGCGTGGCCGACGTAGCCCGCGAGCCCCCAGGCTTCGCGGCCCGCTGGAATGACGCTTTCACCGCGAGCGAGCGCCTTGAGGTCGGCCCCCGCGCAGAACGCCTTGTCGCCCGCGCCGGTGAGCACCACGACGCGGACGTTCGGGTCGGCTTCCGCTTCCTCGAGGGCGTCGCCCACCCGGATACACATGTCGGCGTTGACCGCGTTGCGCGCCTCCGGACGGTTCAACGTGATCAACATCGTGTGGCCACGCACTTCGACGAGCGCCGGGGGCGTGGTGGAGGTGGTCGATTCTGTGACGGTCATACTCTGTCCTTCGCAGTGGGGAGATGAGTTCGGTGGGCGCAGGTCATACCCACACCCGATCGAGGTCCGCGGCCTCCCGTGGTGGGGAGGTCGGTGTAGAGGGCGGTGTCCGCGAGAAGCGGGGCGCCGGCATGGGTTGCACGACGCCGTCGATCTCCACGAAGGACCCGCGGGTGGAGAAATGAGGATCGCTGGGGGCCTCGGCGAAGCTCGATACGGGGGTGACGCACGCGTCCACGTCGGCGAAAGCGGCCGCCCACTCGGCCCTGCTGCGGGTGGTGAACCTCGCTGCAAACAGGACGCGGAGCTCGGGCCATCGACTGCGGTCGTCGCGGTCCGGAAGGGTGTTCGGGTCGAGCCCCAGAACGGCGATCAGCCTGTCGTAGAACTGTGGTTCGAACGCACCGACCGCCATATAGTGGCCGTCCGAGCACTCGTAGGTGTCCCAGAACGGGCAGCTACCGTCGACGAGGTTCGCGCCGCGCTCGTCCGACCACCTTCCCTGCCCCCGCATCGACCACGCGTGCTGGGTCAGGACCGCCGCACCCTCGGCAGCGGAGACGTCGACCACCTGACCGAGTCCGGATCGCTGTCGCTCCCAGAGGGCCGAGAGGATCCCGGTGACCATGAACATGGACCCACCAGCGAACCCGGCCACCACGTTGAGTGGTGGCACGGGCCGATCCTCGCCCCTGCCGATCGAGTGGAGGATACCCGTCGGTGCGATGAAGTTGATGTCGTGTCCGGCCTTGTCGGCTCGGGGGCCGTCCTGACCCCATCCGGTGACGCGGGCGTACACCAGGGAGGGCACGTGTTCGAGCACGATCGCCGGCCCCAATCCGAGGCGTTCGACGACGCCGGGACGGAAGCCCTCGACGAGGACGTCTGCACCGGACGCGAGGGCGAGGACGTCGGCGGCTCCTCGCGAATCTTTGAGATCGACCTCCACGACCCGCTTCCCGCGGTGCAAGTGCTCGGCGCTGGTGTGGTCCTCGGGGAGAAGACCGGGGCGTTGGACGCGGACGACGTCGGCACCGAGATCGGCGAGAACCATCGCGGCGTGGGCGCTCGGTCCGATGTTCGCCAGCTCGACGACCCGCAGTCCGATCAAGGGTCCGCTCCTGCTCACCCTCGATCAGCTCCACACAGTGTTCGCCGGAACCGCTACCCGCGAGGGGGCCGTCGGTGTGGCCGTCGGGGTACGCGAGAACGCCGGTGCCGGTGCGGGCTGCAGGACACCGTCGAGGTCGGTGAAGACGTTCCGGTCCATCATCTGTGGGTCCCGTGCGGCCTCGTCAAAGTCCAATACCGGTGTGACGCAGGCGTCCACGTCGGTGAACTGCGCTGCCCACTCGTCGCGAGTGCGCGACGCGAATTTCTCGGTGAACAGTTTGCGCACGAGGGGCCAGCCCTCGACATCACGCTGATGCCCCAGCGTCGCCGGATCGATGTCGAGAACACGCAGCAGTTCTGCGTAGAACTGGGGCTCGAGCGCACCGACGGCAACGTACTTGCCGTCGGAACACTCGTAGGTGTCGTAGAAGGGTGCGGATCCGTCGAAGACGTTGGTTCCCCGGTCGTCCGACCACTGACCGGTGCCGCGCATCGACCACAGCAGATGGGCGAGCGCGGGGGCGCCGTTGACCATCGCCGCGTCGACCACCTGTCCCCGGCCCGACAGTTGACGTTCCACGAGAGCAGCGAGTACCCCGACGACGAGGAACATCGACCCACCACCGAAGTCGCCGAACAGATTCAGCGGTGGAACCGGGCGTTCGTCCTTTCGGCCGACGGCGTGGAGCAATCCGGTCACCGAGATGTAGTTGAGGTCGTGGCCGGCCTGCAACGCGCGTGGTCCGCTCTGCCCCCACCCCGTGACCCGACCGTAGATCAGGCGTGGATTGCGGGTGAGGGCCTCGTCCGGTCCGAGCCCCATACGTTCGGTCACTCCGGGTCGGAATCCCTCGACGAGAACGTCGGCTCGGTCGAGAAGGCCGAGGACCATGGCGATGTCCTCGGGGCGTTTGAGGTCCGCTTCGACAATGGTGCGTCCGCGTAGTTGCTGGCTCGCCGTGCGATCGGGTGCCGGCAGACCGCCGGCGCGCTGAACTCGAACCACGTCGGCTCCGAGGTCTGCGAGAAGCATTGCAGCATGCGGTCCGGGTCCCATTCCGGCGAGTTCCAGTACGCGGATACCCGCCAGGGGACCGCTGCCGACGTCTTCGGTGGGCACGGCTGCTCCTGGGTCGAGGTGGTGTGAAGTGTGGTCGGCGACCCGGTCAGTCACTCGACGGAAGGGGCTTGGCGCTCTTGAGTGCGAGCACTTCGTCACCTAGAGCCAGGCTCCCCTCGCCGCTCTTGGTGGCGAGGACCTCGACGGTATTGGCGGCATCCGTGTAACGCTTGCCGATCGTGGTGCCCCCGGCGAGATCCCCGGCCGGTGTGAGTCCTTCAGCCGGCGATCCGGCAGGATCGATCATCGGCTGCCCGCCGCACGTCAGGGTGACGTCACCGCTCCCGCCCCGGACGACGATGACCTCGGTGCTACACACCTGGCTGCGCAGTCGTGCTCCGGTCTTCAACATGGGAATCCCTCTCTTGCTGTGGTATTCGGCCCGGTGCTCGCCGGGCCGAGGGTGGATGGCTAGACGGCGGACTTCTGAGGTTCGCAGTCGATGGCGCCCGCGACGATCTCCGCGACGATGTCCTTGCGCAGGATCTTCCCTGTCAGGGTCGTGGGCAGTTCGTTGCGGTAGACGATCCGATCAGGAGTCCGGGAACCGCGCAGACGGGCGCGCACGAACTGTCGTAGCTCCTCCGCGTCGGGGACCTCGCCGGGCTCGGGAACCACCGTCGCGACGATGGCCTGACCCCAGTGGTCGTCCGGGATGCCGACGACCACCACCGAGCGCACCCGTGGGTGCTCCACCAGGACGTCCTCGATCTCCGCCGGCGCGATGTTCTCGCTGCCGCGGATGATCGTGTCGTCGTTGCGACCCACCACGAAGAGGAAACCCTCGACGTCCTCGAACGCCAGATCCCGGGTGGGGAACCAACCGTCGGCGTCGAGTACCGAACCGCTACCCATGTATTCGCCGGACACCTGAGGTCCGCGGACCCACAGTTCGCCTTCGTCACCCGGTGCGACCGGCCTGTCGTAGGCATCTCTGATCTCGACCTCGATGCCGGGCACCGGCCGGCCGATCGATCCGAGCCGGGCGCGGACCGCAGGATCTTCGGATTCCAGTGCGGCGCGGTGATCCTCCGGGCCGAGCAGGGCGATCGTGGAGCTGGTCTCGGTGAGCCCGTAGGCATTGACGAAACCGACGTTCGGGAACGCGCGGAGGGCGGCTTCCAATGTGGGGCGCGGCATGCGCGCACCTCCGTAGGACAGTGACCGCAGCGTAGGGACGTCGGCATCACTGCCGCCGAGGTGATCCACGATGCGGTCGAGCATCGTCGGGACGACCATCGCCGACGTGGCCTTCGCGGTGCGCGCGAGTTCGACCCAGTCCGCGGCGTCGAACTGCGGGAGGTAGATCATTTTCCGGCCCGCGTAGAAGTTGGTCACAATCGTGCCCATGCCTGCGACGTGGTAGGGCGGAACGCTGATGAGCGCGCCGTCCGTCTCCTCGGCGGAGGCGAACTCGACGGTCCCCATCACGTAGCTCAGCAGATGGCTGTGCCGGAGCACGACGCCCTTGGGGGCGGAGGTGGTACCGCTCGTGAACAACACGATCGCCGGTGCGTCCGGGTCGACGTCCGCGGGCGGCACCGGATCCGAGGCCAGCTCCTCGGCGCGGGCGAAGAAGTCGTCGGTGGTGACGACGCGGGTGGCGTCGGCGTCCGCGACCGGTGCGAGGTAGACCGGGTCGACGACGACGAGTGCGTCGTCCACTCTCGCGATCAACTGCTGCAACTGCGCTGCACCGAGCCGGTAATTGACGGGGGTGAACGGGACACCGGCATAGGCGGAGGCGAAGAGCAGCGCAGGAAGTTGGAGTCCAGATCCCCCGAGGAACACGACGTTGCGCGCGCCCGACTCGATCACGGCGCTTCCCGCGCCCGCGACGAGCCGGCCGAACTCCTGGTAGGTGAGCGAACCGTCACCGACGGTGATCGCGGTGCGGTCCGGGTTGCCGGAGATCGCCATCTCCAGGATCAGCGAAATGCTCATGGTTGTCTTCCGATCAGGTGAGTGTCGAGGGAACCGTCAGTGGGGGTCCTTGGCTGGCAGGGCCGCGATCGATGGGGGATCGTTCTCGGTTCGCCCGGTCTTCGCGGCACTGCCGGGAGAGCCGAGTTCGTCGAAGAACTCCGCGTTGGAACTGACGTATCCGGACCATTGATCAGGCAGGTCGTCGTCGAAGAAGATGGCCTCGACGGGGCAGACCGGTTCACAGGCTCCGCAGTCGACGCACTCGTCGGGATGGATGTACATCATCCGTCCGCCCTCGTAGATGCAGTCGACGGGGCATTCTTCGATGCAGGCTTTGTCCAGTACATCGACGCAGGGTTCGGCAATTACGTACGGCACGGCGGGTCGGACTCCTAGCTCTGACGATGACCTAACTCAACTTGCCCAGAACCATATGCCATCTTCTGACATCTTGTCTATGAAATCTTGAAGTCGGTCCCGAGCCGGCCCGAGGCGGGGTGCGGCCTGGGGATATGCGCGCTATCCGCACAATGTCGACGGGGAACATCGGTTATTCGCGATCGGCTCTGTTGCGCAGCGGGATCATTGGATACTCTTCTATCTGACAGCTCAGGTCACATCGAGATTCTGCAGCTCCGACGCGGCTACGTTGCCGTTCCACTCAATCGAAAGGTACTCCGCCATGGCGTTGGCGATCTCGGAAGAACACAAGGAACTGGCAGACGTGGCCGCGTCCCATCTCGCGCGGGGGAACGTGCGGGAGGCTGCACGTCAGACCCTCGACGGCACCGGCGCGGACCTTCACGCGTTCTGGTCCGCGACGGCAGGGCTCGGCTGGTTCGGACTGCACCTGCCCGAAGAGCACGGGGGGTCGGGCTTCGGTCTCCCCGAACTGACGGTGGTATTTGAGGCACTCGGACACGAACTGGCCCCGGGGCCGTTCCTTCCGACGGTGACGGCCTCGGCGATCCTGGCGCACAGCGCACCCGAATCGGTTCAAACTCGGTGGCTCCCGGGACTGGCAGACGGTTCGGCGATCGGCGCCGTCGGCCTGTCGCCGGGGTTGACACTCGATTCGGACGGTGGCCTCACCGGCGAGAGTCGCGCGGTGATCGGCGCGCCCCAGGCCGCTGTGCTCGTGCTGGTCGTAGGAGATGACGTCGTGGTGGTCGAACCCGGCGAGGCCGGTGTGTCGGTGTCGACGCGAGCGGGCTTGGACACGACTCGGACGATCGGCAACGTCGCGGTCGACGGCGCTGCGATTCCCGCCGAGCGCATCCTGAAGGGCGCAGCGCGCGCCGCGGTCACGTACTTCCGCATCCTCGCCGCCGCCGAGGCTGTGGGAAGTGCGATGGCCTGCCTCGAGACTGCCATCGACTACGTGAAGACCCGCGAGCAGTTCGGGCGACCGGTCGGCACCTTCCAGGCAGTGAAGCATCATTGCGCGAACATGCTGATCGACATCGAGATGACCGTGGCCGCCACCTGGGACGCGGCACGCGCCGGAGATGTCGAGAGCGCCTGGTTCGCCGCCGCGGTCGCGGCCTCACACGCCGCCCGTGCCCAGGTGAAAGCGGCCCGGCTCAACATCCAACTGCACGGTGGTATCGGATTCACCTGGGAGCACGACGCGCACCTCTACCTGCGTCGAGCGGACACCGTGGCGGCCGTAGTGGCGGACGGGCGAGACCCGCTGGTCGACGTCGTCGAGGCCTTCCGCGCCGGGGAAGCACACGGTGCGTCCTTCGAACTGCCGGAGGAAGCACGGACGTTCCGCGAGCAGGCCGGTGCCGCGGTGGCCCACTACAAGGCGCTGCCCGAGGCGGAGCAGCGTGACTATCTGGTGGACAGCGGCTACCTCGTTCCGCACTGGCGGAAGCCCTGGGGCCGGGAAGCCGGAGTGGTGGAGCAGCTGGTCATCGAGGAGGAATTCGCGGGCATCGATCTACCCGATCTCGGAATCACCGGCTGGGTCAACCTCACGATCTCCCAGGTCGGGACGGACGAGCAGAAGAGCCGGTGGATCGACCCCGTCCTCCGTGGGCAGACCAACTGGTGCCAGTTGTTCAGCGAGCCGGGCGCGGGGTCCGACGCGGCCGCGGTTCGCACGGCAGGCAAACGCGTCGACGGGGGGTGGCGTGTCACGGGACAGAAGGTGTGGACGAGTGCCGCGCTCGGTTGCGAGTGGGGCCTGGCCACGGTCCGGACGGATCCGCAGGCCTCTAAGCACGCCGGCGTGACGATGATGGCGATCCGGCTGGACTCACCGGGAGTCGAGATCCGCCCGCTGCGGGAGATCACCGGAGACGCGCTGTTCAACGAGGTGTTCTTCGACGACGTATTCGTGCCGGACACCGATGTGGTCGGGGGCGAGGGAGAGGGCTGGAAGGTGGCCCGTGCGACGCTCGGCAACGAACGCGTCTCCATCGGTGGCGGCAGTGGTTCCATCGCGTTCACCGGGAAGGAACTGGTCAAGCTGCTCGACGGGTCTCCCGGTGCCAGGGAAAGCGCGGAGCACGAGGTGGGGGAGATCCTCGCGGAGGAGCACACGCTGCGTCTGCTCAACCTCCGCCAGGCCGCCCGGGCGATCGCCGGTGCCGGTCCCGGTCCCGAGGCCAACGTCACCAAACTCGTCAAAGCCGAACACTCCCAGCGCATCACCAACCTTGGCATGACTCTGGCCGGACCGGCGGCGGTGATGGGTGAGGTTCCGGACGTCTCCTACCCCTACCTCTTCACCCGTTGCCTGACGATCGCGGGTGGAACGTCGGAGATCATGCGCAACACCATCGCCGAACGGATCCTGGGGCTACCGCGCGATCCACTGGTCCGCTGAGCGATGACAGACGAAAGGAATTGTACGTGAATGACCTTCCCCTCGCGGGTGTCACCGTGGTCAGTCTGGAACAGGCTGTCGCGGCACCGTTCGCGACGCGTCAGCTGGCAGATTTGGGAGCCCGCGTCATCAAGGTCGAGCGACCCGGCGACGGGGATTTCGCCCGCGGCTACGACGTGTCGGTTCACGGTCAGTCGAGTTACTTCGTCTGGCTCAACCGGTCCAAGGAATCGTTGTCACTCGATCTCAAGGCCGACGAAGGCAGGGAGATCCTGTTCGAGCTTCTCGCGACGGCAGATGTCTTCGTGCAGAACCTGGGACCGGGAGCCACCGTCCGCATGGGCCTGGGCGCGGAGGATCTCGCCGCCCGCTTCCCGACGCTGATCGTCTGCGACATCTCGGGTTACGGTGCGGACGGACCGTGGGGTACGCGCAAGGCCTACGACCTCCTGGTCCAGGCGGAGGCAGGGCTGCTGTCCATCACCGGGTCGCCGAACGAGGTCGCGAAGGCCGGAATCTCGGTCGCCGACATCGCAGCAGGAAGTTTCGCCTACTCGGGAATCCTTGCCTCCCTGTACACGCGGGCGGTGTCGGGCCGAGTGCGCTCGGTGAGTGTGTCGTTGTTCGATGCGCTGGCCGAGTGGATGGGTTCACCGGCGTACTACGCGCAATACGGCGGCGAGAGTCCCCGGCGTACCGGTGCTCGGCATGCGACGATCGCACCGTACGGGCCGTTCACGGCAGGTGACGGAGAACGGGTGCTCCTCGCGATCCAGAATCAACGTGAATGGGAGCGGCTGTGCGTCGAGATACTGGCGCAACCCCACCTCGTCACCGACCCTCGGTTCGCCACCAATCCCGACCGAGTGGCCAACCGAGAGGTGTTGGAGCAGATCATCACCCAAGCCATCGAGGGTTTCACCGCAGACCGACTCGCCGGGCGGCTGGAGGAGGCGTCGATCGCGAACGCGCGGATGAACACGGTCGGCGAGCTCTGGGCGCACCCGGTACTGTCCGAGCGCAAGCGGTGGCGAGATGTCGCGACGCCGCGCGGGACTATCCAGGCACTCGTGCCGCCGGCGTCGTTCACGGGCGTCGAACCACGGATGGATCCGGTCCCGGCGGTTGGGGAGCACTCGGCCGCGATCCTCACCGGCCTCGGACGGTCCGGCACCGACATCGCACACCTGAGGTCGAAGGCGATCATCTGACGAGAGGGAGTTTTACGTGGAAGATCTGGCGCTGGTCTTGGCTGGCGGAGGAGTCGCAGGCATTGCGTGGGAACTGGGCTTCCTCCTCGGAGTGCAGGACGAGTCGGAGCACGTGGCTCGGGCGTTGCTGGATTCCACACATCTCGTCGGCACCTCGGCCGGTGCCACCGTCGCGGCCCAGATCTCCAGTGGCGTCGGCCTGAGCGATCTGTTCCACACGCAACTCGCGGCGGAGACCACCGAGATCGATCCCGGCGTCGACCTCGAGCAGCTGATGGCGGTCTTCGCGGAGGGACTCGGCGACGAGGACGCCCCGCCCCGGGAACGGTTACGCCGCATCGGGGCGGCGGCGCTCCGGGCCACCACAGTGAGTGAGGAGACGCGCAGGGCAGTCATCGAGTCTCGGCTTCCCTCGCACGAATGGCCGGAGCGGGCGCTGAGTATCACCGCAATCGACGCGTCGACCGGTGAGCTCGTCGTCTTCCAGCAGGGTCACGGTGTCTCGCTCGTCGACGCCGTGGCCGCGAGCTGTGCGGTACCGGGAATCTGGCCGACGGTGACGATCGACGGACGCAAGTTCATGGACGGTGGTGTGGAAAGTACCGCCAACGCGTTCTTGGCGGGAGTGTGCGGACGAGTCGTAGTCCTTGCTCCCGCAACCGAGCCCGGTCCCTATCTGCTCGGAGGGAGTCTGCTCATCGAGATCACCTCGATGACCGGTTCCGACGTGCTTCCCGTTTTTGCCGATGCTGCCGCGGTCGGGGCATTCGGGACGAACCCGTTGGCGCCCTCGACTCGAGCTCCGGCCGCACTCGCGGGGCGCGATCAGGGCCGACGAGCAGCCGCGCAACTGGGCGAGTTTCTCGGCGTCGTTCCCTGACGGGAACGCGCCGAAACGCAGACGACCACGAAGAAACCCGCCATGGGCTCGACACTCGCTACGGTGTCGTGCCCATGGCGGGTCGCTGCGTTCGACGGGCGGGCTGAGAGGCCTTGGCGTCTACTTCGGCTGGAAACGCAGCGCACCGTCGATCCGGATGACCTCGCCGTTGAGGTAATCGTTTTCCGCGATGTGCTGCACGAGGCCGGCGTACTCGGACGGGCTGCCCATGCGGTTCGGGAACGGAACATTCGAACCCCAGAACTTCTCGGCCTCTTCGCGTTCCATCTTGAACGCGGGTGTGAAGAAGGTGCCCGGCGCGATGGCCATCACGCGGATACCGAACTTGGTGAGGTCACGCGCAGCCGGCAGGGTCAGACCTACTACGCCGCCCTTGGCGGCGGAGTAGGCGGTCTGTCCGATCTGGCCCTCGAATGCCGCAATGCTAGCGGTGTTGACGATGACGCCACGGCTGCCGTTCTCGTCGGCGTCGTTCTTGGCCATGGCTGCCGCGCCCAGGCGAAGCACGTTGAACGTGCCGTTGAGGAAAAGGTTGACGTACCACTGGAACTGCTCGAACGAAGCGGGCTCCCCGTCCCGTCCGACCACGCGTGAGGCCCCGGCGCCGCCGCCGTGAGCGTTGACGACGATGCGGAGCGGAGCGAGCTCGTTTGCTGCGGCGAGGGCTGCGACGACACTGGCTTCATCGAGTACGTCGGTGCTGACGTACCGAACCTTCTCGCCGAGTTCGGCTTCGAGTGCTTTGCCGCGCTCGTCGTTGAGGTCGGCGACGATCACCGAGGTTCCGGCAGCGGCGAGCTGACGTACGGTGGCCTCTCCGAGGCCTCCCGCTCCGCCCGTGACGAGCGCGGACGCGTTGCTGATGTCCATCTTCGTTGTTCCTCTCCTGGCCACGACACGAGCCGCGAGCCGTTGACTGGTGCACTCATTTAAAAATGACACAATCGTCAGAAAAGTTCAATAGCGTGGAGGGGGTAGATGTCCGATCCCGCGCGTAAGTGCGAAAGCGACTGGTGCATAGACAGTTCGAGCCCTTCCGCGCCATGCGGTAGGGCTCGAACTGTCCATCGACGGTCAGATGATTATCAGGTGGCGTGGCTGAAGAACCCGCGCTTGATGCACGCCACGAGCAGCGACACGAAGTCGTCCTGCGACAGTGGTTCGGGAAGCTCCTGCGACGCTTGCGGCACCCGGCCGACGAGAGCGCGGAAGATCAAGGCCGCCATGACCGGGTCGAACGGGTAGTCGCGCTTGCGGCTCGTCACCACCGCCAGGAGGGCGTCGTCCATGCGTGCCTGCCCATAGGTGCCCAGGTCCACCACCATGTCGTTCCCACTGTTGCGCTCGGACCAGACGTCGATCGATCCCGCGTATCGAGTGATGTACTGCGAAAACCCCACCAGCCATTCTCGCAACTCGGTGTCGTCCTCTGCCATCGGATCGATCTTCCGGACCCGATCGGCCTGTTCGATCGCGCACCCGGTGGCCTCCACGCTCAGCGCCACGAGCAGATCCTGTTTCTCGCTGAAGTACTTGTAGAACGTTCCGCGCGCGAATCCAGCCTGCTCGACGATGTCGTCGACGCTCGTGCGGTGGTACCCCTTTTCGCGGAACTGGATCGCACCTGCTTCGACCAGGGTCTCGACGGTCTTCACCGCTCGCTTGCTGAGGCCTGCCACGCGGTCCTGGGTGGACAGGCCCTGGGTGTTCGGGGGCTCGGGCATGTCGATCGACCCGGTGCCCGACGTGCGCAACGAGAGGCTGTTCAGGACCTCGGGTGGGGTTTCGGGGAACAGTACCAACTGAATGAAGACGGACACGGCGTCGACGACGGACTGGGTGTCGCGACCGTAGGCCCGTCCGGTGTGGATGAAGAGGTTCATCCGGTGGACGATTGCGGTCATCATCATGGCACCCGCGTCAGGATCGATGCCCTCGATTCCCGATGTGGCCAAGCGTTCGGAGATCCGCTTGTTGTAGCCCTCGATGAACCGGGTGATCTCCGGCCTCACGGCGGTGTCGGACGCGGCGACCTGCGTCCACTGCACGAACATCGTCGAATACTTGTCGAAGACCCAGCTCCACTCGCCCAGCCACCAGTTGAGGTTGTCGAACCCCACCTCAGTGGGGCCCAGGGGGCCGATGCGGCGCGCGACGCGGAACAGCGCACGGCCGCACTCTTCGAGGAGTTCGAGGAAGATCTCGTCCTTGCCGGGGAAGTACTGGTAGAGCGTGGCACGGGAAATGTCCGCGGCTTTGGCGATCGCCTCCACCGAAGTGTTGAAGAAGCCGACCTCGGCGAAGAGATCCAGTGACACTTCCACGATCTTGTTGCGCGTGCTTGCGCCCCGACTGCCCACTTCGGGGCTCGACGGGCCGTAACTTGCTCGGCGGGTGATCGAATTTTCTGACATCAGTGGACAGTCTATGGGGAGTCGAGGCAGATTGCGAGGACGAGGACAGGGGAGTGGCCGGAATTACTACGCATCGGTAACACCGAATTCCGCGGTACCGCTGATGGCGATTCCGCCCGTCTGGCGGGTGCAGGTCAGGGCGACGGTGGCGACTTTCGTTCCATCGGGCGCCGTATCGATGCCCGTGATCTCTCCGGTACACGTCAAAATGTCTCCGGGCCACACCTGCTCGCGGAATCGGACACCAAATCTCCGGACATTTCGGGCACCGAGCCAGTCGGTGGCGAAGGTTGCCAGCAAAGCACTCTGGTGCATTCCCTGAGAGAACACGGACGGGTTTCCCGCGGCGCGAGCCAGCACGTCGTCGTAGTGCATCGGGTTGAGATCTCCCGACGCGCCGGAGTACCGCACGAACATCTGGGTGGTCAGCGGACCGAACTGGCGCGGTTCGGCCTGCGCGCCGACCATGAGCGGAGCTGTCGTCGTCATTTGGCACCTTCTTTGGCGGCGGTTTCGATGAAGGTTCCGCGCGCTTCGGCGATCAGTTCGCCTTCGGGGGAGTGGAATTCGGTCGCGATCACGGCGAACCTCATCAGGCCGCCTTTCTTGCCGGGCTTCTCGAATCGGTCGACCACCCGTTCCCTGGCGAGCAGTCGGTCTCCGGCGGTGGGGAGAGCACCGTGGAAGATGTACTCCTGCTCGCCGTGCAGGAGGCGCTTGCGCTCGAACCCCAGAGTCAACCGCACTCCCGGCGGAGCCCACTGCGCCGCTGTGATGAGAAAGGTCGGCGGGACGATCGCGTCGGGGCCGGCGTAGTCGGGATTGTCCGATTGCATGGCGGTGGCGAACTCACGAATTTTGCCACGCTCGACAAACACCTCCCACTCCTCGCTGACAGCGCCCTTCGGCGCGGGTTCGGTCGACGGGATCGTCATGATGTCGTGCTCCTTCTGGCGATGTGGTCGGCGAGATACTGCCGAGTGAGCTCGACAGCGGTAGTCGGATAGGTTCGTGCCGTCGCTTCGTCCAGGCCGTCGCGAGCGAGGAGCAGCGCCAGTCGGTTCGTGATCAGTGCCAGCACGAACGCGGCGAGCATCGTGTAGTAGGTGATGTCCCCGGTGGGTCGCCCGCCGAATTCCACGTAGCGACGAACGGTCTCGTCGTCGTCGGGTACTCCCGGCAGCCGGGTGAAGCCCAGAGCCTCGCACAGGTACCGCTCGAACATCAGCCACCAGCCCAGGTCGATGTCGGGTGGCCCGGTGGTGGCCGTCTCCCAGTCGAACAGCGCGGCAACGGAGAGATCGTCGGCGAAGGACATGTTCCCGACGCGTGCGTCACCCCAGACCGGTACCTCGGCGTCCGTTTCGGGCGCGTGGTCGAGAAGCTCGGCGAGCGCTTCCGCGAGGACGTCCGAACCCACGACCAGATCGCCGCGGCACCATGCGTACCATTCGCGAAGGCGGTCGAGATAGCGGTGAAGTGCCGTACCCCCCGTAGTGCCGGAACCGTTCCGGAGATATGCGAGATCGCTCTCGTCGGCTATCCGGTGCACGGCGACGAGTGCTCTGATCGCGTTGTCGCAGAGCGTTTCCCGTTCAGATTCGGTGAGTTCCACCGTCCAGCCGCGCTTGTGCCAGCTGGGGACGTCTGAGGGAGTGCGGCCGTGCACCCTCCTCATGAGGTAAAAGGGCGCGCCGAGAACGCTCGGGTCCGGTTCGATCAGGACGATGTCCGGGGTGCCGACGCCGGGGTGGCGACCGAGTCGGTGCATCACTTCCGCCTGCCGGACGGCATCGGGCTCCACGAACAACTGGTGGTTCGACGCCTGCATGCGCAGCACGAGGTCGGCACGCCGGCGGACGCCGTAAATATCCGACCAGGACGCGGTGAAGAACACCGTCTTGCCGGAATATCCCGCGTCGGGAGCGGAGAACTCCGATATCTCGAAGTCGCTGTGCGTCTCGGGAACCAGTCGCGGGGGTAGCCATCGCGCGAGGACGTCGCGCACGTCGCCCTCCAGTTCGCCTCTTGTTGCCGTGTAGGCCACGTGGGTCCCTCCATGCTTCTACTTCGTGTCGTCGTGCCGGTTGTCGTGACGGGGAGATCCGGCACGACGGCTGGTCCGTCGTTCACGACCATTTCATTATGTGACCAATACTGTCAGAATAGGCCCATGAATGATGAGAAATCCACCCCCGGGCCCGGCGCGGTCCCCCGTGGGGCTCCCGTAGCGGTCCGCGATCGGCTCGGTCTCGGTGCGTATGCCCTCCCCGGCCGGGTGCCCGACCCCCGGCCCGCCATCGCCCAGGCAGTCGAAGCCGAACGGCTCGGCTTGGACACGCTGTGGCTGAGCGAGCGGTGGGGAACCAAGGACTTCGGCGTGCTTGCCGGAGCGTTCAGTCAGGTCACGAGCACGATCAAGATCGCGGCCGGCGTGACCCATCTGCAGTCTCGGCATCCCGCGATGCTGGCTTCGCTGGCGATGACGGCACAGGGTCTCTCCGGCGGCCGGATCATGATCGGAGTCGGCCGTTCGGTCGACCGGATGTGGAGCGCTGTCGGCCTCCCCAAATCCACGAATCGGTCCCTGGTCGACGCCGCCGACATCTTCCGTCGACTGTGCCGCGGCGAAAAGGTCACCTACGACGGGCCTGCGGGCGTCTACCCCGCTCTTCGCCTCAACGACATCCCTGACCAGCCTGTTCCTCCGCTCGTCTTTGCTGCGATCGGCCCGAAGGGGCTCGAGCTCGCCGGCCGCCACTTCGACGGAGTTCTGTTGCATCCCTTCCTCACACCTGATGCCGTCCGGCGATCGGCCGAGGCGGTCAGGGCTGCCGCCGTCGATGCTGGCCGTGACCCGGACTCTGTGCGGATCTACGCGACTGTGGTGGTCGCATCCGGCCTGGAGGCGGACGAGGAAGCTGCGGTCGTCGGCGGGCGCGCCGTCACCTACTACCAGATCCCGACCTTCGGGGAGCAGCTTGCGAAGGTGAATGGGTGGGACCCTGACCTACTGGCAGCCCTCCGCGCCCACCCACAGCTCGCCGGTGTGAAGGGCGCGGCGGATTCGGTCCGCACTCGCGCGCAGCTGACGGAAGCGGCGGAGTCTCTGCCCGCCGAATGGGTTCGAGGCGCGGCAGCGCTCGGTTCGCCGAGCGAGTGCCGGTCGATGTTCGACAGGTATCGCGAGGCGGGCGCCGACGAGTTGGTTTTGCACGGCAGCACGCCGGACCAATTGGGCGAAGTCATGGACCGCGCCTGAATCGACCTTGCTCTAACATGACATTACTGCCAGAATTCGATGTCTATACGCGCTACCCGAGGTTTACGTATCTCGGTGCGGGGCGCGTCGATCGCCACAGAGGGTGATCTCCGGACGAGAGGGAATCAGTGCACAACTACGAGGGCATCTACGTCTCCGGGAAATGGTCTCCGAGCGCAGGCGCACGAATAGCGGTGACCTCGCCCGCCTCGGGTGAGGTGCTCGGGCACGTCACCGCCGCCACCTCGGAAGAGGTCGGAGCGGCGATCGCCGCGGCCCGGGATGCGCTCGAGCGCGGTCCGTGGGCCACGACGACCGCCGCCGAGCGGGCAGCCGCGATCGGCCGGCTGGCCGATGCGATCGAGGCAGAGTCCCGGGATTACGCCGACGTGGTCTCTGCCGAAGTGGGCTCGCCTCGGAAGTGGGCGTCCTTCGGGCAGATCGGAACCGCGCTCGGAGTTCTTCGCACCTTCGAGAAGATCACACCCGAATACCGTTTCGAGGACCGTCGTCCGTCTGTGATCGGCGGAGAAGTCCTGGTGCGGCAGCTCCCGGTCGGTGTCGTCGGTGCGATCCTGCCGTGGAACGCGCCGCTGTTCACCGCCTTCCTGAAGCTGGCCCCCGCCCTCGCCGCGGGTTGCACGCTGGTGCTCAAGCCGTCGCCCGAGGCTCCGCTCGCATTGTCGAAGCTGACGGCGGCAGTGGAGGCCGCCGGGATTCCGGCGGGAGTGATCAACATCGTGTCCGGTGACGTGCAGACGGGCGAGGCCCTGGTGTCACATCCCGGTGTCGACAAGGTGAGTTTCACCGGTTCGACGGCGGCAGGCAGACGCATCGGCGCCGTCTGCGCGGCAGACATTCGCCGGTGCGGCCTCGAGCTCGGCGGAAAGTCTGCTGCCATCGTCCTGGACGACGTTGTTCTCGACCAGAAGGTCGTGTCGGGTCTCGTCACCGGCGTCATGGCGAACAATGGTCAGGTCTGTGCCGCACAGACTCGTATCCTGCTGCCGCGCAGTCGCTACGAGGAGTGCGTCGGCGCGATTTCCGCCGCCGTCGCCGCGCTCACGGTCGGGGACCCGGCGGATCGTTCGACCGACGTCGGGCCGGTGATCAACAGTGCCGCGCGCGATCGGATCGAAGCCCACATCCAGCGCGCGGTGCAGGACGGGGCGCGGGTGGTCGCCGGCGGCTCTCGTCCCCACGGTCTCGACACCGGTTGGTTTGTCGCGCCCACTGTGCTCGCGGATGTCCACAACGACATGGCCATTGCGCGCGAAGAACTCTTCGGGCCAGTCTGCGTCCTGATCCCGTACGAGGGAGAGGACGAGGCCGTGGCTCTCGCCAACGACTCCGACTACGGACTCGCAGGGGCGGTGTGGTCCGCGGACGCCGCCCGGGCGGCGCGCGTGGCCGCTCGACTTCGCGTGGGATCGGTATCGGTCAACTCACCCGCACCACTCGACTTCGGCAGCCCCTTCGGCGGTTTCAAGAAGTCAGGCGTCGGCAGGGAAGGTGGTCCGGAAGGTATCGCCGGGTACCTCGAGCCGCAGTCGATCATTCTCTGACCCTCAGGACACTCACTCGCGTCGACACCTGCCGGTGCCGCGCCGATGGAAGGAATTACATGGAGACGCAGGCAGCAGTCCTGTGGGAGCGCAACTCTCCCTGGTCTATCGAAACCATTCAGCTCGACCCGCCCAAGGAACAAGAAGTTCTGGTCGAGTTGCACGCGTCCGGGATGTGCCATTCGGACGAGCACATCGTGACCGGAGACATGCCGTTCCGGCTTCCGTGTATCGGTGGCCACGAAGGCGCCGGAGTCGTCAAGGAAGTCGGTTCCCACGTGTCGTGGCTGCAACCGGGCGACCACGTCGTGTTCGGGTTCATTCCCTCGTGCGGTCGTTGTCCGTCGTGCTCGAACGGTCACCAGAGTCTGTGTGACCTCGGAGCCAAGATCTACAGCGGGCGTCAAATCTTCGACGACACCGCACGCCACCACATCAGGGACGAAGATCTCGCGCTTGCGTGCGGTATCGGGTCTTTCGCACACCACACCGTGGTCCACGAGGCCAGTTGCATCAAGATCGAACCGCATCATCCGCTCGACCGTGCCTGCCTCCTGGGTTGTGGCTTCGTCACCGGCTGGGGTTCGGCCGTGTATTCGGCAGATGTCCGGCCCGGCGAGACCGTCGTCGTCGCGGGTGTGGGTGGTATCGGTGCCGCGGCAGTGCAAGGAGCGAGAATCGCTGGGGCGCGCACCATCACGGTCATCGAGCCCTCCGAATTCAAGCGTGAGGAAGCCAAGCGGATGGGTGCTACCCACGTGGCGTCGTCGTGGGAGGAAGCCCAGGAGGTCGTCGCCGAGGCTACATGGCATCGTGGCGCCGACAAGTTCATCTGCGCGATGGGCGTGGGCGAGGGCCGACTGGTGGCGAAGGCCCTGGCCATGACCGCGAAGCGTGGCCGGCTGGTGGTGACGAACATCCACCCGATGGCGGAGCGCGAGATCTCGGTCAGCCTGATGGACCTGACACTTACGGAGAAGCAGATCGTCGGAAGTCTCTACGGCTCGGCCAATCCGCGTGCCGACATCCCGAAGCTGCTGGAGCTCTGGAGTTCGGGCGGCGTCGACCTAGATTCGATGGTGACGAGGGACTACCCCCTCGAGAAGGTCAACGACGGCTACGACGACATGCGCGGCGGCCGTAACATACGCGGAGTCCTCCGCTACCCCGCGGCGGATGCGTGACGCCGATCCTGTGGTACACCGTGTTTCGTCAGGGCTGTCGAAACACGGTGTACAGCAACCGGGTGGTACCCCGAAGAGTCACCATGTGCCAAGCTGCGATTACATCGAGCTGGTAGGCGGGTCGGCCTCGGCTGGAACAATGTGCCGCCTCGCTCTGGGAGAACTCGTGTTGTTACGGCGCACCCTTCTCGGTTGCCTCACCGGGCAGTGCGCTGACGTATCTCCCTCGACTCATCTTGGGTGTCGGAATCGTGAACGAGGTCCGATTTGCGAACGAGAATGTTGCCCACTAGTCCAAGGACTGCCCCGACCCCGATGTACCAAGGGATGGCGCCAGAGTTGCCAGCGGCGGTGAGACCTTCGGCGATGAGCGGAAACGTTCCACCGAAGAGGGCCACGGAGAGCATCGACGGCAAGCCCACGCCCACCGCTCGCACTGCTGGAGGGAATAATTGAGGGCCGACCATGGCGAAGGGACCTGTTACAGATCCGAGGACGGTGAGGTACAGCAGTGCTCCGGGCAGAATGGGTACCACCCCGGTGGAGAGTCCGATGATGACGGGCAGTGTGCACACCGCAAGGGTCACGTACCCGATCCGCAATATCCGGAGGCCACCGAATCGATCCGCGAGGAATCCCGATACCAAGATGATGAGGATCAAGTACACCGTGAAGATCGGCACATACCCTGTGACTTGCTCCTTCGTCGCGACGCCGGCGTGGGAAAGGAACTTGGCCAGGTAGGCGGTGATGAAGTACATGCCCATGGTGACCGGGACGAGCATCAGGAAGATCGCGGCGGCCTGACGGGTGCGTGCGCGAAGTAGTGGAAGTTGACGCGGACGTTCGTTCTTCACTTGTTCGGTGAAGATCTCGCTCTCTGGCGCGGCACCACGAATCCACAGCGCGATCAGTCCCATTGCGGCGCAGACGAGGAAGCCCGCACGCCAGCCGCCGGACTCGAGTCCCTCGACGCCGTAGATTCCCAGCAGGATCGCCAGACACGCAGTCGCCAGCATTTGCCCGACGTAGCTCGAGGCGCTGGCAACCGCGCCGAAGAGGAACCGTCGATCCCGGGGTGCCGTCTCGAGAAGGTACGTTCCGACTGCGGCTTGCTCACCACTCATCGACAGGCCCTGAACGAGCCGGGCGAGGACGACGATGACCGCTGCCCACAGACCGATGGTGTCGTAGCTGGGCGTCAGCGCGATGACAAGGGCGCCGACGGAGATCATGGACACCAAGACGACCAGACCGAATTTGCGACCCTGTCGGTCGATGATGCGGCCCATGATCACCGCACCGATCGGCCGGATCAGGAAGCCGATCGCAAAAACGAGGTAGGACGCCAGCAGGCTCGCCACAGGGTCGTCACCGGGAAATATTGCATGTGCGAAGTAGGGTGCGAGGACCGCGTAGATCAGCCAATCGAAGCTTTCGACGGTGCTTCCGGCCGTGGCAGCTGCGAGGAGGAGCCGCGACCGATACTTTGCTGGGGCGTTTACCATGTGGGTTCTTCTTTCAGGGTGTGATTTTTCAGAAGGACTCGGGTGCCCGGCAGTTGACGACCACTGACCGACTGGCGGGCACCCGTTGAACCGTCCTAACCAACCGAAGGCCGCTCGGTGACGGGGAACGCGCGTTGGAAGGCCGAGGCGAGTCGGAAGATGCGATCTTCGCTGCTCGGGGGACCGACGATCTGCAGGCCCACCGGCATCCCGTCCACGAATCCACAGGGCACGGACACCGCCGGCAGACCGAGGATGTTGCACAAGACGGTGTGTGGCGTGTAGTCCGCGGCCATCTTCTCCGGCCGGGTGGTCCATGCTTCGTCCCACTGCTCCACGGTCGGTGCGATCGACTGACTCGTCACCGACAACAGAAGGTCGTACTCACGGAATAGATCCCGAAACACATTCCCGTTGCGCGCGCGCCATTCGAGCGATTCGCGATAGAGCCGTGAATCGACCGGCGGCAAGGGTGGAGGATTGTTGCCTACCTCGATCTCGTATACCGACGGTTCGCCGGGCGCCGGCCCACCGCCGCGGTTGCTCGGTCCCAGACTTGATCGGTCGTCTCCACGGCTGCGCCCAGAGACCGTAGTTTGAAGGCCATCTCGCGAACTGCTGCGACAACTCTTCCGCTCTCCGGCGATGCGTGCGTGGCCGCGTATCCGTAGTCGTCGGTCCAGGCCAGGCGCATGCCCCCGACACCGGCATCCAGCGTGGCGAGGAAATCAGCCGGCTCATTCTGGATGCAGATGTAGTCGCGGGCGTCCGGCCCAGCGAGTACCTGCATCACCAACGCGGCGTCTCGGACGTCCCGGGCCAGCGGCCCGTTTGTCGAAGTGAGCCGGAACTTCGGCTGCCGGTAGTCGACGTGGGGCACGAGGCCGCGCGTCGGATGCACCCCTACGACGCCGGAAAACGCCGCCGGCAGGCGTGTGGATCCGCCACCGTCGCTGCCAATGGTCACCGGCAACAAGGCCGCTGACGCGGCGGCCGCACCACCGGAGCTCGACCACCCGGGAATGCGAGAGGTGTCCCATGGATTGCGTGCCTCGACGTCCCAGTTATAGCTACTCATCGTGGGTGCCTCGGGCCTCGAGTCCTCGGACCTTGCGCTTCCGGTCCCCATCATGGTGTTTGTGCCCACCACGATCGCGCCGGCATCCCGCAGACGTTCGACAGCGATGGCGTCGAACTCCGAGACGCCGTACGTGCCGGTTCGCGGGAACGCGAACGGCACATCCTGCACTGCCAGATTCTCTTACACCGAGATCGGGAGACCGTGCAGGGGGCCGAGCCGTTCCCCTCGGCGGCGAGCCGTATCCGCTTTCGCGGCCTCGTAGCGGGCTCGTTCCGGATCGAGTGTCGCGAAGGCATGGAGCTTCGGTTGAAACTCTTCGATCCGACCCAGGAAGTGGTTGACGACTTCCGCGGCGGAGACATCTCCGCTTGCGATGAGATCGCGGATCTCCCATGCCGGTAGCCAGGTCAGCTCATTCATTTTCGCCTCTTTCGTGCTGGGGCGAGCGCTCGAAGCAGTCGAGTTGCGTCTCGCCGCACAGGAATACTTTGACCGAACATGTCAAAGTAAGAGAACTCTCGACCTAATGTGTCAAACTGTCAAGGGGAGAAGGCTTGTCACCCGAGCTGTAACAGGGGATTAACAGAGCACCAGACGTCGCTCAGGAAGAGGGAAGAGATGAACGGATCGGAACCGCTGACCGCAGTGACCCGCGCTGGTGCCCCGCGAGATGAATCCCTGAGTCCGGGCTGGCAGGAACGCCGTCGGCGGGTCGCCGCCAACATCGAGCATGTTGCGTTGGAAATGTTCACCGAGCGTGGATACTCCGAAGTGACCGTCGACGAGATCGGCACTCGGGTGGGGTGCTCGCTTCGTACGGTGACCCGCTACTTCGCGAACAAGGAAGACTTGCTTCTCGACTTCCACCGCCGGAAGAATCAGGTGGTCCTCGACGAGTTCGCGCGTCTCGAGCCGACGCCCGATCCTGCCTCGGTGATCTGGGCGGTGTGGATGGCTCTGACTTTGAACACGCAATCGGGTTTGGATGGATACCTGCTCTGGAAAAAGGCTGCCGCCACAGCCCCTGAGGTGATGGACAGGGCAAACGGCGAGCGTCGCCGGAGTGTCCAGTTGGCACTGACTGCCTTCATTTCAGCCTCATTGGGTATCGATCCGGACACCGACATGCGTCCTCAACTCATAGCTGCAACACTCGAGGCGGCCAACTCTGCTCTGGTGAACTTTTGGGTTGCGTGCGGTGGAGTCGAGGATCTGTACTCGATGTATCAAGATGCCGCCCGGTCAATTTCAGAACTGTCCGTCAGCATCCTCGATGCGGAGGCGTTCTCGGCGATCGAAGCCCAGCGGTGACAGAGATCGATCCTCGAGCCGAGACGTCTAGAGAGACCGCGCGAGAATGCTTGTGGCAATCGGTGCCCTCCACGACATCCGCACCGGTACCACTATCGCGTTCGTCCGCGGCCGACCATCACGTAACACCTCACGGGGCAGATCACGTGTCGAGTGGATCGAGCGCCTGGGTCTCCACTGCGGTCTTGCTGCTGAGGGGAGTGTTGGGTAGCACGAGTGCGGCGACGAGTCCGAGGAGTCCGAGCGGCGTGCACAGTAGGAAGAGGTCGCCGATGCCGTCGGCGTACGCGGTCTGAAGCTGTCCGCGTAGGGGTTCGGCGAGGTCGGCCACGCGTGGAACAGATGCGTTCACCAACTCCGATTCGTCTCCGCCAGTGTGAAATGCGGAGATTCTCGTGGCGAGAACAGCGCCCAGGATGCTGACGCTCATCGCGCTCGCGAGTTGACGGAAGAACGCGGGCAGCGCGCTGGCGGCACCCAGTTGGTGCGGCGGCGCGCAATTCTGCGCGACGACGAGAAGATTGTGCATCAGGACTCCGATCGCGAACCCGATGCACAGAAGATACACGGACACCGCGGCCAGCCCGGACGAGACGGTGAGGGTCGACAGACCGGCGAGCCCGCAGACGAGCGCAACGCTGGCGAGGACGACCCAGCGCTTCCACAATCCGGTTCGGCTGATCCGGTGTCCGACCACGGAGGCAGCCAGAAACGTCGCGACCGACATGGACAGCATGAACATTCCGGACACCGAGGCGCTGAGGCCTCGGGCGATCTGCAGGTACTGACTCATGAATGTCGGTACTGCCAGCATCGTGACACCCAATGCCGTACTGGCGATCACGACGCGGGAGATCGAGGGATTCCTGAGCAGCGCGAGGGGGATGACGGGCTCGCGGACCTTCGCCTCGACCACCGCCGCGGCGAGGGCGCACACGACCGCACCACCCAACACGACATACGACGTCGGTGACAGCCAGTCGAACTGACTGCCCGCCAACGTGACCCACACCATGAGCGCGCATGCACTCACCGAGATCAGGCCGGCGCCGACCCAGTCGATCCGGATCGGACGATGGTGGACGGGCAGGTGTAGGGACCGCTGAAGGAGTACCACGGCCGCTATCGCGAAGGGGATGCCGAGGTAGAAGTTCCAGCGCCAGCCGATGGTGTCGGTGACGATCCCCCCGATGACGGGGCCGCCGATCGTGCCGATGCCGATGACCCCGCTGATCAGGCCGGCGTAGCGCCCGCGTTCGCGCGGGCTCAGGAGATCCGCGAGCAGGACCGGCCCGACGGCAATCACACCTCCGGCCCCGATTCCTTGAAGGGATCGGAACCCGATCAGCACGGCGGTGTCCGGTGCGAGCCCGGCGAACAGGGATGCGACGATGAACACGGCGATGGCAGCGAACATGAGCTTCTTGTGGGAGAAGAGGTCGGCGAGCTTCCCCCAGATCGCGAGGCTCACCGTGGTCGTGAGCAGAGTAGAACCGACCACCCAGGTGTACGCGGTCTGATCCCCGCCGAGTTCGTGCATCATCACCGGCAGGGAGGTGAGGACGGTCGTCGAGGCCAGTGCCGCGAGTACGAGACCGAGCAGGGTGCCCGTCAGCGCGAGCATCCGGTCCTGCCGGCTGTGCGGGTGCACCGCGGCATCTCGGATCGGGTCCCGGGTGTCCTCCGAAGTCGCCGAGCGTGAACGTCTTCGTGTGTGCCACACGTCTCGAGTGCTCATGTCCGCCTTTCCGGGAGCCGTCGAATGTCCGAGAGGGGGACGTCGACGGCGCAGACCGCAGAGACGTGGAGAGGGTGCCGCTGTTCGGCACCCTCTCCACGTCACATGCAGTTGTTCGACAACAACGTCGGGGTCAGAGGATTGCTCCGCTCACCTTGTACTCGATGATCTGGTCCATGCTCAGTCCGAGTTCCTCCAGCACCTCGTCGGTGTGCTCCCCGTGTTCGGGAGCGCGGGTGACCTGGCTGGGCTGCTCATTGAATTGCACCGGTGCCGTCACGAGCTTGAACGGAGTTCCTGCCGCGTCTTCGAGGTCCGCGATGTAGCCGTTTGCCTCGACCTGGGGGTCGGTGACGACCTCGCGCGGCTTCTGGACGGCCGACCACACCCCGTTGATGTCCTTCAAGGCCACCTTCCACTCTTCGAGTGTCTTCTTCGCGAACCCTGCCGAGATGGCGGAAATGCACGCGGCCCGGTTCTCGGCACGCTTCGCGTGTCTGTCGAAGCGGGGGTCGTCGATGAGCTCGGGGCTCTCCAGCACCGTCATCAACTCGGGCCAGAAGCGGTCCGATTCGAGCATGACGATGGAGATGAACCGGTCGTCCGCGGTCCTGTACGTGTTGACCAGGGGGTTTGCGGCTTCGGACTGAACCGGCTTGGGGTACTCGTCAATCCCGAAGGCATGCGCGCCTGCGATCGTCGCGCCCATCGCCCAGGACCCCATCGCGAGGAGCGAGCTGTCGACGACAAGGGCCTCGCCGGTTCGTTCCCGGTGGAACAGCGCCGACGAGATCGCTCCCGCGATGGTGAGGCCGCCGAGGGTGTCGCCGTAGGCGGGGCCCGGCATGTTCACCGGGTACTCGCTCGACGCCGGGGTGACGTTGTCGGCAGCCCCGCTGCGACCCCAGAAGGACGACATGTCGTATCCGCCGCGTTCGGCTTCCGGTCCGCGCTGACCGGCGGCGGAGCCGCGGACATAGATGATCTTGTCATTGTGCGCACGAACGTCGTCGACGTCGATACGTAGCTTCTTGCGCGCCGAGGGACGGAAGTTCGTCAGAAACACGTCGGCCGTGGCGACGAGCTTCATCAACAGCTCGCGCCCTTCCTCCGACTTCAGATCGAGTGCCACACTCCGCTTCCCGCGGTTCGGCAGCTCGAACATGTGGTTCACACCGCCGGCGGGGATCAGTCCGGAACTGACCAGACCCCGTTGCGGGTCGCCGCTTTCGGGGTGCTCGATCTTCAGGACGTCGGCACCCCACTCGGTGAGGATGGCCCCGGCCACGGGCACATAGGTCCATGCCGCAACCTCGACGACTCGGATTCCGTTCATTACACCGACCACGGTGATGCTTCCTTTCCGGATGGGGGACAGCGGCAGGTGCCGAAATGGGTACGGCGCCGGTAAGCCGGCGAGCCCTGGCGAACCTGGAGACACTGTGAACCTGAAACCTCTGAGGAGAAGTATCTGACTCAGTGTACATAAAAATGGGAAGAATGTGTGTTTCGCATCACAAGCGTATCGAACGTGCAGCTTCCGGTTGGTGGTGGGGGTGACCGGCAAGCGTGATAGGTCACGAACTGCCACTGCATGGCCCGGAAACCGTCAACATTCTGACAGCGCCAATCGCCTCCGGTCAGGCGTGCAGTTCGACGAAGCGGATCGTTGCACGGCGCAATCGGGCGGATCTCGCATAATCAATCTGACACGACGGGTACTTTGGGTACGTCATCTGCCCACCCGATTGCGGATCGAGTATGTCTCGCGCCTCGACCCAGAAGCGCTTTAGTATGTACATGGGTGTCAGAGAAGTGATAGCCGAGGGCTGCGCCCCTGTGGTTGCGGGCGCGTCGTGGAGCTTTTGTGCGAACTTCTCGGCGCGGTGACCGGACGGACGATCGGCGAGCACGTGAACGTCGATGACTTGAATATCTGCAGCACATAGGGGCAAAGCTTTGAACGCTGTGCGGACGACGTGATCTCCTTACGGTGGAGTGCCGGCGTCGGGAGCGGTCGCTTCCGGGGGCGATGATTTCGCTCGACTCTTTCGTGACACAACCATCAGATGCTAGGGTTCGCCCAGGGTGACCGAGGTCACGTCTCATCCGTTTCGCGCGGCTGATCGGTATCGGGTACCCGTCAGCGACAGTTCTTTGGAGGAACTCGATGTCAAACCAGTCGGGACGAATGCTCCCCGAGGTGACCGCAGAGTCGCGGGACTTCTGGACCGGAGGATTCGAAGACGAGCTACGCATCTATCGGTGCCGGGCGTGCCGTGGGTGGATTCATCCGCCGGTCGGCGCGTGCTGGCGGTGCCACAGCCGCGACGTCGGCCCCGAGGTCGCCTCGGGTACCGGCAAGGTCGCGGCGTACACCGTCAATCACCATCAGTGGTTTCCCGCGTTCCCACCCCCCTATGTCATTGCGGCGGTGGAACTCGACGATCAACCGGACGTTCGCCTGACCACCTGCCTCGTCGAGTGTGACGTCGATGCGGTCGAGGTCGGCATGGCGGTCGAGGTGGTCTTCGACAAGCAGGACGACGTTGCACTTCCCTTCTTCAGGCCGGTGACGAAATGACCTTTGTGGACGACCGTGCAGTCATCACGGGTATCGGGCAGTCTCAGATCGGACGCCGTATCGGGCGGACCGGTATCGACCTCGCACTCGAGGCCTCGGAGCGAGCGGTGGAGCATGCCGGACTGTCGTTCGATGACATCGACGGTGTAGCCAGCTACCCCGGTCCGGTGAACGCGGAGGGCGGCTTCGTCGGCGCGACGACACACGACGTCCGTGACGCTTTCGGCCTGAAGACCCGCTGGCACGTCAGCGGTGTCGAAACTTCGGGGCAGATCGGAACACTCCTGGACGCGGCTGCCGCCGTGGCGAGCGGGCGCGCCACCCACGTACTCTGCTTCCGCTCGGTGTGGGAGGCGACAGCTCAGGCGTCGGGTCGCGCCGCGGCACTGACCGGGAAGATGGCTCGCGCCAGTGGGCACTCGGAGTTCAGGCTGCCGTTCGGGGCGGCGTCGCCGGCCAACTGGATCGGCATGTACGCACAGCGCTACATGCACGAATTCGGGCTCACCCGTGAGCAGATCGGCAAGCTCGTCATCAACGGCCGTCGTAATGCCGGCCTCAACCCCAATGCCATCTATCGGGATCCGATGACGATGGACGACTACCTCGGCGCCCGGTTTATCTCCTGGCCGCTCGGTCTCTACGACTGTGATGTTCCGTGTGACGGCGCGACGGCGATCATCGTCTCGCGGCGCGAAGCGTCGACCGGACTGAACAATTCGCCCCTCGCCATCGAAGCGGCGGGTGCGTCCCTCTCGGAGCGGCACACCTGGGACCAGCGAGCCGATCTCACGACCATGGCGTCCCACGACGCGGCGGACTCGATGTGGGAGACCACCAAGCTGACCCCCGGTGACGTCGACTTCGCGACGCTCTATGACGGCTTCAGTTACTTGACGACCCAGTGGATCGAAGCACTCGGGTTCTGTGAGCACGGCAAGGTCGGGCAGTTCCTCGACGAAGAAGACCGATACCGCCTCGACGGTGAACTCCCCATCAACCCGCACGGTGGCCAGCTCTCGGCCGGCCGTCTGCACGGATACGGCTTCCTGCACGAAGCCTGCGTGCAGTTGTGGCGGGAGGGCGGAGACCGGCAGATCGCCAAGGACGTCGAAATCGCCGCAGTCGGTATCGGTGGCGGACCCGAGGCAGGCTGCATGCTGCTACGTCGCGAAGGGTGACGACATGACCACCGCAGAATCCACCAGTTCCCGCGGCACGTGGTCCGCACGGCTGCGTGGCGGCCGAAAATGGCGTGCGCTCCGTTCCAATCGGGCGGCCATGGTGTCGCTCGCTTTTCTCGTCCTGCTCGTGCTGGTCGCAGTGTTCGGTTCCGTCCTGATGACTCACGACCCCAACGCGCAGGCACTCAGTGCACGTCTGCAGGGGCCGAGCGGTGAACACTGGTTCGGCACCGACGGTTACGGACGTGACGTCTTCAGCCGCATGGTCGACGCAACCCAGGTCGCCGTACTCGCAATCGTCCAGGCAATGGCGCTGGCGGCGATCATCGGTATCCCGTTCGGTCTCCTCGCCGGACTGGTGGGCGGTCCGGTGGACGCAGTGCTCAGTCGTATCGCCGAAGCACTGCTCGCGCTGCCGCCGCTGATCCTTGCGCTGGCGGTGGTCGGTGTGCTCGGTCCCGGACTGACGAACGCGATGATAGCCGTCGGAATGCTGCTGGCGCCGAGACTGTTCCGAATCGCGCGGTCCGAGGCGCAGGCGGTGGCAGGCGAGTCCTACATCGAGGCCTGCCGTAGCGTTGGGTGCTCGAATTTCCGGTTGCTGTGGCGGCACGTTCTTCCGAACGCCAGTTCTGCCCTGATGATCCAGGTGACATTCGGTGCCGGAATCGTCATCATCGTCGAGGCGAGCCTGAGCTTCCTCGGACTCGGTGTCGAGTCACCTCAGGCCAGCTGGGGATCCATGCTCCAGGATGCGTTCCAGAACGTGAGCGTCTCGCCCAGTTTCATGATCGTGCCCACCGCTGCGATCGTGCTGACGGTGCTGGCGTTGTCGACGTTCGGTGACGGTATGCGTGATGCTTTCGAAGGGCGTGGAGCTAATGGCTGACAAGACACTACTGGCGGCAGACGAAGCGGTCGCCGATCACGTCGCCCTCGGGCAGAAAGTCCTGGAAGTCACGGATCTGTGCATCGATTTCAAGACCGAGCACGGATGGTCCCGTGTGGTCGATCATCTCGACCTGGCGTTACGCCGAGGCGAGACGCTCGGACTGGTGGGAGAGTCCGGTTCGGGCAAGACCGTCACGTCGTTGGCGATCATGGGACTTCTCGCCGGACCGAAGGTTCGGATCACCGGCTCGGTTCGCCTGGAGGGCCGAGAGCTCATCGGCCTGTCGAACCGTGAGATGAACGACCTCCGGGGCAAGACGATCGGCATGATCTTCCAGGAACCGCGCCGATCCCTCAACCCTGCCTTCACCGTCGGCGATCAGATCGCCGAGGTGGTGCGCAGACACAAGGCGGACGTCGGGCGCAAGGAGTCCTGGAGCCGTGCCGTCGAGATGCTGGATCTGGTCGGTATTCCCGACTCGGAGAAGCGCGCGCACGAGTATCCGCACCAGTTCAGCGGCGGTATGTGTCAGCGGGTAATGCTGGCGATGGCCGTCGCCTGCGAGCCGGTCGTCCTCATCGCGGACGAACCGACGACGGCACTGGATGTCACGGTCCAGGCTCAGGTGCTGGACCTTCTCACAGAGCTTCAGGAGCGGATGGGGCTCGGCGTCCTGTTCATCACGCACGACCTCGGTGTGGTCGCGCAGACATGCGACCGGGTTGCTGTCCTCTACGGTGGCCAGGTAATGGAGTCGACGGTCGCCGAGAAACTCTTCTACGAGCCCGAGCATCCCTACACCGAGGGACTACTGGCGTCGACTCCGGACGCTCAGGTGCGGGCCGAACGACTATTCGCGATTCCGGGAACCGTGCCCGCGGCCTGGAACTGGCCGAGCGGGTGCAGGTTTCACCCCCGATGCGGTTACGCCGCGGCGGGGCAGTGCGATGAGGGCACTGTCCCGCTCGAGGGTTCCGATCATCACTTGGTGCGCTGCGTTCGGTCCGATGTATTGCGCTTGGAAGGAATCAAGGAATGAGCCCTATCCTCGAAATCGACAGTCTCGTCAAGTCCTTCGTCAAGAAGCGGAATCTCCTGGGCATCCCGGCGGAACACACCCACGCCGTCAAGGACGTGTCGTTCACATTGGAGAAGGGCCGGACCCGGGCAATCGTCGGCGAGAGCGGTGCCGGCAAGTCCACGATCGGCCGGATGGCACTGCGACTGGCGACGCCCGACACGGGTTCCGTCAAGTTGTTCGGAGACGACATCATGACGATGTCGGCGAAGGAGGTGCGCAGGCTTCGCCGGCGGGCGACGATGATCTTCCAGGATCCGTTCAACTCGTTGGACCCTCGAATGTTGATCGGCCAGTCCGTGGCGGAACCGCTCACTTTGCACACGAAGCTGCGGGGGAGCGCTCGCGACGAGCGGGTTGCGGAACTGCTCGAGCGGGTAGGGCTCCGCATGGACCAACTCGAGAAGTACCCACACGAGTTCTCCGGAGGTCAGTTGCAGCGCATCGCCATCGCGCGCGCGCTGGCAACCGAGCCGGAGCTGATCGTGTGCGACGAGCCCGTGGCGGCACTGGATGTCTCGATCCAGGCCCAGGTTCTCAACCTCCTGCAGGATCTGCAGCAGGAACGTCAGATCAGTTACCTTTTCATTTCTCACGACCTGGCGCTGGTGAAGATGTTCGCCCACGACGTCACCGTGATGCGACGCGGCGAGGTCGTCGAGTCGGGCGCTACCGAGCAGATCTTCGAGGACCCGAAGGATCCGTACACGAAGGAACTGCTGTCGGCGATCCCGGTGATGAATCCGCGCAAGCGTGCCGCGAAACGAACCCTGGTCGCCCAGGCGTGAGGCACGGGATCACCACACAGCCGATTTCACCGGTGTCGTCGCCTTCTGTCATGTGGGCAAGTCCGGCACCTGACCACATCTTTCGTCTCATGAGGAGTCGGGTTTCATGCTCAAGCTCGTCGTCAGTCGCGTCTTAGCGGCGATACCCCTGTTGCTGTTGGTGGCGTTTCTCTCCTTCGCGTTGCTCGAGTTGGCGAACCGGGGTACGGACCCGGCGGCTCGGATCGCGGGCGAAGGCGCCAGTGCCGATCAGATCGACCAGGTGCGCCAGAACCTGAATCTCGACGCGCCCATGGTTGTTCGCTATGTCGAGTGGGTCGCTCATGCCCTCACCGGAGACCTGGGTACCTCCCTCTACAGCGGCCAGCCCGTGACCGATGCGCTGATGGAGCGGATCTGGATCACCGGCTCACTCGCGTTGTGGGCCATTGTGCTCACCGTGGTCATCGGAATCCCGCTGGGTGTGTGGGCTGCGGTGCGCCAGGGTTCCGTCGTCGACCGCGCGGTGACGACGCTGGCGGCGCTCCTGATGTCGGTCCCCCCGTTCGTTCTGGGCCTGGTTCTGGTGATCACCTTCGCGATCACTCGCGCGTGGCTCCCCGCGACCGGATACGTCACGATCGCGGAGGGCGGGATCGTCGAATGGTCCCGCCACCTGATCCTCCCCGCGATCGCTCTGGCTGCGGTGTCCGCGGCGGAGCTCGCGCGGCAGACACGAGGTTCCATCGTCGATGCGATGAACAAGGACTACGTGCGCACCGCGCGCGCGAAGGGGCTCGCCGAGCATGGGGTCTTGTGGAAGCACACAATGAAGAACGCGTCCGTCTCGATCGTCACGGTGCTCGGTATGCAGATGGGGCGCATCCTGGGTGGCGCGGTAACCGTCGAATTCGTCTTTGCGATATCGGGATTGGGAATGCTCGGCTACACGGCGGTCGTGCAGCGGGATCTTCCCGTCGTGCAGGGTGTGGTGATCATCAGCGCGCTGGTGGTGCTGGTCTGCAATCTTCTGGTCGACATGTCATACGGCTATCTGAATCCGAAGATCCGCAAGTAGAAAGACTGTACCGAAGCGGATTTGCGACTGCATCCGCACGTCACGAGAGGGCTGCCGGCTGTCTGCCGGCAGCCCTCTCGGGCTGTTCGGAGGTACGGGTCCGGGCCATAGAAGGCTTCTATGTCCCTCATCCGGAGCTTTCATGTCGAAAGGTGTTGCGGCTCTTGCGGTATGTGACTGCGGTCACTAAGATTGGCTGCGCACGCCAAGGCATGCGCAGCGAGACGAAATGGTCGTGAACTCCGTATCGGACGGGTCGACCACCGATGGCCTCGGCCGTTCGTAATTCCTTCCGTGTTCTCTTTCGAAGGCCTCTTGTTGCCGTGCAGGCGGATTCGTGGACGTGTCGTACCGATCAAGGTGAGAAATGGGCGTGTGGGTATGAAGATCTCTAGCGGAGTTTCCTCCGGCATCAAGATGCTGGTGATGGCGGTCACGGTGGCAGTGGTCGCGTCCGCCTGTGGCGGCGGCGGGTCGACTGCGGGGGCCGCGAGCGGTGGTGAGGTAGACCGGAACGGGACGTTGAAGATGGCGTGGACGCTGGCCCCCAACAATCTCGATCCCCACCAGTCCAGCAACTATCAGGTCGATTTCAGTTACCTTGCCCCGGTCTACGATCGGCTGACGCAAGCAGTATCGGGGCCGGCGATCGAGCCCATGCTGGCGGAGTCCTGGCAGTTCTCCCCGGACGGTCTCAGCGCGGATTTCGTTCTCCGTACCGACGCGAAGTTCCACGACGGAACCCCGGTCGATGCCGCCGCCGTGGTGAAGAGCCTCGACCGTGCTCGGGACCCGCAACGGGCACGTTCGGCGGGATCGCTCGCGGTGATCACCTCGGTCCAGGCCGTGAACGACAACACGGTGCGGATCACGACCAGCAGGCCCGCAGCAGACTTGCCGGCCATTCTCTCGACAACCACGGCGGCCATCGTCAACCCGGTCGCCATCGACGGTGGAGTCGACCTGTCCGTGGAGACGGCGGGCTCGGGACCCTACGTGGCCGAGCAGATCCGACGAGGCGACCGCATCATCTACAAGCGTTTCGACGGGTACTGGGATCCGGAAGCGCAGAAAGCCGCCAATCTCGAGATCATCGGGATCAGCGACGACAACGCACGACTCAATGCCTTCCGTAGCGGTCAGATCGACGTCATGCTCGCGAAAGCAGGCCAGACCGACGAGCTGCAGACCCTGCTGCGACAGCCGCAGTACCAGATGCACACCTTCCCCGTGTCGCAGTACTACGCAGTGCAACTCGACATCGGACAGCAGGGGCTCACCGACCCGCGAGTTCGGCAGGCTCTCAATTTCGCGATCGACCGGGACAGCATCAACTCGGCGCTTCTGAAGGACCAATGCCAGCCGATCTCGCAGCCGATCGCCGACGGCGTCAACGGCCACAACTCCGACGTCGACGGCAAGTACACGTACGATCCGGACAAGGCGCGCCAGCTGCTGAAGGAGGCCAACGCGCCTGCAGATCTGAAGCTGCGGCTGATCACGGTCTCGGGCCTGTCTCCCCAGCAGGAGATGGCCACCGCCATCCAGGCACAGTTGGCCGATGTCGGGGTGGGGCTCGACATCATGCCGCTCCCCGCGGCCGATGCGCAGACCACGATGGGGGAGGGGAGCTACTCGCTCCTGAACCCGCGCCTGACGTACCCGACCCCCGCACAGTCGCTCCAGACCAATTACCTCGTGCCGTTGCGCTTCCCAACGGCACCTTCGCAGGAGTTCACTGATGCGGTGAACCGTTCGCTGGACCCGAACACTCCTGACGCCGACCGCACCCAGCTGTACTCGGAAGCCTCGGGTATCGCCTCGGAGAATGCGTACGACATGTTCATCTGTGGAATTCCGACGCAGGCCGCATACACCGACAAGGTCGTCGGTATCGACACCATCGGGCAAGCGGACTTCAGCGGAATCCTCGACACGCGGTACCTGGGCAAGACCTCCTGACCCAGTTCTCATCAGAGTGTTGTCGGGCGAGGGGCGTTGCCCGGGCATGGTCCCGGGGCGACGCCCCTCGTTCTGTGCGGCGCGGGTCGGTGTCTGCGTCGATTCCGAGGAAATGGAGCACATTCATGTTCGATAGAAGTTCTCGTCGCCGTCGATACGCGGTGGCGGTTGCTGTGCTGGCCGCCGGCGTCGTGGTCTCGTGTGGGACCGCGACAGGCGAGCACGGGGCACAAGGCGAGGTGGATCGCACGGCGACTCTGCGAGTGGCCGGCAACGTCGTCCCGAACAATCTCGATCCCCACCAGTCGGGCAACTATCAGATCGACTTCCCGTTTCTGTCTCCAGTGTACGACCGGCTGACCCAAGCTGTCAGTGGTCCGACGATCGCACCGATGGTCGCCGAATCGTGGACGTTCGCCGACGACGGAAGGTCGGTCGATTTCACGCTTCGGAACGACGTGACGTTCCA
This sequence comes from Rhodococcus sp. NPDC019647, assembly GCF_044389235.1. Classification (NCBI taxonomy): domain Bacteria; kingdom Bacillati; phylum Actinomycetota; class Actinomycetes; order Mycobacteriales; family Nocardiaceae; genus Rhodococcus; species Rhodococcus sp. NPDC019647. The sequence goes on along the minus strand of NZ_JBIRXS010000015.1, from coordinate 72,749 downwards.
CGACGGCACGCCGGTGGACGCCCAGGCTGTCGTCGCGAGCCTTGCCCGCGCGCGTGATCCGCAGAAGTCGAAGGTGGCGGGCAGATTCGACATGGTGACCGGTGTGGACGCCGTCGACGGGAACAGGGTGCGGATCTCGACCAGTCGCCCGGCGCTCGATCTTCCCGCCGTGCTGTCGACGACCGAGGCGGCGATCGTGAATGTGAAGGCTCTCGATGCGGGACTCGACATCGGCCGCACGGACGCCGGTTCGGGACCGTACCGCTTCGATCAGGTGCGCCCCGGTGATCGTGTGACGTACGTACGTTACGACGGCTACTGGGATCCGGACGCGCAGAAGCCCCAGCGGCTCGAGCTGATCGGAATGGCTGACGACAATTCACGGCTCAATGCGTTCCGTTCCGGACAGGTCGACGCCATCAAGGTCGATCCGGACCAGTACGACGAGATCCGAGCTGTCACCGGAGGTTCGGGGTTCGAGGTACACGAGTATCCGACCGTCCAGTCGTACGCCGTCCAACTCGACATCGGCACGCCCGGACTCGAGAACGCGAAGGTCCGGCAGGCGTTGAACTATGCCATCGACCGCGAGGGTATCAATTCGGCGCTGCTGAACGGAAAGTGTGCACCACTCTCGCAACCGCTTCCCGAAGGCGTGGACGGCCACGACGACAGCAGGACCGCCCTCTATACGCACGATCCGGTCAAGGCGAAGGCTCTGCTGAAGGAGGCGGGGGCACCGGACAACCTGTCCCTGCGCGTGATCTATGTCGCGGGCGCGTCGCCGCAACAGGAAATGGCGACGTCGGTTCAGGCACAACTTCGTGACATCGGCGTCGACGCCCAGTTGTTGCCCATTCCGGCTGTCGATGCACAGTCGACTTTCCGTCAGGGCGACTATGAGCTCCTGAATTCGCGGTTGGCGTATCCGATTCCCGGCCAGTCACTGTTGCTGAACTACATGGCCGACTACCGCTTCCCGAGCCCGCCGTCGGCCCAGTTCTCCGAGACGGTGCTGCAATCGCTGGACCCGCGGCTCGATGACGGCGAGAGAACCGAGCTGTTGCGCCGCGCCTCCGGCATCGCGGCCGACGATGCATACGACGTCTTCATCTGTGGGGTACCGACGATCGTCGCGTACTCGTCCTCGACGGTCGGCATGGACACGCTGGGGCAGGCGGACTTCACGAGCATCTTCGACGTGCGCTATGCCGGAAAGACCACCAAGTGACCCGAACCATCCGTCAGAAGGAGGTTGTGAGAGCCGAATTTTGTGGATTCCTGGTCGGTACGAGTCGCCGATTCGGTGCTGGATACCCAGGAGATCCCGCTAGAGATTGACGGTGGTGACTCACATCACTACGATGACACAGTGTCAGATAGATCACTGGCAATCCGGATGACGCAGGACCATGACCCGTCATCCCATTCACTAGGGAGTCGCTGTGCCGCTTCAGGACCATATGCATTTGATCTCGGTGGACGACCATCTGATCGAGCCGCCCACCGTGTGGACCGATCGGTTGCCCAAGAAGTTCCACGAGCAGGGCCCGCGGATCATCGAGATGGACATGAGCCAGAGTCACGGCGACGAGGGGTTGTCGGCGCTGCTGCTCGACACGGCCCGCCAAGGAGACACCGCGCCCAAGAAGAAGAAGCTCGCCGAGGTGTGGTCGTACGAGGGCCGGATCTATCCGAACATCGGCCTCAACGCGGTGGCGGGCAAGAAGCCGCAGGAATACGGGATGGATCCCACGCGCTACTCCGACATGCTGCCGGGGTGTTACGACCCGAAGGCACGAGTGGCGGACATGGACATCGACGGCGTGCAGGCTGCGTTGTGCTTCCCATCCTTCCCACGTTTCGCCGGCACCGTGTTTCTGGAAGGGACGGACCGGGAGTTGGCGCTGCTGTCGGTGAAGGCGTGGAACGACTTTCACCTCGATGAATGGGCGGCGTCCAATCCCGATCGTTTCATTCCTCTGATCATTCTGCCGCTGTGGGATCCGCAGGAGGCAGCGCAGGAGATCTACCGGTGCGCGGCGAAGGGGGCGAAGGCGATCACGTTCCCCGAGAACACCGTCGGCCTCGGGTTGCCGTCCTTCTACACCGATTTCTGGGATCCGGTCTTCCGTGCCGCGGAGGAGACGAAGATGCCGCTGTGCATGCACTTCGGCTCCTCGGGTAAGGCGCCCATCACCTCTCCGGAGGCTCCGATGGCCGTGATGATCGCCCTCTTCGGCACCAACTCGATGGATGCGACCGCAGACCTGTTGTTTTCACCGGTGTTCTACAAGTTCCCGAATTTGAAGGTTGCGCTGTCCGAGGGTGGTATCGGGTGGATGCCGTACCTGCTCGAGCGGATCGATCTGACGTGGGAGAAGCACCGCTGGTATCAGAACGTAAACAAGGAAGTGCGTCCGTCAGATCTGTTCCGCGAGCACATGTACGGCTGCTTCATCGACGACTTCGAGGGTGTCGCCCGGCGCCACCAGATCGGTATCGACAACATCACCTGGGAGTGCGACTACCCGCATTCGGATTCGAACTGGCCCAACAGCCGGCAGTACACCACGAAACTGCTCCAGGATGTTCCCGATGACGAAGCACACAAGATCGTCGAACTGAACGCCCGGAAGTTGTACAACTTTCCCAGGGCCGCGACTGCGTGACACCGTGATGTCATCGAGCTCCCCCGCTTGACCGCGGGGGAGCTCAGCTGTTCACCGCCATCGGTGTCCGTATCTGGTTCCGACCGGGAAAAGACTGCAGTGCAATCGCTCTGAACGCCGATACTGCGGGGGCGAGCGTTCCCGGCCGGCAGAGAAGGCCGATCTTGGTTTCGCTCACGGGAACGATGGTCTTCATCCGCGCTCCGTCCGGCAGCCGGGACACCCCCTGGGTGCCGAGACAGGCACCGACACCGGCGCGCACCATCTCCAGGGTCGACTCGTAGTCCTCATTCTCCACCGCGACCGTCATTCGGGCATCGTGCGCAGCGAACACGCGATCGAGCGCGAGACGCGCCTGATTGCCGATCGGCGGCACTATCAGCGGAAGTTCGGCGGCCTGGGGCCAGGTGATGTCGGAGGCGTCCGGGTGGGGATCGTGGCGCCGCGGAACGATGACCGCGAGCGACTCCACGTCGAGTACGTCGGCAGAGAGCTCCGGGGGCGTGCGGTCCACTCGCGCGAAGGCGATGTCGCAGTCACCCGATGCCACGAGTGAATGAACCTCCGATTCCGTTCTCGGCGCACCCATCGTGACCTTCATCTGCGGGAACTGGCGGCAGAATTCCGACACCACTTCTGCGATGGAGGTAGTGAAGGAGCGGGTGGTCACCACCCGCACCGTTCCCTCTGTCATGCCGCGCAGTGACGACACAGTGGCGTCGATGTCGTCCAGCGCCGAAAGTACCCGCCGCGCGGGCGCCAGGATCGAGTGACCGGCGGATGTGAATGTCGCACCGCGGGAGGATCGGTGGAAGAGCTGCATCCGAAGTTCGGATTCGAGCTTCGCGACAGCATGCGAGAGCGACGGCTGCGTGAGATGTATGGCTGCGGCCGCCTTGGTGAACGAACCGTGTTCCGCGACCGCGACGAGGCATCGGAGTTGCTGGATCTCCATCAGCACTCCGCGGCGTGGGGTGAGGAGGCCATTTCTATTACCGTCTTGCCGAGAGACCGCCCCGCAGCGACGGTGTGCAGAGCTGCGTTCACCTGGGTGAGGGGATACCGGGCGCCGATGAGGGGCCGGATCCGGCCCGACGCCCACAAGTTCGTGAACTCTGCGCGGTCTCGTTCTGCGCGGCCGGGGTCGTGGGAGGCGAACGTGCGAATTTCGAGGCCGCGAACGTCGACGCCCTTGAGCAGCACCAGGTTCAGCGGGATCTGGGGAATGTGTCCGCTGGCGTAACCCAGGGTGACGAACCGCCCGCCCCAGCGCATCTCCCGCAGTGCCTGTTCGGACAGCGTGCCGCCCACCGGGTCGATGACGATGTCGATCATGCCCGAGCCGATCGCCTCTCGGACTCCGGTCCGCAGATCGGTTGCGGAGTAGTCGACTGTGAATTCCGCGCCCCGGCTGCGAGCGGCCTCGAGTTTGTCTGCCGACGATGCGGCAGCGACGACCCGGCCCCCGAGAATGGTGGCGACTTCCACGGCGGCGAGCCCGACTCCACCACCGGCTCCGAGAACGAGAACCTTCTCGCCCGAGACGATCTCGGCTGTCGACCGCAACGCGTGATACGCGGTCAGGTGGCACACCCAGGTAGCGGCGGCTTCGTCGAAACCGACGGTGTCCGGGATCGACACAGCAGCGGTGGCCGGTGCGACCACGTACTCGGCGAATGCTCCCGGGGCGAGGACCGCCACCCGGTCGCCTTGAACCGGGGCGGTGACGTCCGGCCCCACGGCGTGCACCACGCCGGCCGCCTCGTGCCCGGGGACGAAGGGGAGTGGCACCTGAACCTGGTATTTTCCCGCGATCATCAGGGTGTCGGGAAAATTCACGGCTGCCGCGCGCACCGCAACCAGGATTTCTCCCCGTCCCGGTGCCGGAACGGCGACGGAATCGATGCCTATCGCGTCGGGATCTCCCATCCTGTGGATGCGGGCTGCCGACATCACGGTGGGAGTTTCGGTAGGGGTCATCGGTGTCCTCTCGCGGATTCGCGGGTCTCCAGCAGGGAGTATGCCGGAGATGTCCACAGAGTAATTGCATTCTGCTAAATCAGTCATTATGTTCCAAGTATGGCAGATCACAGTGACAGCACCTCGGTCGCGGACCGGGTCGACGACAAGCCCGCCCTCTCGCTCGACGTCGAAGCGCTCGGCAAATGGATGGACGGCCAAGGGATTCCCGGAGCCGGCGAACCGGTGCAGGCGCGGAGTCTGGCCGGTGGATCGCAGAACGAGCTCTTCGAGATCCTTCGCGGGGGCGAGAAGATGGCGCTTCGACGTCCACCCGGTTACGGAGTCGAAGGCAGAGCCAAAGTCCTCATGCGTGAGGCGCAGCTTCTCAGGGCCCTCGCAGACACCGACGTACCGCACGCCAGGCTGCGCGGCGCGACCGATGACGTGTCTGTCATCGGGTCGCCCTTCTACCTGATGGATCTGGTGGACGGCTGGAGCCCGATGGGCGGCGGCTGGGCGGCGCCGTTCGACACCGATCTACAGGTCCGATCGGGACTCGCAATCCAACTCGTCGACGGCGCCGCGAAGATGGCGCGCGTCGACTGGAAGCAGGGCCTCGAAGGCTTCGGTAAGCCGGACGGCTTCCTCGACCGGCAGGTGGATCGCTGGCTGTCGCATTTGGCCGGGTTCAAGTTCCGCGACATTCCAGGACTGGACGAGACCGCAACGTGGCTCCGCAACCACCAGCCCCGGAACTTCGAGCCCGGAATCATGCACGGTGACTACCAGTTCGCGAACGTCATGTATCGACACGGTGCGCCAGCCGAGCTCGCGGCGATCATCGACTGGGAAATGGCGACGATTGGCGACCCGTTGCTCGATCTCGGTTGGGTGCTGGTCGCGTGGCCGCCCGAGGGAGATGCGATGCAGCATGCCCGCTATCTGAACTACGACGGGATGCCGTCCCGCGAAGACATGCTCGAGCACTATGCGACGGTCAGTGGACGCGACGTCACCGACGTGGATTACTACGTCATTCTCGCCCGGTTCAAACTGGCCATCGTGTTGGAGGCGAGTGTCGCCAGGCACGCGAAGGGGGAGGCGGACGATCGCGTCGCCCGCTTCGGTCCAATCGTGCTCGAGCTCATGCAGTTCGCCGCAAACCTGTCGAAGTCGACGTCGCTCCGCTAACGCACGACGTCGCACCGAAGAATCGAGGAATGGGAATGTCCTGGGATTTCGAAACCGATCCTGAATTTCAGAAGAAACTCGACTGGACCGCGCGGTTCGTGCGCGAGGAGGTTGAGCCGCTCGATCTGGTGTGGCCGCACGACAACTACAAGCCACTCGACGACGAGCACCGTCGAGTCGTGGATCCGCTCAAGCAGAAGGTGCGCGACCAGCAGCTCTGGGCATGCCATCTCGAACCCGCTCTCGGTGGGCAGGGGTACGGACAGCTGAAACTCGCCCTGCTCAACGAAATCCTCGGCCGCTCCGCCTGGGCTCCGGTCATCTTCGGGACCCAGGCTCCCGACACCGGGAACGCCGAGATCATCGCCCACTTCGGCACCGAGCAGCAGAAGGCGACCTACCTCCAGCCGTTGCTCGAGGGGGAGATCTTCTCCTGCTATTCGATGACCGAACCGCAGGGCGGCGCCGACGTCTCCGGTTTCGAGACGACAGCCGTCCGCGACGGTGACGACTGGATCATCAACGGTTGGAAGTTCTTCTCCTCCAACGCCCGCTACGCGACGTTCTGCATCGTCATGGCGTACACGGACAAGGAGGCCGGCCCGCACAAGGGCATGTCGATGTTCCTCGTTCCCACCGACTCTCCGGGTCTGACGATCGAGCGCAACCTGGCACTGATCCACGAACCGGCGGACGAGGGCTCGGAAGCCTACATCCACTACGACAACGTCCGTGTTCCCCACACCGCGCTGCTCGGTGACGAGGGACGAGCCTTCGAGGTGGCCCAGGTCCGTCTCGGCGGTGGTCGCGTCCATCACGCCATGCGTACGGTCGGACTCGCGCAGCGTGCACTGGACATGATGTGCGAGCGGGCACTGAGCCGCACCACCCGCGGGAAGGCGCTCTCCGAACGCGAGACCGTGCAGAACTACATCGCCGAATCGTATGCGGAACTGGAGCAGTTCCGGCTGTTCGTTCTTCGCACGGCGTGGTTGATCGACAAGACCAAGGACTACTCGCTGTGCCGCAAGGACATCAGCGCGATCAAGTTCCTTACACCCAAGGTGCTCCACGACATCGTCCAGCGCTCGATCCAGGTACACGGGGCCCTCGGTGTCACCCAAGACACTCCGTTGGCCAAGATGTGGGTCACGGCGCCGGTAATGGGCCTCGTGGACGGTCCGACCGAGGTTCACCTGCGTCAGGTGGCGAGGGCGGTGCTCAAGGACCACGGGTCCACCGACGGGCTCTGGCCGACCGACCACATTCCGTCGAAGCTCGAAGCCGCGAAGGACAAGCTCGGCATCGTCTGATCACGGAGGCGGGGGAGCGTGGAGGCGCATGTCCACGCTCCCTTTCCTGTGTCCGCGGTCGAGTGAATTCACCTGCGGGCCTGCCGCGCCCGATTGCCCGGGCACTTTGACAGATGTGAGCTGGAGCACTAGCTTTCTGATCGGCGTGAAAATTCCGCCATTCAGTTGATCCCCGGGACCGTTCTCGTCGGATCTCGGCATCTGATCGGAGAAGTTCATGGCTTCGTCTCGTGTGATCAAGATCGGGGCACTCGCGGTCGCCACCCTCGGCGCAGGCGCATGTGGAGGCGCCGGTGGTACTACGGGCCACACCGACTCACTGACGGTGGCGTGGTTCATTCCCCCGTCGTCGATGGATCCGCACATGAACCCGAGTGCGGCCGGGGCTCACCCGTACATCGACCTCCTGTACGACCGGCTGACCGCAATCGAACCGGTCGACGGTGTACCCACGGTGGTGCCGAGCGTGGCCGAGTCCTGGGACTACTCTGCCGACGGCCGGACGCTGACGTTCTCTCTCCGGCGCGACGTGAAGTTCCACGACGGCACGCCACTCGATGCGAAGGCGGTCGTCGCGAGCATGGACCGGGCGCTGCACCGGCCGCAGTCGTCGGCTCAGGACAAGTTCACGATGGTCGAGGATGTCAGTGCACCAGGTGATTACACAGTGCAGTTCGCGCTCGACGAGCCGTCGACCGATCTGCCGTTCATTCTGGCGACGACTCTGGGATCGATCGTCAATCCGAAGGCAGTTGATGACGACCTGAGTACGCATCCCGCTGGATCGGGCCCGTACGAGCTGACGTCTCTGACGGTCGGGGACAAGGCAACGTTCACGAGGGTGCACGACTACTGGAACCCGGACACCTACGTGATTCCCAAGGTCGAGATCCGTGGGATCGTGGATGACAACGCGCGCATGAATGCGCTTCGCAGTGGTCAGATCGATGCCGCGCTCTCGCGGATGAGCCAGTACCGGGATGCGACAGCCATGGCCGATTCGGGCGACTTCACCTTGTCCACCTCGGGGCGGACGTCCTGGTACACCATCTATCTCAACTCCGATCGCGGACCGCTGCGCGATCCCCGCGTCCGTCAGGCGCTCAACTATGCGATCGACCGGGACGCGTTGAACGATTCTCTGATGAACGGACAGTGCGCTCCGACGTCGCAGCCGCTCCAGGAGGGAGTCGACGGACATGTGTCCGAGGACGGATTCGGATATAACTACGACCCGGACAAGGCGCGTGCCCTGCTGGCCGAGGCCGGTTACGCAGACGGCCTGGAGATCAAGGCGTTGACGACCGGCGCGCACGCTCAACTGTCCGTCGGCATCCAGGCTCAGCTGCAGGCCGTCGGTGTGAAGATGAACTTCGAGAACTCCGATTTCGGTGAAGCGCTGCCGAGATGGGAATCGGGCGAGGTCGATGCCTGGCAGTACAGCATGGCGGGAAACCCCGAACCGGGCTTCACCCTTCGCGACCGCTACCTGGATCGTAGCCAGCAGGGCCCGCTCCCCGACGGGTTCGCGCAGACGATCCGGTCAGCGCTGGCACACGAGCCTGGCGACGCAACCCGAACCGCACTGCTGGAGCAGGCGTCCCGGGTTGCGTCCGAACAAGCGCTGGAAGTGTTCATCTGCGCTCCGGCGACTCAGTACCTGCACACGCCGGGTGTAGTGGGATTCGACGAGATGACCCCGCCGTTCGTCGGTGGCCCGTTCGAACTCCGGCACGTCCATTTCGCGGAGTGATGGAGGGGTCGGCGGCGGCCGGGCGGTGTCAGAAGTCCGTGCCGCCGTCGATGTTCACCAAGGCACCGGTCATATAGCCGGCTCGCGGTGACAGGAGGAATGCAACGAGTTCGCCGACCTCGTCGGGCTGTCCGGGCCTGCCCAGCGCCGCCTCGAGGCCCCACTCCTCCACCATCACCCGTTCCAGCGCTTCCTCGTACGGGTATCCCCGTTCCTGCGCCACGTGGGTACGGATCGCCCGCAACGCGTCCGTCTCGATGGCCCCCGGGCAGATGCAGTTCGCGCGAATGCCCTTGCTGCCATACGCCTTCGCGATCCCCTTGGTGAACACCGCGACGGAACCTTTCAGTGATGCGTACGGCAGTCGCACGAGTTCGGGAGAGCGCACCGAGTACGCCGCCGTCGTCACGATCGTGCCTCGGGTGGAGGTGAGATGGGGGAGTGCGGCCTCGACCGTCCGCGTCGTGCCCAGCACGACGTCGCGGAGAGCCCCGATCCACATCTCCTCGGGTGATTCGATCGGTTCCTTCCCGAGGATGCCGGTGGTCACCGCCACCCCGTCCAGGCGGCCGAGGAGTTCGACCGCCTCTGCCACCGCCTGTTCGGCCTGGCCGGCGACGCCGACGTCGAACGACAGTCCGTACGCACGTGCGGCGCCGGCTTCGCGGATCTCGGCGGCCGCGTGCTCCGCGCGTGCGGCGTCGCGCCCCACCACAACGATCGAGGCGCCGTCTCCGGCGAGGGCGCGGGCCGACGCGAGCCCCATTCCGGCAGTTCCACCGACGACGAGATAGCCCTTGTCGCGAACGAGAAGATCCATGTGTTCCACGCTTCCTTGATGTGAGCCCAACCGTCCAGTGATGACACTATCGTCAGAACGATTCGGCCCTGGAGAAGGCCGCCCTCTCGGGTCGGGGACCGGTTCGGGAACCGCGCGGGCCTGTCGGCGAGGTCCCGCATCGACGGAGCGGCGGGATCGCCGTTGCGGCCCCGAGGGTTCGGGTTGCCGACCTCGGCGAGTTCGACCTGGTGAAGCTCCGGAAAGCACCATTGACATGTGAACGGCGTCACAATAATGTGCGTTGTGTCAGATGCGGATCCCGATTCGGAGTTAGATGTTCGTTTCTTCCGGAATCGAGGCTGCATGGGCGCGCTGGGTGCACTGTCGGGAGCTGCGACCGATGAACAAGATGTCTGATCTCTTCCGCACCCGCGTGCCATCAGACGCTGTCGAGGCAAGCATCGTCACCCGAAACGTCAATCGAGGAGAGTCGTGAACCGAGTTGAAGGCAAGATCGCTTTTGTCACCGGAGCCGCGCGCGGGCAGGGACGAAGCCATGCTCTGAACCTTGCTCAGGAAGGCGCCGACATCATCGCCTTCGATCTGTGTGAGGACATCGAGACGAACGAGTACCCGCTGTCGACCGAGGAAGATCTCGCGCACACGGTCAAGCTGGTGGAAGCCGAAGGTCGGCGCGTCGTGTCGGCGAAGGTGGACGTGCGTGATCGTGTCGGACTGGAGAAGGCTCTGGCGTCGGCCGTTGCGGAACTGGGCGGTCTCGACATCGTCGTCGCGAACGCCGGAATCTGTCCGCTCGGCAAAGACATCCCGATGCAGGGATTCGTCGACTCGTTCGACGTCGACTTCCTCGGCGTCGTGAACTCGATCCACGGTGCCCTGCCACACCTGAGCGACGGCGGCTCGATCATCGCCACCGGTTCGCTCGCGGCCCTCATGCCTGCCGGTCTGACCAGCCCGGGAGGAACCGGGTACGGACTGGCCAAACGGATGATCCCGCAGTACGTACGCACCGTGGCACATCTGCTGGCAGCCAGGGGCATCCGGGCCAACACGATTCATCCTTCCAATTGCAACACCGATATGTTGCAGAGCCCCCCGATGTACAAGATGTTCCGCGACGACCTCGACAATCCCACTCTCGACGACGTCAAAGACGGTTTCGCGAGCATGCACCCCATCCCGACGCCGTGGGTGGAACCTGCCGACATTTCGAGCCTCGTGGTCTACCTCGCGTCGGACGAATCCCGCTTCGTCACGGGCCAGGAGGTGCGGGTGGATGCCGGCGCCGGACTGGCTCTCGGACTCTGATCACCACGCTCGACTTCGCCATCGGTATCCGTGCTGCGACGGCGTCGCGGCCCCACACGAAAGAAGTACGTCAATGGGATCTTCAGTCAACGCCCCGGTGAGCGCGCCGACGTTGTCGCTCGCCGAACCGCGGATGCTGATCGGCGGTGAGTTGGTCGACGCCCTGTCCGGCCGAGTGTTCGAGAACATAGACCCCGCAACGGAAGACGTTCTCGGCGTCACCGCGGACGGATCTACGGAGGACGCCGATCGCGCGGTGAGCGCCGCGCGCCGCGCATTCGACACGACCGACTGGTCGACGAACTCGTCCCTGCGAAGCCGAATACTGCGGCAGCTCGCCGACGCGATGGACGAGCGCCGAGCAGATCTCGGCGAGGTCGTCACGGCCGAGGCGGGCGCTCCCCTGGCCCTGCACGACATGATGCAGGTCGGTCCCGGCATCGAATCGCTGCGGTGGATGGCGGATCTCGCCGACACGTACGAATACGAGAAGCAGTTCCCCACCCGCGTCGCGCTGGGCACCTCGACAGCGCCGCTGGTCCGAAAGGAAGCGGCCGGAGTGGTCGCGGCGATCACCGCCTGGAACTATCCGTTCTTCCTGAACATGGTCAAGCTGTCCGCCGCACTCGCAGCCGGGTGCACGGTGGTGCTGAAACCCGCACCCGACACCCCGTGGTCCGCGACGATGATCGGAAAGCTCGCCGCCGAGTACACCGACATGCCCGCCGGCGTGCTCAACGTCGTTCCCTCGTCCGACAATGCCGTCGGTGAGGCGCTCACCACGGATCCGCGGGTAGACGTCGTCACGTTCACCGGGTCGACGGCCACGGGACGCAAGATCCTTGCCGCCGGCGCACCGACGGTGAAGCGCACCCTTCTCGAACTCGGCGGCAAGTCCGCTGCAATCGTTCTCGAAGATGCAGACATGCAGGCAGCCATCGGGCAGATCGCCGGTTCGGTCTGCTCGCACGCCGGTCAGGGCTGCGCACTGACCACGCGTCTGCTGCTTCCGCGTTCTCGCTACGACGAGGGGCTGCAGGTCGCCCAGGCGGTCATGTCCGCGATGGTGCCCGGGGATCCGAAAGACCCGTCGACATTCATCGGCCCGGTGATCAATGCGGTTCAGCTCGAACGTGTTCTCGGGTACATCGAACTCGGCAGGACCGAGGGGCGGATCGTCTTCGGAGGGGGCCGGGCGGAGAACCACGATCGCGGCTTCTACGTGAATCCGACGCTCATTGCGGATGTCGCCCCCGACGCGCGGATCGCCCAGGAGGAAATCTTCGGTCCGGTCCTCGTCGTCATTCCCTACGAGACCGAGGACGAGGCGATCGATATCGCGAACAACTCGTTGTACGGCCTGTCCGGCTCGGTGTTCGGCGGCGATGTCGCCCATGCGACAGACGTGGCCAGGAGAGTCCGGACCGGCACGATTTCCGTGAACGGTGCCGCGTTCCTCGCCGACGACGTCCCGTTCGGTGGGTATCGCCACAGCGGCCTGGGACGGGAGCACGGCGTCGAAGGCTTCGAGGAGTTCCTCGAGAGCAAGACCATCGGCATACCGGCGACCGCGTGACAGGGGGCCCATCGATGGCGGAACCGTCGACGGTCCGAGAACCTGTGTGCACACCCGACTGGTGGGCGGACCGCGACCCGTCGCGCCCGGCGGTGGTCGTACCCGGCGGCGAGACTCTGACCTACGGCGAACTCGCTGCGAAATCGCGCTGGCTGGAACGGGACTGGATCTCGAAGGGAATCTCACCCGGGGATCGCGTCGCCGTCGTCATGGAGAACCGCACCGACTATGTCGTCGTTGCGATCGCGGCACTGCGATGCGGCGTCCGGTTGGTCGCGGTGAACGTCCACCTCACGCGGGCAGAGGCCGTTCACGTCATCTACGACTCGGACGCCCGGCTGATCGTCGCCAGCGAGCGGTTTGCTGATCTGGTAACCGAGGCGGCGGGTGCGTCGCCCGCAGTGGAGGCGGTGCAGATCGTCGGCGAAGTCCGCGACAGGTACGAGGGTCTGTACGACGGCGTGGAATCCGACCCTGCCCCTGCAACACGACCCAGTGCTGATAAGGCGGTGCGCCAGGGCGCCTTCATGTTCTACTCCTCGGGGACCACCGGAAAGCCCAAGGGAATTCTGCGGGAGATGCCCGACGTGTCGTTCGAGCAGGGCGATCCGGTGACGGCCAACTTCCCGCACACGTGGGGGTTCGACCAGGACTCGGTGTGGTTGAACTCGGCCCCGCTCTATCACGCGTATCCGTTGCAGACCTGCACGTCCGTGGTCAGGTGGGGCGGAACGCTGGTTCTGACCGAGAAGTTCGATGCCGAGGAGAGTCTTCGGATCGTCGATGAATTCGGCGTCACGCACACCAGCATGGTTCCCACCATGTTCGTTCGCTTCCTGCGCTTGCCCGCGGACGTTCGGCGGCGCTACGACGTCTCGTCGATCCGGTTGGCGATTCATGCCGGCGCCGCCTGCCCGGTGCCTGTGAAGCGCGCAATGATGGAGTGGTGGGGGCCGGTGCTCTACGAGTTCTACGGCGGCAGCGAGAACATCGGCATGGTCCTCATCACGCCGGACGAGTGGCTCGCGCATCCCGGTTCCGTGGGTCGGCCGGCACCCGGAACCATATCGGTGCTCGGTGAAGACCACGCGCCGGTGGCCCCGTACGAGCGGGGAACCATCTGGTTCGACCATGCGCCCGATTTCAGCTACCACCACTCACCGGAGAAGACCGCGGGTGTCTTCGACGCGGACGGGCGCGCGACGCTCGGCGATCTCGGTTACCTGGACGAGGACGGCTACCTGTACCTCGACGGCAGACGCGCCGATCTCATCATTTCCGGGGGAGTGAACATCTACCCCGCCGAAATCGAGTCTCGGCTGGTCGAGCATCCCGCGGTGTTCGATGTCGCGGTGATCGGTGTTCCGGACGAGGAATACGGCCAGCGGGTCGAAGCCTTCGTGCAACTCGACAGCGGTGTTGCGGGCGACGCGGAGTTGGAGCGCGAGCTCCTCGAATTCTGCCGGAAGGAACTTGCGTCCTTCAAGTGCCCGAGATCGGTGACCTTCGAGGAGTCGCTACCGCGGACTCCGGCCGGAAAGCTACTCAAACGCGTGTTGATGGAAAGGGTCTGGACATGACAGCAGTGAACGACGCAGTGGTACTGATCCACGGCGGGCAGCACACGAGCGAGTGCTGGGACCTCACCGTCACGGCGCTGAGAGAGCTCCGGCCGGATGTGACGGTACTGGCCGTGGACCTACCGGGCCGGGGGTCGAAGCCTGCTGCCCTGTCCGAGGTCGGTATCGCCGAGTGTGTTCGCTCGGTGGTGGCCGACATCGATGCGGCCGGATTGTCCGAGGTGGTACTTGTCGCGCATTCGATGGGCGGCGTCACGATGCCCGGAGTGGCAGCGGCGCTGGGAAAGGAGCGTGTCCGCCGGATGGTCTTCGTGGCCGCTGCGGCGCCGCCGAACGGAATGTCGATTCTCGACGACCTCATGGGTGAACTTCAGGAGGACGTCCGGGAGCGCGTCGACGCTCCGGCAGAGTCGCCTCCCTTTCCCCGTGAGACGGTGGAATCGCTGTTCTGCAACGGAATGACCGAAGCGCAGACGGACTTCGTCGTGCGGTGCATGTGCCCGGAGAGCAACCTCCTCGCCACGCAGAAAGTTGATCGCAGCGACATGCCGCCGTCGATTCCGCGGACCTGGGTGCTCACACTGCAGGATCAGGCGGTGCCGCCGGACCAGCAGCGGCAACACGTCGACAATCTCGGGGGAGTCGACGAGATCGTCGAGATCGACACCTGTCACGACGTGATGGTGAGTGAACCGGAGATTCTCGCGAAGATCCTGATCGATCGCCTCGTCTGATTCGAGCGATGCGCAGAAGCACCGGGGCGTAACGCCTCGGTGCACCTGCGCGTCCGGCGGATCAGGGAATGCCGCCGTCGGACCGTACGATGGTTCCGGACGTGTAGCTGGACGCGTCGCTGGCGAGGAAGAGTGCAGCCCCGACGATTTCGGCGGGATTCCCGATCCGCTCGAGATGCAGGCGTGAGGCCATCCTGTTCGTGTGCTCCATGTCCCAGGCGGCGGCGATGTCGGTCAGATACTGGCCGGGCATCAATGTGTTCACCCGGACCTCGGGTCCGAGCAGTTCGGCATACCCCTCGGTCATGGCGTTGAGGCCGTTCTTGGCAGCGGCGTAGGGAATGATCGAGCCCATCGGCCGCAGCGATCCGGTGCTGCTGACGTTGATGATGCTGCCCGAGCCGCGTTCCTTCATGCGGGTTCCCACCAGCTGGGTCAGTCGGAAGGGGCCCTTGAGGTTGAGATTGAGGACGCTGTCGTACATCTTCTCGGTGACGTCGGTGACCTTGTCGTACACGGGCGACATCCCGGCGTTGTTCACCAGCACGTCCACCTTGCCGAACTTCGCGTACGTGGCCTCGACCAAGCCTTCGATCTCGTCCCAGCGGCCCATGTGGCAGCTGTAGGCGAGGACATCCCGCCCGGTCGTCGACCTGATCTCGTCCGCGACTTCCTCGCACTTCTCGAGATTTCGGCTCGCGACGACGACGTCCGCCCCTGCCCGTGCGAACGCCACACTCATTTCCCGGCCCATTCCGCGACTACCACCGGTGACCAGCGCGACCTTGCCCTCGAGGCTGAACAAGTCGAATGGCGACGGAAGGTCTCCCTTCGTGTGAACAGGGGTGTCGTCCATACTGGAAGCCATACGTCTCCTCAAAACAGAATCGGATTACTCGATATGCAGAACGATACATCAGAGTCGCAGTCACGGGCAGGGGTCAGTCGCGCCGCGCAGGCGGCTGCCCGACGAACCGCACGTCAGCGCCAATCGGCCGAGGACGAGATCGAGCGTCTGCTCGAGGTGACGCTGGAGCTGATCGAGAAGTCCGCGCCTGCAATGCCTTCCGTGTCGGCGATCGTCGCAGCCGCGGGAATTTCGAATCAGACTCTGTATCGATCCTTTCCGAGCAAGGACGATCTGATTCTCGCCGTCCTCGAGAAGGGTGTCCATCGGGTGGCCGACTACATCACCGCACGCATGGCCGGTGTCGACGAACCGCGCGAGCAGATTCTCGTGTGGACGCGCGGAGTCCTACGGCAAGTCAGTCACAGCGACGCTGCGCAGACCAGCCGTTCCGTGCTCGAGCACCTCGAGAAGGCCGGCTCGTCGACTCAGGAGGACGGGGGTCAGGACGAACTGCTGAAGCCGGTGACAAGTCTGCTCGCTGCCCCGTTGCAGGCACTCGGATCCGACCCGGTCCTCGACGGTGCCTGCATCTCCGACCTGGTGCTCGGGGCGATGCGCCGGCATCTCTGGAAATCAACCGCACCCTCTCCCGACGAGATCGAATGGATCGGGCGGTTCGTCCTCGGCGGGCTGAATGCGAACAACCGAGACGGATAGACAGACGTTCGGCCGGTTGACAAGTGACGCCTGATCGCCGAGGTTGGGACGACACCCAGTGGTGACGTGTGAGCTCCCATCCGGTGTCCTCCATTCACCGGCCGAACGTGTCGTTGCTCCAGCGCATTGACAATGCAGCGACGGTCGCGGCCGAACTCCACGAAGGCTCAGACATGTCGACTGGCATCCCTTGTCTCGACGGAACCATCTCCATCGTCACCGGAGGGGCTTCGGGTATCGGCTTCGCGATCGCCGAAGAGTTGATCGCCGAGGGTTCGACGGTGGTGGTGGCCGATGTCGAGGCCGCCGCCCTGACGCGAGCAGGCGCCGCTCTAGGCGTCGACACCGTGCTCGCTGACGTGAGTAGTGCCGACGACGTTCAGCGAGTGGCAGACGAGGTGGTTCGTCGGCACGGGCGCATCGATATTGCTGTCAACAACGCCGGAATCGCGCGCGTAGCACCGTTCGACGAGTTGACGCTGGACGACTTCCGTTGGGTGCTGGACGTCAACCTGTGGGGCGTGATCCACGGGATGAAGTCGTTTCTACCCGTGATCGAACAGACCTCGCAACGCGGATACATCGTCAACACCGCGTCCATCGCCGGTCTGCGCACCGCAGCCGGCCTCGGCGCCTATGCCGTGTCGAAATTCGGCGTCGTCGCGTTGACGGAGACCGTGGGTATGGAACTCGACGCGAGAGGCTCGCACGTCGGTGTGGGGGTACTGCTTCCCGCAATGGTGCGGTCCAATATCGCGGCAAGTGAGCGGAACCGTCCGGGCGCGGTTCCCCGCGGCGCGGGCGGTTCGGGTGCATCGACACGGGTACCGGTTGCAGCAATGGGCGCGGACGTCGTCGGTCGCCTGGTCGTGGAGGCGATCAAGCGGGGCGAGCGATACATCGTCAGCCATCCCGAGACGCTCGAATCCGTCCGCGCCCGGCACCGTGGCATCGAGGACGCGTATGCCGCATTCCCGTACAACCAATAACGAGTACAGACCGTCAGATACTGATGGAAAGTCCTCTCTGACGGATTCGTGTACGAAGCGCCGGTGTGGGTCGGAGCTGCGAATAGAATCCAGATATCGCGGGATATCTTGACACTTGTGATGGCGATCACTAGCGTACGAAGCGTCAGATAATCGGCATAGACCGCGGGCAGGGACTGACGCGCTACCCGGATCGTGCCATTGTTCGAGTAGGAGTAGCAGTGCCGCTTCAAGACCATATGCAATTGATCTCCGTAGACGACCATTTGATCGAGCCCCCGAACCTGTGGACCGATCGCCTGCCCAAGAAGTTCCACGAGCAGGGCCCGCGGATCGTCGAGAAGGACATGAGCCAGAGCCACGGCGACGAGGGTTTGTCGGCCGCTCTCCTCGATGCCGCCCGCCAGGGAGACTCCGCCCCGAGGGAGAAGAAGCTCGCCCAGGTGTGGTCGTACGAGGGCCGGATCTATCCGAACATCGGCCTCAACGCAGTGGCGGGCAAGAAGCCGCAGGAATACGGGATGGATCCCACCCGGTACTCCGACATGCTGCCGGGGTGTTACGACCCGAAGGCGCGGGTGGCGGACATGGATATCGACGGCGTGCAGGCTGCGTTGTGCTTCCCGTCCTTCCCGCGGTTCTCCGGCACCGTCTTCCTCGAAGCCGAGGACAAGGAACTTGCACTGCTCTCGGTGAAGGCGTGGAACGACTTTCACCTCGACGAATGGTGCGCTGCATACCCGGACCGGTTCATCCCGATGATCATTCTGCCGCTGTGGGATCCGCAGGAGGCGGCGAAGGAGATCTACCGGTGCGCGGAGAAGGGGGCGAAGGCGATCACGTTCCCCGAGAACACCGTCGGGCTCGGGTTGCCGTCGTTCTACACCGATTTCTGGGATCCGGTCTTCCGTGCCGCGGAGGAGACGAAGATGCCGCTGTGCATGCACTTCGGCTCCTCGGGTAAGGCGCCGATCACCTCTCCGGAGGCGCCGATGGCCGTGATGATCTCGTTGTTCGGCACCAACTCGATGGATGCGACCGCGGATCTGTTGTTCTCGCCGGTGTTCTACAAGTTCCCGAATCTGAAGGTTGCGCTGTCCGAGGGTGGTATCGGGTGGATGCCGTACCTGCTCGAGCGGATCGATCTGACGTGGGAGAAGCACCGCTGGTACCAGAACGTGAACAAGGAAGTGCGTCCGTCGGATCTGTTCCGCGAGCACATGTACGGCTGCTTCATCGACGACTTCGAGGGTGTCGCCCGGCGCCACCAGATCGGTATCGACAACATCATGTGGGAGTGCGACTACCCGCATTCGGATTCGAACTGGCCCAACAGCCGGCAGTACACCACGAAACTGCTCCAGGATGTTCCCGATGACGAAGCGCACAAGATCGTCGAACTGAACGCCCGCAGGCTCTACAACTTCCCCCGCATCGACAGAAAGTGACGGGATCTGATCATGGCCCACGAGAAGGACATCGACGCGGCAGACTGGACCGACCAGGATCTCCTGACCCGCGACGAAGCCGGTGAACGCCTCGACGACGAGATCGAGACGACACGCAACCGGCTCACCGAGTTGAAATCCCAGTCCGGCGAAGACCCGAATCATGCCTCCGCTCTGGACATGGTCACTCGCCGCCTGGCGGCCATGGAGAATCTTCGCGATTCTCTGTAGATCGCGCTCAGGCCGTTCCGGTTCCACCGGAACGGCCTTCTGCGTCTCGGGCGCGCGTTCGAGACTTCGACACGACACACACACGGTAAAAGGGAGCACGGGCATGGGAGCACGACTCGAAGGAAAGGTGGCGTTGGTCACCGGCTCGACCAGAGGTATCGGCCGTTCGATCGCGGAACTCTTCGCATCGGAGGGGGCGAAGGTGGCGGTCACCGGCCGCACCGCGGACCGCGGCCGGAAAGTGGTCGACCGAATCCGGGACGCCGGTGGTGAAGCGGAGTTCTTCCCGCTCGACGTCACGTCGGAGGACAGTGTGCGCGACGTGGTGGCAGCTACCGCAGCGCATTTCGGCACTCTCACGACACTGGTGAACAACGCTGCGCCCACCGATGCGGTCGCGAGTACGGTCAAGCCGCTGCACGAGTACTCCACGGACGAGTGGCAGCGAATCATGACGGGAACGTTGACGGGCAACGTGTTCTGGGCATCGAAGTACGCGTGGCCCCACCTTGCGCGTGCGGAGGGTGCCTCGATTCTCAACATCTCCTCGGGACAGTCTCTCGCCGGCTTCAAGGGCTTCGGGGCGTATGGTGCCGCAAAGGCCGGAGTGAACAGCCTGACCCGATCACTGGCGGTGGAGGGCAGTGCCGACGGTATTCGGGCCAACTGCATCCTCGTGGGACGGGTGGTGTCCTCGCGGGGTGACTCGGGTCATCACACCGGTGGTGGACGCTTGACTCGTATCGGAAATCCGATGGATATCGCTCATGCCGCAACCTGGTTGGTCTCGAACGAGGCGGCGTTTTCCACCGGCGCGTTGGTGACGATCGACGGCGGATTCTCGATCAACGGTGACGCCGCCACCGATGCCGAGAATCTGGCCTCGGTGGCGGGCTGAACCTTCTCTCCTGGCAGGTCAGTTCGGTAGCCGGTCGATCACGTCCGCTGCCGAACTGACCCTTGTCAACACGGTGAGCAGATTCGCCACCATGAAGGTGTGCACCTCTTCCGACGAACCCGCCGTGCAGTCCTCTGCAAGCATGACGTGGTAGCCGCGATTCACGGCTTCGAGGGCAAGTCCCGGAAGTGCGACGTTCGTGGAAACACCTGCCAGCACCAGGGTTTCCACCTTCTGCAACCGCAGCATCGCGTCGAGGTTCGTTCCGTAGAACGCCGTCAGCCCAGTGGCTCGACTGCTCACGATGTCGCCCGGTTCGGGGCCCAGTTCGTGCGGGATCTCGACATCGATACTGCCCGTGCTCATCCCGCGGCTCCGCAGTGCCATCGTCCCGAGATACGAATTGGGCAGCATCCCCTTCTGGTCCTCGCGATGTTCGATGACGCAGTGGAACACTGGCAGACCGCGGGCGCGGAAAGCGTGCGCAAGCTGCGCTGTGCGTGGCACCACGCCGCGTCGGGCGACCTCGTGAGCCAGTCCCGGCGAGACCGACCTCTCGGGTTCCAGGATTCCGTGCTGACATTCACTGATGACCAGCGCCGCTGAACTGATCGGCCGGGGAAGGGCTCGAGATGGTTGTGAGGACTGGAACGACACGTCGACTCCGTTCGGGTATGGATGGGACTCTAAGTGACGATATAGCCAGTTGTGACTCCGTGATAGTCGAACGATGTGGATAAATGTGCTGGTGGTCGTGGTTGCCAATTGGTGACACTAATGCCAGAATTGGTGAGCGAGTAACCCGGGTCACAGAGTGGGGTGCGCGACCATCCCAGTCCGACTCGACCGTCGGCCGAAGGTGCCGTGCGGCGCGGGTCCCCACTTACGAAGAATCGAGGCGGTGCCAATGATTGAAACCGACGAGGTCGCGTCCACTCGACTGAACGACCTCACGTGGTGGCAGAACGGGGCGGCAGAACGTGATGCGTTGTTCGCAGGCCTGCGCCGCGACAATCCGCGTGCTTTCGTCCCGCTGCCGGGTCGGGCGGGTGACGGTGCGAGAGGCTTCTGGGCCCTGACCCGTCACGCGGACGTGCTCGAGGTCAGCCGCCGGCCCGAGGACTTCTGCTCGGGTGAGGGCACTCAGATCTTCGATCAGCCGCAGAAGCTCCGCGAGTATCGCGGTTCGATCATCGACATGGACAACCCCGAGCATGCCCGCATGCGCAAGATCGTCTCGCGCGGTTTCACGAACAAGAGCCTCGCGGGTATCCGGAGCGAGGTCGAGGCCACCGTCCGGGAGATCCTCGACGAGATGCCGTCATCGGGGGAGTGCGACTTCGTCAGCGACTTCGCGGCGTTGCTGCCGCTCCGTATCATCGACAATCTCCTGGGTATACCTCGTGAGCACGAGAAGTTCATTCTCGAGGCCACCAACACCATTCTCGGTGCGAGCGATGCCGAGTACATCGAGGATCAATCCGCGGCCGGTATCGGCAAGGCCGTGACCGCGGCCAGCGAAGGGCTCATCGACCTATTGCGATCGCTGTCCGAAGAGCGCATTGCACATCCCAAGGACGACCTGATCACCAAACTCGTGGCGGCGGAGAGCGAAAATCTCACTCCCCAGGAGATGGCCAAGTTCTTCATTCTGCTCGTGGGCGCGGGCAACGAGACGACCCGCAACGTCATCACGCACGGCCTTTTCGTACTCACGAGAAATCCGGACCAGCGCGACAAATGGATGGCGGACTACGACCGCCTGGCGCCGGCAGCCATCGAGGAGTTGCTGCGGTGGGCCAGTCCCGTCGTGCACATGCGCCGCACGGTGACGCGAGACGGTGTCCGGCTGGGAGAGCAGGTGTTTTCTCAGGGCGACAAGGTGGTGTTGTGGTACAACTCCGCCAATCGTGACGAGTCCGTGTTCGTGGATCCGTTCAAGTTCGATATTTCCCGTAACCCCAATCCACATCTCGCGTTCGGTGCTCCCGGGCCGCATTTCTGCCTGGGTGCACACCTCGCGCGACTCGAACTCGACGTCGCGTTCAGGGAACTGTTCCGGCGGTACCCCGACATTCGGGCGGTAGGGGAGCCTGCGGTGCTGCGGTCGAACTTTCTGAACGGCATCAAACATCTCGACGCGCACTACACAGTCAAGTGACGACAATTCGCGAGGAGACATCAGTGACCGAGACGATCGCCGAGCGGGACCTCGGCACATCCGTTCTGCACCGGGTGGAACAAGGGGTCATGACGATCACCTTGAACCGACCGGATGCGGCCAACGCCATCAGGCCGGACGACCGCGACCTGCTGATCGAGTTGTTCGCCGAAGCGGATGTGAATACCGATGTCCGAGTGGTCCTGCTGAAAGCGAACGGACGACACTTCTGTGCAGGGGCAGACGTGGTGAAACTCGCTGACGGGCATGCGAAGAACGTCAAACGGGTGACCGGTCCGATGCGCACGATCATGAACGGAGCGCAACGACTGGTGGCGTCCGTGCTCGATTGCGGCAAGCCGGTTGTCACCGTCGTACAGGGTGCCGCTGCAGGCATCGGGGCGCACCTCGCCTACGCGTCGGACCTGGTGATCGCGACCGAGCAGGCCTACTTCGCAGAGTCCTTCGTCAAGCGCGGGTTGGTGGTGGACGGCGGCGGCGCGTACCTGCTGCCGCGCAGGATCGGCATGCAGAAGGCCAAGGAGATGGTCTTCTTCGGCGAGAAGCTTCCGGCTCGGGAGGCACTGTCTCTGGGCCTGGTCAACCGCGTCGTTCCGGTGGACGAACTGGATACGGCGGTGGACGATTTCGTCGGTCGACTGGCTGCTGCGCCGACCAGTGCGATCGCGCTGACGAAACGACTCTTCAACGACTCGCCGGACGGTGATCGCGCCGGCGCCTTCACCGAGGAGGCCATGGCGCAGGAGATCCAGTCCTACTCGCACGATGCGAGCGAGGGCGTACGTGCGTTCGTGGAGAAGCGCTCCGCGGAGTTCGTGGGGTGGTGACCGGCATGACTGACAAGACTGCCGCAGCCCCGGCCGAGAAGCCGCGCGCCGACATCCCGACCATCGAGAACGAGAGTCGCCCGTACTGGGCCGCAGCGAAGGAGGGCCGTCTCCTCATCGCACAATGTAACGCCTGCGGGAAAGTCCATCATTATCCACGCCCGTTCTGCCCGTCCTGCTGGAGTGAGGACGTGGTCCAGGTGGAGGCGAGCGGGCGAGGAACCCTCTACACCTATTCCACCGTGTACGTGAACGATCTGCATCCGTTCAAAGGCAGGCTGCCCTACGTCGCGGCGATCGTGGAACTCGAGGAAGGGCCGCGACTGATGACCAATATCGAAGGTTGCGAACCCTCCGATCTCGAAGTGGGGATGCCCGTGCAGGTGGACTTTCGGGCGATCACCGAAGACATCGATGCCACGGTGTTCCGTCCTGCCGGTGTGTAGACGCACGGGCCATTCGACAATTGCAAGGAGACACACACAATGAGCGGATTGCTCGACGGTAAGGTTGCACTGGTCACGGGTTCAGGTCACGGCATCGGTCGTGGGCACGCCCTGGAACTTGCCAAGCACGGCGCGACGGTGATCGTCAACGACCTCGGGACCTCGATCGACGGGGAGGGCACGGGAAAGGTCGCCGACGAGGTCGTGCAGATCATCAAAGATCGCGGCGGCGAGGCAATTTCCGATTTCAGCGACGTCGGCGACGAAGAACAGGTCGACTGGCTGGTCGAACGTGCGTATTCGGAGCTCGGACGGCTCGACATCGTGGTCAACAACGCGGGCATCGTCCGTGACCGGGCGATCTGGAACATGAGCGCGGACGATTTCGATCTCGTCATGCGTGTGCATGTGCGAGGGAGCTGGCTGACCAGCCGCGCGGTGGCCCGCAAGTGGCGGGAGGAATCCAAGGCGTCGGGTTCCAAGGTCTACGGCCGGATCATCAACACCACGTCCGGTGCCGGCCTGCTCGGACACTTCGGACAATCGAACTACGGTGCCGCCAAGGCTGCCATCGTCGGTCTGACCCAGACGCTCAGCCTCGAGCTCGCGTCGATCGGTGCGACGGTCAACGCGATCAGCCCCGGTGGCCGCACTCGGATGTCCGCCACCATGGCCGGCGCAGACGCCCCGATCGAACCGGACGAGCGCGGCGAGGACGAGTTCGATCCGAAGGATCCGTCTCTCGGCTCACCCGTGGTCGCGTGGCTCGCCAGCCCGGAGGCGGGGCATGTGAGCGGGCAGGTCATCAAGGCACTCGGCGAGAACATTCAGTGGCTCCAGGGCTGGACACCGGTCTCCACGGTCTCCAACGGAGGGAAGCGCTGGGATGCGAACAAGCTCGGCGCAGTCATGGGCACGGACGTGTTCCGGACCCGGGCCGCAGGACTGCGATTGGGCGGATAGCCGCAGAGTCGACGCTGATGAACGGCCTCGGTCCCTCGGGACCGAGGCCGTTCCCGTGTTTCAGGTCAGTATCGGGTCGCGGGGAAGCCCCAGGATGCGTTCGGCGATGTGATTGCGCATCACCTCGGAGCTGCCCCCGGCGATCGTAAGGCAGCGGGCGAACAGATACGACTCCTCTACCACCGGAAGCTCGCCGGTCGTTGCGGCCAACCCGCCCAGACGCATAGCGAGGTCCGTGATCTTCTGGGAGTGTTCGGCTTTGACAAGCTTGGACAGGGCTGCTTCCGGGCCGGGGTCCGCCCCCTGGACAGCGCGTGAGGCCTGTCGGAGGTTGAGCAGTCGGAGCGCGTGGCCTTCGGCCAGCAGTTCACCGACCTCGCGGAGGTCCTCGTTCGCGGCCAGCGCGAGAAGATCGATCGCGGCGAGAGGAACGGATCCCGCACCGGCTCCGATCGACACTCTCTCGTTGCCGAACGTCGCTCGCGCGACCTTCCACCCTGCTCCTACCTCGCCGAGAACGTCGGAATCCGGAACGAAGACGTTGGCGAGAAATACCTCGTTGAAGCCGGACTGACCGTTGAGTTCGCGGATGGGGCGCACGTCGACACCCTCCGCTGCGAGATCGACGGCCATCATCGTGATGCCCGCGTGCTTTGGTGCCCGAGGGTCGGTACGGACGGTCGCGATTCCCCGATCGGATTCGTGGGCGAGACTCGTCCAGATCTTCTGCCCGGTGACGCGCCACCCGCCCCCGACCCGGACGGCCGATGTGCGGATTGCGGCGGCGTCGGAGCCTGCCCCGGGCTCGCTGAAGAGCTGGCACCATTGCGTCTCGCCGAGCAGCACCGACTTCACCCACCGTCGCTGCTGGTCGGGGGTACCCAACTCCGAGATGGTGAGAGCAATCCATCCAGTGATCGACAGGTCGGGAACCGGTGTGGTCCGGAACTCCTCTTCGATGACGAGCTGTTGGACCGGGTCGGCGGCCAGACCCCACGGCTTCTTCCAGTGCGGCACGAGGTATCCGCTGTCGACCAGGAACGCGCGCTGTCGATCTTCGGGGAGCGATTGCCATTGATCGCGGGCCGCTCGCGCCGCCGTCCGGTAATCCTGCGCCTCGGGCGGAAGGTCGAGAGTGAGGCGGGGCGTCGGGTCGGCGCGGTACCCCTCCGCGACTGCGTGTGCCGCACTCCACATTCGGCGACGAATGACTGGAGGGATTCGGCTCGACGCAAGTACAGATGAGCATCGTGGTCCCACGTGAATCCGATACCGCCGTGCAACTGGATGTTCGTCCGAGCGCAGTGGATTTGGGCGCGGCGCGCGTATGTCGCGGCGACGGCCGCCGCGAGGCCGGCTCGGTCGGGGGCGGTGATGCGGGCAGCATCCCAGGTGGCGGCCACGGTGAGTTCGGCGTCGAGCAGCATGTTCGCAAGGTGGTGCTTCACGGCCTGGAATGTGCCGATCGGGCGCCGAACTGAACTCGCTCGAGGGCGTACCGCTTCGACATCTCGACGCACGCCAGGGCACTGCCGACGGCTTCGGCCGATGCCAGCGTGCGCAGCCGCGTCCGGGCCGCCGACGCTGCACCCGGCAGTACGGTGACCGCCGACAAGGGGACATTCCGTGCGGTCACACGCCCGATCTGCCGTGTGGGATCGAGTCCGGGCAGGATCTCCACGGCCAGACCCTCCGCGTCGGCGTCGACGACGAGGACGTCCTCGTGCGAGAGAAGGAGCAGAACGTCGGCGTAGCCAGGGGCGAGAACCCCCTCGGAGCGGCCATCGAGTCCGTGGTGGTCGACAACCCAGGTGCCACCCGAACCGAATCCCGCGACCAGGGAACCGTCGGCGAGTCCAGGGACGAGCCTTCGCCTCAGTTCGTCGGTTCCGTGGTCGCACAGAATCGCGGACGCCAGCACGGTGGGCAGGAACGGACCGGGCACCAGACCGTGCCCCGTCGCTTCGAGGAGGACACACAATTCGGCGATGCCGTACCCGGAACCTCCGTAATTGTCGGGCAGGTGCAGTCCCATCCACCCGAGTTCGGCCATCGCATCCCAGAACGGCGGAAGGGACTTGTTCGATGTGTCCAGTGACTCCCGGGCGGAGGCCAACGAACCGTGACGGGACAGGAAGGCCGTGGCGGCGTCGGCGAGTTGGCGGTGTTCGTCGGTGATGGCCAGAGCCATGTGTGGCTCCTTTCGATTCGGCCGATCCTATTCGGCGGGTGAGGAATTGCGTGCCTGGCTACGTCCGTGAGCGACGACGTCCGCTGTGCGCCCTGCGACGGCGGACGCGTCGGCCGACCAGGAGCGGTTCAGGGCGGCTTCGCGGTAGACGGCATCGGCGATACCGTCGGCCGACGCCGCGTCGTACAGTCTCCACACCGCGTCGAGTGTGGGCTTGTCGGCCGCCGAGTATGCCTCGGCCACGGCCCACCCACGGTCGGCCAGCTCGCGGTCGTCGACGATCTCGTTCACCAGACCCCAGGACAGCGCGTTACGGGCGTCGATATAGCTGCCGGTGGAACTCATCTGGCGGGCACGACGAACTCCAACCGCCTCCGCGAGTCGAGCCGTCAGACCTCCACCTGGGACGATGCCCACCCGGCAATGGGTATCGGCGAATCGGGCGGACTCGCCCGCGATCAGGAAGTCGCAGGCGAGAGCCAGCTCGAACCCTCCTGTCACCGCGGGGCCGCTGACGAGACCGATGACGGGTGTCACCAGGTCGGCGACCTGGGTAATGCAATTGCCGTCCGTCGTTTCTGCGCCGTCGAAGCCGCTCTCGGCGAGATCCTTCAGGTCGACGCCGGAGCAGAAGGCTCCGCCGGCGCCGGTGAGCAGGACAACCGTGACGGTGGGATCGGCGTCCGCCGCGCGGAGGGCGTGCACCAGTTCGGTGCTGAGGGCTCTGCTCAACGCGTTGCGCACCCTCGGCCGGTTGAGTGTGAGCATGCGCGCGCTGCCGCGTTGCTCGACGACGACCAGATTGCCGCTGTCCTCGGGTTTCCGGGGGATCATGTTGCTACTGTCGGTCATCGCTCGCGGCCTTTGCTTCGGTATCGGTGAATGTGGGTGTCCTGTCCGACGACACGGCCTGTCGCCGCGTCATGGCACGGATGCGTCGGCGCACGTTGCGCTGCGCGGCCAGAGCGTCCCCCTCGATGATCGCGTCGACCAGTTCGACGTTCCGCTCGTGGATCCACCGACGTTCCGCCTCTGTCGGGCTGACGCCGTGGATGCGGGCAAGGTTGTTGCCGATGTGCATGAACAACTCGAGCACGGGATTACCTGTCAGGCGGGCGATCTCGGTGTGCACGGTGACAGCATGCGCGCGCAGGTCGTCCGAGCGGGTTTCGTCGGCCAGCACCTGACGGAGTCTGTCGATTCCTGCGGGATCGATCGTTGCGGACAACTGCGCGGCGGCGGCGGTCTCCAACGTCTCCATCGTCTCGAACAGGTCGGCGGCGGCAAAACCCGCGTACTCGAGGTACAGCGAGGCGTGGTCGAGCACAGCGGACCGCTCGGGTGCGGTCACGACGAGGCCGCCGCCCGGCCCGCGGCGCGGCTTCGCGACGTGCCGGCTCTCCAGAATCCGGCACGCTTCCCGGATTACCGAACGTCCCACATCGAACCGTGCCATCAGTCTGGCCTCGGATCCAAGTGCCTCACCCACCCGCCACCCGGCCGCGACGATCTCGTCTTCGATCGCCCGCGCCACATCCGCGGCTCGCGGACGCGGTGGCCCGTCACTGGGGGACGCAGTCTCGTCTACTGATCGTGCCATGAACCCTCCTGTGCAATTCCGTGGACTGAATAGAAGGTATCTGCTCTAATCCCTAGAGGGAAGAGGTGAAACTCTCCCAATTGCGTCGACCTAATCCATTGCTCGGTCCGAGTGGAGCTACCGTCTCCTGTCTGGAGTGACATGAAATCCGAAGTCTGCGGGCGTCCGTCGTTCGATGTGGTCGTCGACCCGGGAAGCGGACGCGCCGCCGAGATCGCACACCGCGCCGAGGCCGTCGGGTTCGGCGGCCTCTTCCTCGGTGAAACCAGCCATGATCCCTTGCTTCTCCTGGCCGCGGCCTCGCAGACGACGTCGACGATGACGCTCGGGACGAGTATTTACGTCGCGTTCGCGAGAACACCGATGGTGACCGCGGTCGCGGCCAACGACGTGCAGGCGCTCTCACACGGACGGCTCCGGCTCGGTCTCGGGAGTCAGGTGAAGCCGCACATCACCCGGCGGTTCAGCATGCCGTGGTCGCGCCCCGCGGCGCGGATGCGCGAATACGTTCAGGCCCTGCACGCCATCTGGGACGCGTGGGAGACCGGTTCGCCGTTGAATTTCGACGGGGAGTTCTATCAGCACACTCTGATGACACCGATGTTCGATCCCGGACCGAATCCGTTCGGGCGCCCGCCGGTCCAGCTCGCCGGTGTCGGTGAGGCGATGTCACGCGTGGCAGGAGAGGTCGCCGACGGGCTTCTCGTGCATTCCTTCGTCACCGACCGCTACCTTGCCGAGGTCGTACTACCCAGTGTGAAAGATGGATTGTCGTGTTCGGGCCGACCCCGGGAGGATTTCACCATCGGGGTCACCCCAATGGTGGCGTGCGGTGCCACCGCGGACGAGATCGCGGCAGCCCGCGACCACGTGCGCGGACAGATCGCCTTCTACGGATCCACGCCCGCCTATCGGGGCGTGCTCGATCTGCACGGATGGGCCGGACTCCACGAGAAGTTGTATGCACTGTCGAAAGCGGGGGAGTGGGACGTCATGCGAAGCCTGATCGACGACGACGTTCTCGCAGCGTTCGCGAGCGTGGGCTCCGTTGAGGAGGTCGCGGAAGCGCTCGTCGCGCGGTGGGGAACGGTGTCCGATCACATCAGCGTCGCCGCACGTTCGAGCGACGGTCTCGAGGGTTGGCGCTCGGTCTTGAAAAACACTGAGGCACAAGATATCAATGAAGTACATGAGTGAGAATCTTCTGATCCCGAAGCGCGGTATCCACGCACCGTCGACCAGCACGCCTGCGCGCCGGCCGTGTTCGGTCCGTCGCACGACGTCTGTGGACATCGAGCGCTCTCGGTGCCGCTCCGACCTTCTCCAACTCCGTGGGGCCGGAGTCGATGTCGTGACGGACAAGGCGGGGGAGTGGTCGCGAGCAGGCGGGGGTGCCGTCGACGTCGACGTCGACCTGGGCCGAGGGCGCACCGTCACGGACATCGCCGACGGCACCGCGGCGGCCGACCTCACACCACTGATCGGTCTCTCCGCAGCGTCCGGGTTCCGCAAAGCGGCGAAGGGTTGCCTCGCATCTCACCGTCAGGGCAGCGTAATCGCGCGACTACTGGACGACGTCCCGGTGGCGACTGTCATCTCGGGATATGCACTGACCCGGGAACTCTCCGCAGAGGAGCAATTGCGCCTCGGTGGTCGCGGTGCCCTCGCACGGGCCGACTACTGTGCCGGGTTCGCAGCCGGGGGAACGATGATGACAGGCGTCGCGCGAGACGGAGCACCTCCCCTCGTCGACGGCCCGCAGGCGCCGGACCTCGTCGGGGTGGGCGCTGGCTGGCACCCGATGAGTGAACTCGGGCCGGGCTCGATGCGACGCATTCGGCGGATCGACGTGAGTGTGGGCGATGACGCGGAACTGTCGGTGGACGCGATGTTCCGCGACACCTACATGAACGCCGCCGGGATCGAAACCGTGGTGCACGAGTACGGGACCGACGTTCTTCTCGACTCACGCACTTTGACGGTGCGGCGGTTGACTGTCACTCCGCGTGTCCTGCCCTGGCCGGAATGCCCTGGTGCGGTGGCCGGCGCGCAACGCCTCGTCGGGCGCAAGGTCACAGAGATCGAGGGCATGGTCGGCTCGGATTTCCACGGTATCGGATCCTGCACCCACCTGAACGACCTACTGCGATCGCTCGGTGACCTCTCCCCGCTCGCGGTACTTCTCCCCGGCCCCGACAATTCTTCCGCGTACGTCTGAAAGGCAACACATGTCCAGATATGACCGTAGCGAAGTGGAGGGCGCCTTCCGGCACTACTTCACTGTGGGCCCCATTGTGGAGAACTGGGACGCGATGGCGCAGCTGTTCACCGACGATGGTGTCTACCGAGACCACTTCTACGGCATGTTCACCGGGCCCTCGGAGATCTCGCGCTATCTCGAAGGCACCATGGGTGCTGCCCCGTATGTGTACAACCCGCTCGTCTGGTACACGATCGACGACGATCGGGTGGTGTACAAGGTGGTCAACCGGGCAGACAATCCGGAACCGGGTGCACCGGCTCTCGGGTTCGACTCGCTGCAGGTACTCACGTATGCGGGACGGGGAAGATGGTCCGCGCAGGAGGACTGGTGGGTGATGTACGAGATGAAAAAGTTCGCCGCCGAGTTCCGCGAGGCGTCGTCGAAATTTCCGATGCCGGATTCCCCACTCAGTCGACGTGATTGGGGTGACTGGGTCGATTGGGCACGTCCGGCGGAGGGGCATGTGGCGCACCCGTCCTGGATGGACAGAGACGGTTTCACCCCCATCTCCGGAAGGGCCGATATCGACTTCGGGACTCGCAACAGCTGACCTCACACCGATTCAGCTGCGCAGCAGTTTGATTGCACTCATCGGGCAGGCCGAGGCGCCGGACTCGGCCTGCCCGATCTGTGACTCCGCCACGTCGAAATCGGTGGTGGCGGCGAATCCGTCGTCGTCGAGTTCATAGAGATCCGGTTCGGTGGCGGCGCACATACCGTGGCCTTCGCATTGCTCGAGTTCGATGTGGACCTTCATGGCGTTGCCTTTCGTCAGTGTGTGTGAGTCGGGTGAGGGACTGTCCGGCGCGGGGTGACATCAGGCACGAAGTCGGTGCCGCCACGCCCGCAGGTCGTCTCGGTCGGCACCGTGATCGACGAGCCAGCCGTCCGGACCCGTGCGCCACCCCTGTAGTCGGTCGATGACTGCGGTGATGGCTTCTTCCGGTGTGAGCAACCACTTCTCGTCCACGACGGGACGATGTTCACCCGCGTGGGACCGGGCCGTCCACCGCCGGCGGAGGTCGTTCATGTTTCCGGCCGTCAAGAGATAGTCTGCGATCACTTCGGAGGGCTCGACTCCTGCACCGAGAAGAAGCGAGGCGACCACGACGCCGGTGCGGTCCTTGCCCGCCGCGCAGTGCACGAGAACCGGGCCGTCCGACCTGGTCACGAGCGCGAGCAGACCCGCCACGCGGTCGGGCACGGTATCGAGGATCTGCAAGTACAGTGCGGTGAGATCCGGTGGACGTCGGTCGTTCGGTGCCGCAGCGTCGTGCAGAGGCCGGTGATGGGAGGCCGTCGGTTGCGTCCATTCGAAAACTGCGCGATCGCGTTCGGCGGACGAGCGCAGATCCACGACCGCGACGGGTGGCCACGGTGCCACATGTTCGGGTAGCGAGTCCCCGGAGTACGGTGCATCGCTGCGATAGAGGATTCCGGTGCGGGTGGTACCGCCGTCGGTGAGACGCAGACCGCCGACGTCGCGCAGGTTTGCGAGGCGGTCGGTGGTCACGGTCTCGGGCAGAATCGTTTCGTGTTCGTCGATCACGCCCGAGGTCCCATCTGTGTGTTTCCCCGGGTCGGCGGGTGCGCGTCGACGAATTCCCGCAGCCGGACCCGGTCGGTCTTCGACATGGCGGTCAGCGGAATCTCGTCGACGACCACGAGGTGATCGGGTGCTTTGTAGTCCGCGAGTCGCGTGGTGATCCACGCGCGGAGTTCCGGCAACGACGGTGTCCTGGTGGGAGACATGGGAACGACGAACGCGACTCCTATCTCCCCGATCACCGGAGCGGAGTAGCCGATCACCGCTGCGTCCCGGACCTCCGGGTGCTCGGCGAGCACCTGTTCGACCTCGACGGGGTGGACGTTGAAGCCTCCGCGAATGTAGAGGTCTCCGGTCCGGCCGGCCAGGACCACGTTGCCCTCTTCGGTCAGCATGCCCAGGTCGCCGGTGACGAAGTAGCCTTCAGGGTCGAAGGCTTCGGTTGTGCGCGTGGGTGCGTTCCAGTAGCCCCGCATCACGCAGCCGCCCTTCACGCGAATGCGTCCGATCTCCCCGATGGGCAGCTCGGCCCCGTCCTCGTCGGTGACGCGCACCGCCATCCCGGTCTGCGGGCGGCCGACAGTCCGGAACTGCACCGAGGGCGGATCCGTGGGCTCGGTGCCACAGACGGTGGGAGATTCGGTCATGGCGTATCGAACGACGAGGGGAACGCCGATCAGGGCGGCGGTCTTCTCGACCAGTTCGGGCGAGGCGGGCGCGCTTGCGACGACGCCGACACGAAGGTGCCGCAGGGATTCACGGTTCACGCCGGGTTCGTCGAGCAGCTTTGCCCACTGGGTGGGGACTCCACCACCGACCGTGATCCGCTCGTTCCTCAGCACCGCGAACATTTTTGCGGCCGACCACGGAACGGGGGAGATGACGACAGTCGTTCCCCAGATCAGTTGGTCCCAGAGTTTCGACATGAAACCGGCGTGGGGGAACGGCGTCGACGACAGTCGGCGGTCGTAGGGTGCGCTCATGATGCCGGACGCCATCGCGGACGCTGCGAGGTTGTCGGAATCGAACCATGCCCCCTTGGGGAGGCCGGTCGTTCCACTCGTGAAGATGATCGAGACAGGGTCGCTGCGGGTGAGAACCACATCGGGTAGGGCGTCGGTCGCGCGTCTCTCGGCAGCGGCGAGTTCCGAACGGGGCAGGACGGCGATCCCCTCGGGAACTTCGGGCAGGCCCGCGTCGGTGTCGCGGATGACGAGGGCCGGCGTGACGCCGAGCAGGATCGAGTCGGTCTCGCGTGGGCCGAGCCGCGGATTCAAGCCGGTGGTGACGGCGCCCAGAAACGCTGCGGCGCAATAGCAGACCGCATAGTCGATGCCCGAAGGCATCATCAGTGCGACAACGTCGCCCTTGCGTACCCCGCGCTCTGCCAGATGTGTGGCGAGGCGGCGGGCCCGGCCGATCCACTGTGCGAACCCGATTCGCGTGCCGTCCTGTTCGACGTAGGCGTCCCGCTCGCCGTGTACCTGCGCCGCCGCGTCGAGCAACGCCCGGGTGTTGGCGAATTCCCCCACCAGCGGTGGCCCGGCTACCGCGGAGGGAGCGGCTGGACCGCCGACCGTCGCAGACACGGTCATGGTGCTTCTGATCCGAGGAGCACAGTGCCGCTCGAGCAGAACCAACCACCGGTGCCGCTGACGCAGGCGATCCTCGCGTTCTCCACCTGCCGCGGGCCGCATTCACCGCGAAGCTGCCTGGCCGCCTCGACGATCAGGAATAGTCCGCGCTGACCGGGATGGCAGGCGGACAGTCCGCCACCGTCGGTGTTCGTGGGGAGTTCGCCGCCGAGTCGCAGCGTGCCCTTCTCGACGAAGGCGCCGCCCTCACCCTTCTCGCAGAAACCGAGGTCTTCCATGGTGAGCATCAGCATGTAGCTGAACGCATCGTAGACCTCGGCGATGTCCACGTCCGTGGGCTTCAACCCCGCGCGTTCGAACGCCAGCGGCCCGGTGATCGATGCCGGCCCGACGGTCATGTCTTCCCACTGGCTGGTGAGCATGTGTGACGTGGCCTCGCCGGTTCCCAGTACCCACACCGGTTCGGAACGAAGGTCCTTCACCCGGTCCTCGGCCACGAGAACCGCCGCGGCGCCGCCGTCCGAGCGGATGCAGCAGTGCAGTTTCGTGAACGGATCGGCGATCATGGGGCCGGACAGCACGTCGTCGATGGTGATGGGGTCGCGGTAGTACGCTTCCTCGTTGTCCTTGGCGTTGAACCGTGCGGATACTGCCACTTCGGCGAGTTGCTCGATCGTCGTGCCGTACTGGTGCATGTGCCTGCGGGCCGCCATCGCGTACTTCGACACGAGCGTGTGTCCGTAGGGCGCGTCCCACTGCAGGGGCCCGCGCGAACCCCAGTTGATGTTCGCGGTGCGCAGTCCCTTGCGCAGGTCGGCGCGTGCCGTCGAGCCGTACGTCAGGAGGACCACGTCCGCGTGACCAGCCGAGATCGCGTCCGCGGCATGGGCGAGCATGACCTCCCACGAGGCCCCTCCCACCGATGTCGAGTCGATCCAGCGAGGCCTCAGGCCGAGATATTCCCCGACATCGGTGGGCGGCAGCGTGCCCTGCCCGGTGGAGGCGAGCCCGTCCACGTCCTCGGGGCGAAGTCCCGCGTCGGCGAGGGCCCTGCGACTGGCCTGCCCCATCAGTTCGTAGGCGTTCTTGTCGTCGACGCGTCCCACGTCCGACAACGCGACACCGGCGATGGCAACTCTTCGGCTCACTGAGGTGCTCCCTGCTCCAGAAGTTCGGCCAGCACGTCGGCCGGTTCGTCGAATAGGTGGGTGAGCACGTGCGCGCGCTTGAGGTAGAGGTGCGCGTTGTGCTCGTACGTGTAGCCCATTCCGCCGTGGACCTGGATGCTGGACGCCGCGTTGTCCACGGCTGCTCGGGCGGCGACGGACTTGGCGGAGAGGATCTGGAACAACGTGTCCGTGCGCCCCGACTGCAGACTCACCGCAGCGAACAGGGTCTGCGACAGTGCCGCGTCGGCCGCTACCGCCATGTCGGCGCAGGCGTGCTTGATCGCCTGGTTCACGCCGATCGGGCGGCCGAACTGTATTCGCGTCTTCGCGTGCTCGGTCGACAGCCGCAGCGTCGCCTCGGCGAGTCCGGACAGGCCGGCTGCGGTGAGCACCATGGCGCGCAACCAGATCGGGTCCGTCTGGGCGGGCAGCCAGTGCTGCACGCGTCCGCCGGTGACGGTCGACGTCGCGAGCCGGGTTCCCGGGTCCATGGATGTGAGTGGGGTGACGTCGGTGAACTCGGATATCTCGACCAGCGCGGCTCCGTGCCGGGCGACGAGCAGCACGTGGCTGACGCCGACGCAGTCCAGGAGATCGAACGAGCCCTTGAACCCGTCCTGATCGATCGCGCCGTCTCCGCGCAGTTCGCCGAGTCCCACCATGGCGTCTCCGGACCCGATGCGGTCGGTGAGATCCTGGTCGCCGTGTGCCGCACTGACGCGGGTGGCCAGTGTGGAGGTGAGGAAGGGACCTGTTGCAAGGTGCTCGGCCAGCGCGGCGAACAGGAGCACCTCGTCGTCGAGGGGCCGGCCGGAGCCGCCGTGCTCCTCGTCGAGCCCCAGCGTGAGCAGGCCCAGTTCGGCGCCCTCGGTCCACACGCTCCGATCGACCGACGACTCCTCGCTCGCGCGCCGCCTGATGTCCTCGATCGGCATGCGGGTTCTGATGAAATCGACTGCTGCGGAGACCAGTTCGAGTTGGTCCTCGGAGGGGAGAAGGTTCATGATCTCTGCTTTCTGTCAGCGCGGAAGGCCGAGGATGCGATCCCCGATGATGTTCCGTTGGATTTCGGACGTTCCGCCGCCGATGGACTGAGAGAAGGAGTGGAAGTAGTTTCCGACCCAACCGTGGTGATCCCATCGCGAGGTCCCGCGGAGGGCTTCGGCGCCGACGATGTCCATTGCCAGCGCGGCAACTTCTTTCGCCAGATCGGCGTAGTGGAGTTTCAGCATCGACCCGCGCGGTCCGGGTGTGTCGGATTGCATGTTCTGGCAGATCCCCACGTAGGTCATCGCCCGCAGTGACGCGACGGAAGATCGGGCCCGCGCCAGCCGCCGGGAGATCTCGTCGTCCGCGATGGCCGGTCGCCGACCGTCCGGGCCGACGTGGTCGCGGGAAAACTCGATGAGGTCCTCGACGACCCCTGCCAGGCGAACCTGGTTGGCGGTGAAGGCGGTTCCGCGCTCGAACGACAACGTCGACATCGCGACACTCCAACCGGAACCGATTTCGCCGACGACATTGCTGACGGGGATCCGGACGTCGTCGTAGAAGACCTCACAGAATTCGGCGCCGCCCTCGATGGTCTCGATGGGGCGGACGTCGATGCCCAGTGTGTGCATGTCGCAGATCACCCAGGTGATGCCCTGGTGCTTCGACCCCGCATTGTCGGTGCGTACCAACAGTTCCTGGTAGTCCGCGCACTTGGCGAAACTGGTCCAGATCTTCTGACCGGTCACCACGAGATGATCGCCGTCGATGACGGCCTTGGTCTTGAGGGAAGCCAGGTCGGAACCGGCCTCCGGCTCCGAGAAACCCTGGCACCAGACGGCATCGCCCTGCAGGATCCTCGGCAGGTGGAACGCCTTCTGTTCCTCGGTGGCGCGGGTGATGAGGGTGGGGCCGGCGTGGTTGAGACCGACGAAGCTTGCATCGATTCCGGGCAGTCCCTGGGCCGCGTACTCCTCGTACCAGATCAACTGCTGGAGCAGGGTCAGGCCGCCGCCCCCGTACTCTTTCGGCCAGGCGATTCCGGCCCATCCGCCTTCCCACTGGGTCTTCTGCCAGGCCATGTCGTACTCGCGAATACCGGCGTCGTCCCGCGGGCGCGGATCACGGGGCTTGTTCTCGACCAGCCAGGTACGTACCTGGTCGCGGAACTCCACCTGCTCCCGTGTGAAGTCCAAATCCATAGGAGACCTTCCATAGCGGCGGATCGCGAAGATCCGCACTCGATCGCTTCAGTATAAGTGACACTACTGTCAGAATAAAGAGGTTCAGGCCGTTTGGTCAGGATCGGTTCGAATACCGTCCAGCCAGGGCCTCACTGCCCCGGGCGAGCAGCGTTACGTCGGCGCCGACGAGGACGAAGCGAGCGCCGGCCGACATGTACCGCCGGGCGATGGTCTCGTTGAAGGCGTTGACACCGGCGGCTTTGCCGGACGATGCAATGACGGAAATTGCCTTCTCGATGACTTCGACGACCTCGGGGCTCTCCGGCTTTCCGAGGTAGCCCATCGAGGCCGCGAGGTCGGCGGGGCCGATGAAGACGGCATCGATTCCGTCGACGGCGAGAATCTCCTCCAGGCAGTCCAGCCCGTCCGTCGACTCGACCTGGACGGTCAGGGTGAGGCTCTCGTCTGCGGTAGGCAGGTAGTCAGAAATTCGGCTCCACCGTGATGCGCGGGCAAGGGCGCTACCTACGCCGCGGATGCCCAGCGGGGGATAGCGGGTGGCCGCCACGAGTGCGCGTGCATCCTCCGCCGATTCCACCATCGGGATGATGAGATTGGTTGCCCCGATGTCGAGGAGCTGCTTGATCGCCACGGGGTCGCCGGAGGCGGGGCGAACGAGAACCTCGACCGGGTACGCCGCCAGCGTCTGCAACTGCGCGAGTGTCGAACGAATGTCGTTGGGAACGTGCTCCTGATCGAGCATGAGCCAGTCGAGCCCCGCGCCGGCGCAGATCTCCGCGCTGTACGCGTTGCCGGACGCGATCCACATGCCGATCCGGGGGCGGTCGTCGCGGAGGAGTTCCGCCCATCGATTGCCCATCACCCGGCATCCTTGGCGAAGGCGCACGAGACCGTGCCCAGGGGGCCGTAGTCGGCGACGAACGTGTCGCCGGGCTCGGCGAAGATCGGTGTGGTGAACGAACCGGCCAGGATCACCTCGCCGGCCCGCAGGGGTACGCCGTGCGGTGCAAGCCGGTTCGCGAGCCAGGCCACGCCGTTGCCGGGGTGATTGAGCACGGCCGCCGCGACGCCCGACTCCTCGATGGAGCCGTTGCGCAGCAGCAGCGCACTCACCCATCTCAGGTCGACGTCCATCGGTTTGACGACACGGCCACCGAGCACGATTCCCGCGTCCGCGGCGTTGTCCGCGATGGTGTCGACGATGGTGCGGAGATGGCCGGTCTCCGGATCGCTCATCTGCACGCGGGCATCGAGGATCTCGAGAGCCGGGGTGACGTACTTGCTCGCGCTCAGGACGTCGTACAGTGTCACCCCCGGGCCCTTCAGGTCCTCGCCGAGAATGAAGGCGAGTTCCACTTCGATGCGCGGCCGGATGAATCGCGCGGCCGGCACGGTCCCGCCGTCGTCGAAGAACATGTCGTCGAAGATCGCGCCGTAGTCGGGTTCGCTGATGGACACCGCACGCTGCATGACCCTGGAGGTGAGCCCGATCTTGCGGCCTTTGACACTCAGTCCATCGGCCACCTTCAGGTCGACGAGCGCCCGCTGAACCGCGTAGGCGTCGTCGATCGTCATCTCCGGATACTGCAGTGAGAGTTGGCGGATGGGGATCCGAGTCTTCTCCGCCTCGTAGAGGCGACGGGCGGTGTCGGCGATCGCCTCCGGGCTCAGTGTGTCGGAATCAGGCATGGTCGTCGATCACTTACCCAGGAAGGCCAGAGCGGCCGGATTGAAACTCGCGGGATCCTCGAAATGCGGCCAGTGGCGAACCTCGGGCATCTCGAAGACCTCGGAGTCCGGGATCAGCCTGGCGACGGTGCGCGCGGTGTTCTGGTACTCGCCGTGGTCCTTCCCGGACGCGACGATCATGGTCGGTGCCGTGATGCTTCTCCACTGGTCCTCGGGGATGAGGTTGCGGTCGCGTGCCGCGGCGTCCTGCAGGATCAGCAGGTGGTCGATCGTGTCGCGGGTGTCGTCGCGGCGGTAGATGGCCTGACGCAGGGCAACGAGGTCGGGTAGGCGGTTGTCCTCGTCGGCAATGAGGTGCTCGAAGACCTTGTGAATCGACTCCCACGTGGGATTCTCGACCGCGGCAGTGCGCTCGGCGCGGATCCGGGCCATGTTGGACGCCGTCGCGATCAGCCCGGCCGGCGACATCAGGATCAGCTTGTGAACGCGGTCGGGATGCTGCACGGCGACGGCAGCGGAGACCCACGCCCCGAGTGACATGCCGATGAAGTGCGCCTTCGGCATTCCGAAGTGATCCATCACGGCCAGTATCTGCCGCACGTAGACCGCAATTTCGTAGTCGTGATCGGGTTTCTCGGAGAAGCCGTTGCCCACCATGTCGATGGCGACGCAGTGGTACTGCTCGCTCAGTGCGGCCAGGTTTGGGGCGAACGTCTCCCAGTGGCCGCCGGTTCCGTGGAGCAGGATCGCATGCGGCTTGTCGGGAGAGCCTGCCTCGGCGAACCGTGTCCGCACACCGTCGACGTCCACGAATCCTTGGCGGAAGTCGAGCTCGCGAAGGAAGCCCCAGATGCTGCGGTAGTTGTCGGTGGCGACGGCCGGGACGGTCATCGTTGTCTCGCTCATGTACAGGCCTTCCTGGATCGACGGCGGCGCCGTGGCCGGACATCGATCTGACGGTTGTGTCTTATTTCGACCTTATTATGCACAGTGTGCACGTTTAGGTTAGTGGAATTCAATAGGGTTGAACTGGGAAATCCCGAAGATCCTGGATCGCAGGCTTCGATATCCGGCCATTGTTTCTGACACTCACATACGATATGACTATGAGGGGTGTTCAGTCGTTTGGGCAAGCCTCCCCGGACGCGAAGCACACACCGGACCGCCGGCGAAGTCCGTCGCCGGCGGGTCACGAGAAGAGCTGAGGGCAATGTCGGTACATGAGGAAACCCGCGCAGTCGAGCGACGGGAGCTGGCACAGCTGGCCAACGAGTTCGCCGTGGTCCGCGTGTCGCTGGACACGACCGGTAACGGTCCCAGATTGCTGGTCGAGGACGCCGAGACGGGAGATCGCATCTTCCTCTCGCCGCTCGAGCTCGCGAGCCTGTGCCTCGCGTCCCCCGAAGACCGTGAGGAATGGATGCGCGTCGGCAACTACCGTGACGAGCGCCGCGACCGCTCGCTGGGGCCGGTGGGGACGGTTCGCCCTCTCACCAGGGACGTGTCGTGACAGTGGACCTGGTAGGACTCGGCATGACCGCGATGTCGCTGAAACCCGGTGACACCCCGCTGCAACTCGCCTGCAAGGCGACCCGGGTGGCTCTGGCCGACGCCGAAATCACGCACGCCGACGTCGACGGACTTCTCGTCGGGTCCTCACAGGGTGTACGGCCCGACCGCCTAGGAGTGATGTTCGCGGCGCAGGGCGGGTTCTCTGACCTTCGCCTACTCGAACACGTCGAGATCAAGGGCGCGACTACGATCGCGATGATCCAGCGGGCACAGGCCGCCATCCACGCCGGTGCGGCCCGGACCGTCGTCTGCGTCTTCGCCGACGCCCCGCTGGTGGAAGGCAAGGGCGCGGGATCGACGTACGCCCACAGCGGGGGCAATACCGGGACGCGGGGACTCGAACGGGCATCGGGACTGCTGGGGTCGGTGCCCACCTACGCATTGCTCACCCAGAGATGGATGCACCTCACCGGAGGCACAGCCACCGACCTGTGTGCTGTCGCCACGACCACGCGGGCGTGGGCGCTGGGCAATCCCGATGCAGTGGTGACGAAGCCGCTGGACGACGAGGGGTACCTGGCCAGCCCGATGATCGCCGACCCGCTGCGCCGCCTCGACTGCGCACGGCCTGTGAACGGTGCCGTGGCGGTGGTCGTCACCGGTGACACTCGGGTCGGAAACCCCGTTCGTCTCACGGTTCGCGGGACGGGGCGAGACCACCCGGTCCGACATCGCAGGGCCGGGGGAGAGTCGTGGTTCGGCGGGGGTGCGCGTGCCGTGGACGACGCGCTGGGCCAGGCGAGCATGTCCCGGACGGACCTGGACATCGCCCAGCTCTACGACCCGTTCTCGGTGGTCACGCTCCTACTCCTCGAGGAATACGGGCTCACCGGCGGAACACCGGCGGGCGAGTTCGTACGAGGCGGCGGAACGAGCCGGGGTGGCGCACTTCCCGTCAACACCGGTGGCGGCCAGTTGTCCGGCTTCTACCTCCAGGGCATGACGCCCCTCGCCGAGGCGATGATCCAACTGCGTGGCGAGGGAGGCGAGCGCCAGGTGCCCGGTGCTCGCACAGCCCTCGTCGGTGGAATCGGTGGCCGAGTCGATCACCATGCCGCCATGATCCTGGAGAGAGCGGCATGACCACTACGACGGATGACACCGACTGGCTGCTCGACCCCGGCCTCGTGCCGGATGTGGCAGTCGACCCTCTCGCGCCCCTCTACGAGGCGAGCGCCCGCGGCGAACTTGCCCTGCCCTTCTGCACCGGCTGCGGAATTCCTCTCGACCTCGAGCAGTACGTCTGTGACGGTTGCGGGTCGAGCGAGAGCGACTGGAGGGTGGTCGAACCGACCGGAGTCGTACATTCCGCCACGACGATGCACCGCTTCGAGCCGGGCCTGGTGCGGACGGCCGAGCCCTACGCGATCCTCGACGTCGAACTGGCCGCGGGGCACCGCCTGATCATGACCACGCTTCACCCGACGGCTCGCCCGCCCCGCATCGGCGACACCCTCGACATCGCCTTCCGGCAACTGGGCGACGTATGGATACCCGCCGCGTGCATCACCGAGACACATGGCAATACAACGAGTTCGGCTGAGCCGACCGCCCGGACCACAGCCCCAATCGAGACGGAGGCCCACTCATGACCACCATGGAATCGACGCCGACCACGGCGCCCGACGACTTCGATGTCGAACGCATCGTGCAGAACGATCGCGTGCACGGCTCGGTCTACACCTCGCCCGAGATCTTCCAGCGCGAGATGGACACCATCTTCCGGAAAGGATGGGTCTACGTAGCGCACGAGAGCGAGGTCAGCGAGCCGGGTGACTACCTCACCCGCCGGATCGGCCACGACCCGGTGGTCGTGGTCCACGGTAAGGACGGCAAGATCCGGGTCCTGCTCAACCGCTGTTCGCACCGCGCCAACAAGCTGTGCAACGCGGAGATGGGCAACGCCAACTCCTTCCGATGCCCGTACCACGGATGGACTTTCAGCAACGACGGATCGCTCACCGCCGTTCCGATGCGGAACGGCTACGGCGATGCGTTCCAGAAGGTGCGCTCGGAACTGAGCATGGCGGAGGCCCCGCGCGTGGACAGTTACGGCGGTTTCCTCTTCGCGTCCCTCGCTGCGGACGGCATCTCGCTGCAGGAACATCTCGGTAACGCGACGAAGGCAATCGACCGACTGCTCAACCTGTCACCGACGGGCACCATCGACCTCCGGTCGAACTGGATGAAGCACCTCCACCACGCGAACTGGAAGATGGTGGTGGAGAACAACGTTGACGGCTATCACGCGCTGTTCACCCATGCATCGGTCTACGACGCCATCCGGCCCGCCAAGGTATCGCACATTCCGTCGAAGGTCGACGTCGTGGTCCGCGACATGGGCGGCGGACACTCGGAGATCGACTACTCGGCGGAGTACCGCAAGCTGGACGAGGAATTCGTCTGGTACGGGCGCACACCCCGAGAGAAGTTGCCCGAGTACGTCGCGGCGTTGGAGGCGGCCCACGGTCCCGAGAAGACGCACGACTCGCTCGTGGTGGGCCCTCCGCACACCCTGATCTGGCCCAACCTGTTCCTCGCCGAGATGAACATCATGTACGTCGAACCGATCGGTCCCGACGAGACGGTGGCCTACACCACGGCAGCGCTGTTCCCCGGCCAGGACCGCATGAACGAGCGGATGCTACGCCGCTCGGAGGGCGCGATGGGCCCGGCCGGATTCCTGATCGCTGACGACGGTGAGATCGGCATGCGCAATCAGGCAGGCCTCGCCGCCCGGGACCCCGAGTGGCTGAGACTGTCCCGCGGTCTGGAGACCGATGTGACAGACGAAACCGGAATCGTCAACAGCGACAAGAGCGCCGAGACCCCACAGCGCGGTTTCTACCGCCAGTGGGCGAGCGTCGTCGGACAGGAGATCTGAGCATGACCACCGTGGAGAACTCGGCGGCCCCCGCCCTGCAGAGTGCACCCCTCCCGCTGCCCGCGCCCGACGCCGACATCGTGGCGTTCCTCAACCTCGAGGCGCGCCTCGCGGACGAGGCCCGGTATTCCGAGTGGGAACTGCTGTGGGACGACGACGCGCTCTATTGGGTCCCCATACATCCCGACGACGACCCGAAGACCCGGTTGTCGTACATCTACGACAACCGGCGTCGCATCAAGAGCCGGGTGGCGCAGCTCAATACGGGAAATCGCCATTCTCAGACCCCGCCGTCGGTGATGCGCCGGCTGCTGAGCAATTCCGAGGTGCTGGACACCGACGAGGACACCGTCACCGTCGGATCGAACTTCGCGCTCTTCGAGTACCGCTACTCCCAGCGGGTCTGGGCCGGCCGGGTGATCCACCGTGTGCGCCGCACTCCGGACGGACTGAAGCTGGCAGGAAAGACGGTCCATCTCATCAGCGCCGGCGGCCCCGTCGACACACTCGCTTTCCTCATCTGACCGAGAAACGCACCCCACCATCGAAGGCGCCGCCTTCCGGCCACATCGAAGGCGCCGCCTTCCAGATCAAATTTGCGAGGAACAGTGCTAGTAGGCGACATCCCACGGAACAACGCACGGCGATACCCGAACAAGCCTGCCGTCGTCGAGGGCGATCGAACCCACACGTGGACGACGGTCGACGAACGGGCCCGGCGGTTGGCGAACCATCTCCTCGACCAGGGTCTTGCGAAGGGTGACCGGGTCCTCGTCATCGCCCGCAACTGCATCGAATGGCCGGAGATCACATACGCTCTCGCCAAATCCGGACTCGTCGCCGTGCCGGTGAACATCCGCCTTGCTCCCGACGAACTCGCGCACGTCCGCGACGACTCCGGAGCTCGCGGCGCGATCGTCCACACGGACCAGGTGGAGCGGTTCGGCGCGGAACTGAACGACCTGGCTCCGGTTCTCGAGATCGGGGGCAGTGTCGTCGGCGCCGAGTACGAGACGGCTCTGCGCGGTGCCCGATCCACCGACCCGACTCCGGCGGATCTCGCTCCGGACGACATCCAGTTCATCCTCTACACGAGCGGAACGACGGGACGCTCGAAAGGGGTTGTGAATACGCACCGCGGGATGCTCGCCCAGGTCGTGGACACCACCCTCGTCACCGAAGGTGATCGTTCGGACGTCTTTCTCGCCACCACCCCCTTCTTCACCGCAGGCGGGATGGTGCGCACTCTGTCCTGGACGTACCTGGGCCAGACGATGGTGATCCACCGTCGATTCGACCCTCAAGCCGTCATCGACGAGATCGAGCGCAGCGGAGTCACGTTCACCACCTTCATCCCGACGATGCTTCAGCGGACCCTCCGGATCCTGGAGGAGGGATCTGCACGGGACATGTCCAGCCTGCGCCGAATCAGT
This sequence comes from Rhodococcus sp. NPDC019647, assembly GCF_044389235.1. Taxonomy (NCBI): domain Bacteria; kingdom Bacillati; phylum Actinomycetota; class Actinomycetes; order Mycobacteriales; family Nocardiaceae; genus Rhodococcus; species Rhodococcus sp. NPDC019647. The sequence continues at coordinate 28,170 of NZ_JBIRXS010000015.1, read as the reverse complement.
TACGGTTCGGCTCCCGTCCCTCCGGGGTTGGCCAAGAAGGCCATGGACATGCTCGGCTGCGACATGCAGCAGCGATACGGTCTGACCGAATGTGGTGGACAGGCGACGATCCTGACGCCCCAGGACCACCGGGACATGGTGGCGGGCAAGACCTCGATCCTCACCTCGTGTGGGCAGGAGACACCGATGTGTTCCATCCGCATCGTGGACGTCGACGGCAACGAACTCCCTGCGGGTGAGATCGGCGAAATCGTGATCGAGAGCGCAGCGAACGCGGTCGGATACTGGAACCGTCCGGAGCAGACAGCCGAGGCGTTCCGCTCCACCGGTCTCTGGTCCGGCGACCTCGGCTACCTGGACGAGGAGCGTTACCTGCACATCACCGGGCGCAAGACCGACATGATCATCTCGGGCGGATTCAACGTGTACCCGGCAGAGATCGAGCGCGTCATCGGACACCACACACAGGTCGAGATGGTGGCGGTGGTGGGAGTTCCCGACCCGGAGTGGGGCGAGACACCGGTTGCGGTGATCGTCCCGCGCGGTGACGTGGACGAGGACGCCCTCACTGCCGAGCTGACGGCGCTGTGCCGAGCGGAGCTGGCCGGGTACAAGCAGCCCAGGCGCTTCGCCTACCGCGGCGATTTCCCCCTCGGCCCCGCAGGCAAGATTCTCAAGCGCGTCATCGCCGACGACCTCCGGGTCTCGGCGGAGTAGGGAGAGCGAGTGATGGTCAGCGCCCAGAGCGTGGTCGACGCGAGCCGAGTGCAGGTGGAATCGATCTGGGAGACGCTGGCGGCGAGAGCTGCCGTCACCCCGTCCGCCGAGTTCGCGGTCGACGAAACGCGGCGTTCCTTTTCCTTCGACGCGTTCCGGCGACTGGCGGAAGGAATCGCGGCGACCCTCTATACGAGGGGGATTCGAGCCGGGGACGTGGTGTCCTGGCAACTGCCGAACACGGTCGAGACCATGGCTCTGGCCATGGCCCTGTCGCGGCTCGGCGCGGTGCAGAACCCACTCGTCACGATGTTGCGTGACCCGGAGATCGCGTTCATCAGCGAGCAGGTCGGTTCGCGCCTCCTGATCGTGCCCCGGATGTTCCGCGGTTACGACTACGCGGACATGGCGGAGCGAGTCTCGGCCGCAAATGCCCGCGGCCTGGAGGTACTCGTCGTCGACGGGGACTGGGAACTCGGCGACCCGGCGGTCCTACCACCACCGTCACATCCCGCGGACCCGGACGACGTGTCGTGGATCTTCTACACCTCCGGTACCACCGCAGCTCCCAAGGGTGTCAAGCACACCGACGGCGGACTCCTCGCGGCAGCAGCGACCTTCGTCACCAACGTCCGGGCCCGTCCGGAGGACCGCTGCGCCGCACTGGCACCGGTCGCCCACATCGGGGGCATTGCACACCTGCTGCACGCGGTGATCGTCGGACACGCCCTCATCGTGAGCGCGACCTTCGTCCCCGAGGAGACGACGAATCTGCTGATCGAGCAGAACGTCACCCTGGTGGGTTCCGGGCTTCCGTTCACCAACGAGTACCTTCGCCTCTCCCGCGAACGGGGTGCGGTGCCGCTGTTTCCCCACGCACGCGCCACCCTCGCGGGGGGATCACCGCGACCCCGTGCGCAGCACGCCGCGGCGAAGACTGCACTGGGCGGGGTCGGCGTCATCTCGGGCTACGGAATGACCGAATGCCCGTACATCACCTGGGGTACTCCGGACGACACGGAGGAGCAGCACGCGGTCTTCGAAGGCTTCCCCTCCGGCGGGGGTGCGGTCCGGATCGTTCGGACCGACGAAAGCGACGCGGCGCCTGGTGAGATCGGGGAGATCCGGGTGCGTGGACCGCAGCTGTTCAAGGGCTACGTGGACAGCGCACTCGACGAGGGAACGCTCGACCGGAACGGATTCTTCCGCACCGGCGACCTGGGCTATGTGGACGCCGACGGTTGCCTGGCAGTCACCGGCCGCCTCAAGGACATCATCGTCCGCAAGATGGAGAACATCTCGGCGCGTGAAGTCGAGGAAGCCGTCATCGCCCATCCGGCCGTCACGGACGTCGCTGTGATCGGGATACCGGACCCGAACAGCGGCGAGCGGGTGTGTGCCGTGGTGGTACCGGCGAATCCCGGCCGACCGCCGTCCCTGCAGGACCTGCAGGATTTCCTTCGCGAGGCCGGTCTGAACATCCGTAAGTTCCCGGAGCAGGTCGAGGTGCTCGACGTGCTGCCGCGCAACGCAATGGGAAAGATCGTCAAACCGGAACTGCGGAAGCGGTTTGCCTCCGAAGACAGTTCGCAACCGAGGCCTTCGGGACATACGCGAGTGGAGCCGATCATGACCGAAACCGTTTTCGACACCATCGAATTCGAGATCGCGGATCATATAGCCACCATCACCCTCAACCGACCGGACCAACTGAACTGCTTCAACGAGGCAATGACCCGGGAAATGGCCGATGTGTGGGCACGGGTGCGGGACGACGACGACATCCATGTCGCAGTGGTCCGTGCCAAGGGGGAGCGAGCCTTCTGTACCGGAGTCGATGTCAGTGCCCCGCCCTGGTGGACCCACCTGAACCAGTGGAACCAGGAAGACCCCGGAGTGCTGCTGGGCCCCCGGCAACACAAGGTGTGGAAGCCGGTCGTCTGCGCGGTGAACGGCATGGCTGCCGGCGGCGCGATGTATTTCGTCAACGAGTCCGACATCGTGATCTGTTCGGAGGACGCGACCTTCTTCGACCCACATGCCAACGGCGGCAGGGTCTCCGCCCTCGAGCCGATCGGCATGCTGGCGCGCGGAATCCCGTTCGGGGAGGTCATGCGGTGGGCGCTGCTCGGCAGCGACGAACGCATCACGGCGCACACCGCTCTGCGGGCCGGAATCGTGACCGAGGTGACCGAACCCGCGCAGTTGTGGGATCGCGCCCACGAACTCGCGGCCGAGATCGCGGGACGGCGCCCAGAGGCCATCCAGGGCACGGTTCGCGCCATCTGGGAATCCCTCGACATGATGCCGTCGATGGCACTGCGCAACGGTCTGTCCTATACCCAGATCGGAAACAGCGGCAGGGACGACGTCGACTCCCGCACCAACAAGCGCAAGCCGCGATTCCGCTGAACCTGCCCCACCGAACAAGGAGTGTGCTGTGAGCAGCAGCGTCGTTACAGAACAAGTGATCCGGTTTCCGCTGCTGATCGGCGGCGCCGAGGTGGAAGCCGAGTCGGGCAGAACGTACGACAGTCTCGACCCGTTCACCAGAAGGCCCTGGGCCACGGTGCCCGACGGTAGCGCGTCGGACGTCGACCGTGCGGTTCGTGCCGCGCGGGAGGCACTGAACGGCCCGTGGGGCCGGATGACCGCGACCGCCCGCGGCAAGCTCATCTGGAAGCTCGGCGACGTCATTGCACAGGAGGCAGACAACCTCGCCGATCTCGAGGTCCGCGACGGAGGAAAGCTGTTGCGGGAGATGGCCGGACAGATTAAGAGCCTGCCCGAGTACTACTACTATTACGCGGGCATGGCTGACAAGCTCGAGGGCGGTGTCATTCCGACGGACAAGCCCAACTACCTCGTGTACACGAAGCACGAGCCAGTCGGCGTCGTCGGGGCGATCACACCGTGGAACTCGCCCCTGCTGCTGCTCACCTGGAAGCTCGCCGCAGGACTGGCGGCGGGATGCACATTCGTCGTCAAGCCGAGTGACCACACACCCGCATCGACGCTCGCCTTCGCGCGGCTGTTCGAGGAAGCGGGCTTCCCGCCCGGGGTCATCAACGTGGTCACCGGATGGGGCCCCGAGACCGGCGCCGCTCTCGCGTCGCATCCCGGTGTCGACAAGGTGGCCTTCACCGGTTCCACCGGTACGGGCATCAAAGTCGGTCAGGCCGCCCTGGAGAACATGACCCGGTTCACGCTCGAGCTCGGCGGCAAGTCGGCTCAGGTCGTGTTCCCCGACGCCGACCTCGACGCCGCTGCCAACGGGGTGATCTCGGGGATCTTCGCCGCGACGGGACAGACCTGCCTCGCCGGATCGCGCCTGCTGGCGCACGAGAGTGTCGCCGAGGAACTGGTGTCGAAGATCGTGGCCCGGGCATCGACGATCGTCCTCGGCGACCCCCGGGATCCGGCCACCGAGATGGGCCCGGTCTCCAACGAGCCGCAGTTCCGGAAGGTGCTGTCGCACTTCGAGTCGGCGCGCGAGCAGGGAGCGACCATCGCCTACGGTGCAGAAGCCGTGGAGGAGCTCGGGGGATACTTCGTCAAGCCCACCGTCCTGACCGATGTCACACCGGACATGCGCGCTGTGGCTGAGGAGGTGTTCGGACCCGTGCTGGTCGTTTCCACGTTCACCGATGAGGACGAGGCCGTCGCGGCGGCGAATGGCACCGAGTTCGGTCTCGCGGGTTCGGTGTGGACCAAGGACGTTCACCGTGCGCATCGGGTGGCAGGCAAGCTGCGTGCCGGCACGATCTGGATCAACGCGTATCGTGCTGTCGCCCCGAGCGTGCCCTTCGGCGGCATGGGGGCCAGCGGCATCGGCCGCGAGAACGGTATCGACGCCGTCAAGGACTTCACCGAGACCAAGGCCGTGTGGGTCGAGCTGACCGGCGACACCCGTGACCCCTTCACGCTCGGCTGACCCCGCGCATCCCACTATCGAAGGACTGGACAGTGTCAGAATCAGGAAAGATCGAAGCCGTCATCGTCGCCGGAGCCCGTACTCCCATCGGTACGGCATTCAAGGGCACTCTGCGCGACACCACCGCCATGGAACTCGCCCGTGTCGTACTCGAAGAAGTGCAGAAGCGCGCCGGGCTCGAGGTTTCGCAGATCGACGACGTCATCCTCGCCGAGTCCAACTACGGCGGCGGCGACATCGCCCGCCACGCGGCGGTGGTCACCGGCATGCTCCAGGTGCCCGGACAGGCCGTTAACCGGCACTGCGCGGGCAGCCTCACCGCGATCGGCAACGCCGCCGCTTCCGTGATCTCGGGAGCGGAACACGCGATCATCGCCGGCGGCACTCAGTCGACCTCCACCGGCCCGCTACAGAAGTTCCGCACCCCCGGAACCGCCGACGAGTTCACCAACAGGTGGATGCCGCCGACACACCCGGACTCCGCCGAGGCGCCCAACATGGACATGTCCATCACGGTGGGATGGAACACGGCACGTGAGGTCGGTATCACCCGCGAGGAAATGGATGCATGGGCACTCAGGTCCCACGAACGGGCGCTCGCCGCAATCGATTCCGGTGCCTTCGCGGACGAGATCGTCCCGGTGCAGGCGCTCCAGTCGGATGGCTCGGTGGTGGAATTTTCCACCGATGAACATCCGCGCCGCGGTTCGACCGCGGAGAAGCTGGCGAGCCTGAAGGTCCTTCATCCCGAGATCGAGGACTTCGCCATCACCGCCGGTAACGCCAGCGGCATCAACGATGCTGCCGCTGCGGTGGCGATCGTCGGCAGCGACCTCGTGGCCGAGGCCGGACTCACACCCCTCGCCACCGTCAAGTCCTGGGCGGCGACGGCAGTCGACCCGGCACGCACCGGACTTGCCGTGCTCGACGTGATCCCCAAGGTGCTCGACCGGGCCGGAATCTCGATCGCCGACGTGGCCCTGTGGGAGATCAACGAGGCGTTCGCGTCGGTTCCCATTGCCGCGTGCAAGAAACTCGGTATCGACGAATCGATAGTGAACACCGCCGGTAGCGGATGCAGCCTGGGTCACCCGGTGGCCGCCTCGGGCGCGCGGATGGTCGTCACGCTGATGAACGAGCTGCGTCGACGGGGTGGCGGTTACGGCGTCGCGGCGATGTGCGCTGGTGGCGGTCAGGCCGGCGCAGTCGTGATCGAAGTCCCCGTCCCGAAAGACTAGAAATGAACATAACTGTCAGATAAAGTGAAGGAACGGCGGCCCGGGCGGGTACCTCAAGTCCTCGCCCGGGCCGCCGAGACAAACTCCCGGTGTGGCTCCAAGCGCGGCGCAGCCCAAAAGAAAGGCGGTTCGGATGGAGCTCGACGTAGAGCCTTCGGACGTTCCGGAAACGCTGAGCATCCAGGGGTCGGGGCTTCAGCTCTCGGCAGACCGGTGGAAAAGCTCTAGCGTCAGCGGCAAACCCGCTGGTGTCGTCCTCCTGCTGCACGGCGGCGGGCAGACGAGGCACTCATGGCGCCGAACCGGTGAACGCCTGGCGGCGGCCGGCTGGATCGCGTACGCCGTCGACCTCCGCGGCCACGGTGACAGCGAGTGGGACAAATCAGGCAACTACGGCATGTCGATCATGATCGAAGACGTCCGGTTTATTGTCCAGCATGTCAGAAATGAACACCGCGATCTCCCGGTGGCCCTGGTCGGCGCCTCTCTCGGTGGCAAGGTGTCGTTGATCGCGATCGGTGAGGATTCCGAGCTCGCACAGGCACTCGTGCTCGTCGACATCGCGGTACGTGTCGAGGTGGCGGGCGGACAGCGGGTCCGGCAGTTCATGAGGAGCGCACCCGACGGCTTCGGCTCCCTGGAGGAAGCCTCCGAGGTGATCTCCGCATACAACCCACGCCGCCGCCAGTCCGGCAACCTCGAAGGCCTGAAGAAGAATCTCCGGCTGCGCGACGGTCGATGGCACTGGCACTGGGATCCCCGTGTGATGTTCAACGACCATGCGGGTTCGCATCCCGATACGCCGGTCAGCGCAGTCATCTACGAACGTTCGCGCCGAGCGGCACGCAACATCACCTGTCCGGTCCTGCTGGTACGAGGCAAGGAATCCGACGTCGTATCCGACGAGGGCGTCGCCGAGATGCGCGAACTGATACCGCACGCTCGGGTCGTCGACGTCAGAGATGCCGGCCACATGGTGGCGGGGGACGACAACGACATCTTTACCGCGAGCTTGCTCGGGTACCTAGACCAGGCGATTCGGGCTCACGCCCAGGAGTCGTCGAAGGGAAGTCAGTAGCAGATGGAATCCACCACTCAGACGGCGACCGGACCGGTCACCAAACTCGAACAGGTCGTCATCCGTATCGCCGGCGACTCCGGCGACGGCATGCAGTTGGCCGGTGATCAATTCACCGCGGAAGCAGCCGCCTTCGGCAACGACCTCGCGACGCAGCCGAACTTCCCCGCCGAGATCCGGGCGCCTCAGGGAACCCTTCCCGGCGTCTCGAGCTTTCAGATCCAGATCGCCGAGTACGACATCCTCACGGCGGGTGACCGCCCGGACGTCCTCGTCGCGATGAATCCGGCCGCGCTGAAGGCGAACATCGGTGACCTGCCTCGCGGTGGCACGCTGATCGTCAACAGCGACGAGTTCACCAAGCGGAACCTGTCGAAGGTCGGGTACGACGGCGACCCTCTCGGGACCGCCGAGTTCGATGACTACCAGGTCCACGAAATCGCCATGGCGACCCTCACATTGGGTGCGGTGGAGTCGGTCGGGCTGGGCAAGAAGGACGCCGAGCGGTCGAAGAACATGTTCGCACTCGGAGTTCTGTCCTGGATGTACGGACGGCCCCTCGCCGCCATCGAGGAGTTTCTGGGCAGCAAGTTCGCCAAGAAACCGGACATCGCCAAGGCCAACGTCCTGGCACTGCGGGCCGGGTGGAACTACGGCGAGACCACCGAATCGTTCGCCACGAGCTTCGAGGTGGCGCCTGCGACGCTGCCCGCCGGCACCTACCGGCAGGTCACGGGCAACACCGCCCTGGCCTACGGGTTGCTGGCAGCAGGCCGGACGTCCGGAATGGACGTCTTCCTCGGTACGTACCCGATCACGCCGGCCTCGGACATTCTGCACGAGCTCAGCAAGCACAAGCACTTCGGCGTCGTCACCTTCCAGGCAGAGGACGAGATCTCCGGCATCGGCGCGGCGCTCGGTGCGTCCTACGGCGGTGCCCTGGGCGTGACGAGCACGTCGGGTCCCGGACTCGCACTCAAATCCGAGGCGATTGGGCTGGCCGTCATGACGGAACTGCCGTTGGTCATCGTCGACGTGCAACGAGGTGGACCCTCGACCGGGCTGCCGACGAAAACCGAACAGTCCGACCTGCTGCAGGCCCTGTACGGCCGCAACGGGGAATCCCCGGTGGCGGTGATTGCGCCGCAGTCGCCCGCCGACTGTTTCGATGCCGCCCTCGAGGCCGCGCGAATCGCCGTCACCTACCGCACTCCCGTTCTCGTGTTGTCCGACGGTGCCATCGCGAACGGCTCGGAACCGTGGAGTATCCCGGACGTCGGCGACCTACCTCCGATCGATCCGGCGTTCGCCGTCACCGGGCAGGGTGGTGGCGCCGACGGCGGCTACCTGCCCTACGCCCGTGACCCGCAGACGCTCGCCCGCGACTGGGCTGTTCCCGGTAGCGCCGGTCTCGAGCATCGGATCGGTGGACTCGAGAAGGAAAACGGCAGCGGCGACATCTCGTACACCGACGTCAACCACGAACTGATGACCCGGATTCGGGCGGCGAAGATCGCCGACATCGAGGTTCCCGATCTGGTCGTGGATGATCCCGACGGTGATGCCGACGTGCTGGTGATCGGCTGGGGCTCGTCGTACGGGCCGATCGGTGAAGCCGTCCGGCGAATGCGCCGTGGTGGCAACAAGATCGCTCGTGCGCACCTGCGGCACCTCAATCCCATGCCGGCGAATCTTGCGGAGGTCTTGACCGGGTACCGGCGTGTCCTGGTCCCCGAGATGAACCTCGGCCAGTTGTCGATGTTGCTGCGTGCCCGGTTCGACGCCGACATCCAGCCCGTCACCAAGGTGTCGGGGATGGCGTTCCGGGCGGACGAGCTGCACGAAGCGTTCCTCGAGGAGTTCGGCGGAACCCTGGCCGCCTCCGAATCGGCCAAGACCCCGGCTGCCCGCGCGGCCGTGGTCACGCGCTAGCTCTGCGACCCACAGTTCTTCGATTGGAGCTCTCCCATGACCAGTGTCATCCCGTCCGACCTTCGTGGATTCGAATTGGGGCTCAGTGCCCTCGATACCGTTCCGAAGTCGGAGGTGCCGATGAAGGCGAAGGACTTCGCGTCCACCCAGGAAGTACGCTGGTGCCCAGGTTGTGGCGACTACGTGATCCTGGCAACCGTCAAGAGCATGCTTCCGCAATTGGGACTCAAGCGGGAGAACATCGCGTTCATCTCGGGCATCGGCTGCTCCTCCCGCTTCCCGTACTACCTGGAAACGTACGGCGTGCACTCCATCCACGGCCGGGCACCGACCCTCGCGACCGGCCTGTCGGTCACTCGTCCCGACCTGTCGATCTGGGTGGTCACCGGTGACGGCGACGCGATGTCGATCGGCGGCAACCATCTGATCCACGCCCTTCGCCGCAACGTGAACATGCGAGTCCTCATGTTCAACAACAGGATCTACGGCCTCACCAAGGGGCAGTACTCACCGACCTCGGAGGTCGGCAAGGTCACCAAGTCCACACCGATGGGCTCGGTCGACGCGCCGTTCAACACGATGTCCCTCACGGTCGGCGCCGAGGCAACCTTCGTCGCTCGGGCACTCGATTCGGACCGTGCCGGCCTCACCGAGGTGCTGATGGCTGCCGCCCGCCACCGCGGGACCGCATTCGTCGAGATCCTGCAGGACTGCCCCATCTTCAACGACGGCTCGTTCGACGCCCTCCGTAAGGAGGAAGCGGCGAAGCGATTGATCCCGCTCCGGCACGGTGAGCCAATCACGTTCGGCAACGACGGCGAACTGTGTGTCGTACGAAAAGGTTTCGGATTGCAGGTGGCGAATACCGGTGATGTCGCACCACGCGACATCGTGATCCACGATGCCCACACCGACGACCCCGAGTACGCCTACGCGCTCTCGCGTCTGTCGGATCAGAGTCTGAACTACACCGTCACCGGGATCATCCGTTCGGTGACACGCCCCACCTACGACGACGCAGTCCGGAGTCAGGTGACGGCGGCGAAATCCACCGGGGGTGCCGACCTGCAGGCCACCCTCAACGGCCACAACACGTGGACCATCGACTGAGCTCATGCTCTATCGCTGGTTCGGCGATCACCGACCAACAGACCCGAGATGAAGGAACACACCATGACCGTCGATACCGATGCCGCCAACAAGGTGCTAGCCGGGCTCCGACCCTTCCCCGTCGCCATCACCACCGTCGACGGTGGGTTCGGCAACGGCCTCATGTCGCTGTCCGCGGGCTCCGCAAGCATCATTCCCGAGGCTCCGCGCGCCACCATCAGCCTCACCAAATACAACAAGACCCACGACATGGTCGCCAACTCCGGCATCTTCGTCATGCACATGCTCAGCGCCGAGGACGATCAGCTCGAAAAGTCCCTCGAAATCCTGATGACGCTCGGTGGCAGTTCGGGCCGCGACGGGGACAAGCTCTCGAAGCTGCGCACCAAGACCGGGGTCACCGGAGCCCCGATCCTGCTCGACGCGCACAGCTACGTCGAGGCCCGCATCGTCGGCACGCTCGACGTCCAGGAGAGCTCGATCTTCGTCGGTGACGTCGTCGCAGCCGAAATCTTGAATCCCGGCCAGCGCTTGAAGATCAACGAGGCCTGGGGCAAGCTCCCCGAAGAGTGGATCGCCCAGTACGACGCGAACCACGAGCCGCAGCTCGCCAACGCCCGCGAGCGACGCTTCGGCCAGAAGGTCTAGGAACGGCCGATGACCACTGTGGAACAGTCCTCAGTCACCGGTGCCTGGGAACTGCCCGAAGAATTCCGTATGCTGCGGGACACGGTGCGCAGATTCATGGAGTCGGAGGTGCATCCCCTCGAAGCAACCCTGCCGCACGACGCGGCCGGCCTGCCTCGCGAACAACTGATTCCGTTGCAGGAGAGGGCGCGGTCGCTCGGGTTGTGGGCGATGCAGACGCCGGAGGAGTTCGGTGGTGCCGGCCTCAGCGTCCTGGGGCAGGTCGTCGTGGCCGAGGAGGCAGCGAAGTGCCGTATGGGTGCTTTCTTCCCGGCGTTGGGTGCGTTCGGTGGCAATCCGCCGAACGTGATGTACAAGGCGACGGAGGAGCAATTCCGCAAGTACGCACAACCGATCATCGACGGCACGGCAACCAAGGCCTATACGTCGATCAGTGAGGCGTCCGGGGGATCGGATCCCGCACGGGCGATCAAGCTCAAGGCAGTCCGCAACGGCGACCACTACGTGCTGAACGGGAGCAAGATGTGGACCAGTCACGCCGAGAAGGCGGACTGGGGCGTCGTCTACGCCCGGACCGGGGAAGGCCGGAGCGGAATCTCCTGTTTCATCGTGGAGAAGGACACTCCGGGGATGTCGTTCCACCGGATCGGAGTGATGGCGTCGTTCGCCCCGTACGAGCTGCATTTCGACGACGTGCGCATCCCCGTAGACAACCTGATCGGTGAGGAGGGCAGAGGGTTCGCCCTCGCCTCCGACTTTCTGGTGCACGGCCGGATCATCTACGCAGCCGGACCCATCGGCATCGCGCAGACGGCCCTCGACATGGCGTGCCGGTGGGCGAAGGACCGGGAGGTGTTCGGCGGCACACTCGCCGACAAGCAGGGTGTTCAGTGGATGCTCGTCGACTGCGAAGTCGAGCTACGGGCCGCGCGACTGCTGATGTACCAGGCGGCGTGGAATGCGGATCTCGGCAAGGACGTGCGCACCGACGCCTCCGTGTCCAAGATGTACGGCACCGAGGTGGCGTACAAGGTGATCGACCGGTGCATCCAGATCCACGGCGCTCTCGGGCTCTCCGACGAACTGCCACTCGAACGGTGGTTTCGCGACCTTCGCGTGAAACGGCTGGGCGAGGGCGCCACCGAGGTCCAACGGGTGGTCATAGCCCGTGACCTGCTGAAGTGAAGGGGAACCCAGGGACATGGATCTGAAATTCAATCTGATGTTCCCGATGCGTGCGGTGAAGCACTACCCGCAGTGGATCGGCGACAGCAGTCTCGGGCAGGTGGCCAAGCTCGTCGAGGACGCCGGGTTCGACGGGTTCTCATTGAGTGAGCACCCGTACCCGGACAAGAAGTGGCTGGCCAACGGGGGTCACCACGCCTTCGACCCGTTCGTCGCATTGAGCATGGCAGCGGAGGCGACGACACGGATCCGACTCATCACCTACGTGATGGTGGCCGCGTATCGCAGCCCCTACCTCGGGGCCAAATCGGCAGCGAGCCTCGACCTGCTGTCGGGTGGACGGCTCACCCTCGGCATGGCCGCGGGCTATCTCGAGACCGAATTCAAAGCGCTGGGAGCAGATTTCGCCCGGCGCGGGAAGTTGCTGGACGAGGCGATCGCCGCGATGCGCGCCACCTGGGTGGGCGAAGATCACGGCGGTCCGGAGTTCGGATGCAGCAACCACCTCTCGCTCCCGCTGCCGGCGCAGCCCGGTGGGCCACCGATCTGGATCGGGGGCAACAGCACGGCGGCCCGACGTCGCGTCGTCGAATCGGCGGACGGCTGGATGCCGATGGCGCAGTCCGAGCAAATGGCGGAAATCACGAGAACTCCGCCGCTGGAAGACACCGACAGCCTCCGCGAGATGATCTCCGCGCAGAACAAGAAGCGGGCCGAAGCCGGCAAGTCGTCCATCGACGTCTCGTTCGTGCCCTTCGAGAAGGAACTGCAGCGATCCGGCGATTCGACCGCATTCTGCGACGCCCTCGCGCGTCGGTTGAGCGCCTACGAGGACGCCGGCGTCACCTGGATCACGATCGAGCCATCCAGTCGAAGTATCGAGGACTTCACGCGCGACATCACGATGATGAGCGAACGGCTGATCATCAGATAGACCCCAGCGGTGCCCGGGCACGACACATCGGGCGGACCCGCGCGTTCCGATGGAGCGCGCGGGTCTCCGCTTCCCACGATCAGGAGCGACACAAAGGAGTCACAGTGCCCGAATCAACTGTGCCAAGTGAACAATCCGTGACGACGGCCCCCTATCAACCGGGCGAGTGGGCGCGAGGCGTGGCGGAGGAAATGCCGGGGAGCCGCGAGTTCGGTGAGCTCGTCGATACATTCCGTGAACTGCAGTCCGCACTGTGTGCGGCAGCGCCTTCGGTCGAACTCATGGCGCAATTGAACCGGGAGTTCCGGGATGCGGCGGAGCGGCTGACCGAGTTCAGGGTGCCCGAACTCGAACGCTACCCGCGCCGGCCCGATCTGACCGGCCGGGGACATCCGGTGCTGATCCCGTACACGGTCCAGGAATTACGCGACCGAGACATGGTCGCGGTCGTCGAGTTCACCGACGCCCAATTGGGCGGCAACGGTGCCGTCCACGGCGGCACCATCCCACTACTGTTCGACGATCTGCTCGGGATCTTCGTGAGTATCAAGGGACAGCCGGGATCGCGGACGGCGTTCCTGAAGGTGAACTATCGGAAGATCACTCCCATCCACAGGAAGCTGCGAGTCGATGCATCCATCGACCGGATAGACGGTCGCAAGACGTGGATCACGGGACGGCTCCTCGACGGCGACGAACTGCTGGCCGACGCGGAAGCGCTGTTCCTGCGACTGCTACCCGGTCAGCCGTGACGGCCGATGTACGCCGCCGGATGCGTGACCTGCAGTTCGGCGTCTACGTCCCCCAGTTCAAGATGGATGTGGCCTCCGTACTCGCGACCGCGACAGTGGTGGAAGAGTGCGGGTTCGATTCCTTTTGGCTGATGGACCACCTCTACGCGCCGGGCGCTCCTCCGTGCGACATGCTCGAAAGCTGGACTCTGCTGACGGCAGTCGCGGGTGTGACGTCGCGGATACGACTCGGCCACCTCGTCGGATGCAATCCGTTCCGGCATCCCGCGCTGCTTGCGAAAATGGCCGCCACCTTGGACCAGATCAGTGGTGGGCGGCTTGACCTGGGACTGGGCTGGGGCTCCGTCGAAGCTGAATTGACCGCGTTCGGATTTCCGCTCGGATCCAATCGTGAGCGCTCGGAAGCGTTGGGGGAGACTCTCGAGATCCTGGAACTGATGTTCACCGGTGATCCCTTCGACTACGAGGGTCGGCATTTCCAGTTGCACAGCGCGTTCGGACTTCCACTTCCCGTGCACGGCCGGATTCCAATTCACATCGGTGGCGGTGGCCCGACGCTGACCATGCCGCTGGTCGCCCGGTACGCCGATTGGTGGAACTGCGTTGGGGGAGCGCGGAACAGACTCGGGGAACTGTCCGAGCTGAAAGGTCGAGCTCGTATCTCCGCCCAGTACGCCGTCGGAGTGGCAGCGGACGAATCGGACGTCGAACACGTGGCAGCACTGACTGCGCGGCGGATGCCGGAATCTGCGTGGGGCACCCCCCTCGTCGGCACTACCGCGCAACTGGTCGAGCAGATTCAGGAGGAACGCGAACGCGGAGTGGAACTATTTGTCCTCCGGTTCCACGACTTCGCCGCCGCAGACACCCTCAAGCGTTTCGCGGGTGAGGTTCTGGAACCACTCAAAGCATTGGTAGAGGCGTAATGATGAAGTTGGGTTACAAGGCGTCCGCGGAGCAGTTCGGTCCGCGGGAGTTGGTGGAGCTGGGTGTTCTGGCGGAGGCACACGGTATGGATTCGGCGACGGTGTCGGATCATTTCCAGCCGTGGCGGCACGAGGGCGGTCATGCGCCGTTCTCGTTGGCGTGGATGACGGCGGTCGGGGAGCGCACGTCACGGTTGCAGTTGGGGACGTCGGTGATGACGCCGACGTTCCGGTACAACCCGGCGGTGGTGGCGCAGGCGTTCGCGACGATGGGGTGTCTGTACCCGGGGCGGATCATGCTCGGCGTGGGTACCGGTGAGGCGCTCAACGAGATCGCGACAGGCTTTGCGGGTCAGTGGCCGGAGTTCAAGGGGAGCGGTTCGCGCGGCTGCGGGAGGCGGTCCGGTTGATGCGTGAGCTGTGGCTCGGCGACCGGGTCGACTTCGAGGGTGAGTACTTCAACACGAAGGGGGCGTCGATCTACGACGTGCCCGAGGGTGGGATTCCGGTGTACATTGCGGCCGGTGGTCCGGTGGTGGCCCGGTATGCCGGTCGGAGCGGCGACGGGTTCATCTGCACGTCCGGTAAGGGCATGGAGTTGTACACGGAGAAGTTGATGCCTGCGGTCGCGGAGGGGGCGGCGAAGGCGGACCGTGATGTGGCGGAGATCGACAAGATGATCGAGATCAAGATTTCGTATGACACGGATCCGGAGTTGGCGCTGGAGAACACCCGGTTCTGGGCGCCGTTGTCGTTGACGCCGGAGCAGAAGCACAGCATCGATGATCCGATCGAGATGGAGAAGGCGGCGGATGCGTTGCCGATCGAGCAGGTGGCGAAGCGGTGGATCGTGGCGTCGGATCCGGATGAGGCGGTGGCGCAGATCCGCCCGTATGAGCCTGTCAATACTTCTGTGTAAGTCGTTGCGTATCCGGTTATTTGACGTACCCGGCCAGGCGGTCGGGGTAGGCGAGGACGAGAGCGCCGAGCGCGGCGCTCCAGCCTTGGACTCTGGCGCCCTCGACGAGAGTGGGTGGTGCCTTGCGGTGGTTGCGATCGGTGCCCCGTTCCTTGGCTCGGTCGCGGGCCCGTTTGGCCTCGATGTCGCGGATGGCCAGCCACAGCAGTTTGACCACGGCCTGGTCGTTCGGGAAGTGTCCGCGGTTCTTGATGATCTTGCGGAGTTGATAGTTCAGTGACTCGATCGAGTTGGTGGTGTAGATGATCCGGCGTATCGCCGGGGCGAACCCGAGGAACGGGATGAACCGTTCCCAGGCCCGCTCCCACACCCCGACCGCGGCCGGGTACTTCCGTCCCCAGTCGGACTCGGAGAACTCGAGCAGTGCGGTCTCGGCGGACTCGACGGTGGGCGCGGTGTAGATCGGCTTGAGGGCGGCGGCGACCTTCTTGCGGTCCTGGTAGGCCACGAACCGCATCGACGCCCGGATCAGATGGACGGTGCAGGTCTGCACGGTCGAGGTCGGCCAGGTCGCCTCGATTGCCTCCGGCAGGCCGGTGAGCCCGTCGCAGCAGGCGATCAGCACGTCCCGGACGCCGCGGTTTGCCAGCTCGGCGCACACCCCGGCCCAGAACGTGGCGAAAGCGCACATGTTCGCGCGAACGTGTGCGAGGTGGCGCCTGAACTGTCACGGGTTCGCCAGGCGGGCGGTGTCGACGTAGTCCGAGAGGTAGGCGATGACGGCCTCGTTGGTCATGCCGTAAGCGGCGGCGACGAGTTTGGCGTCGACCGTGCCGACGAGGTCGACCAGCCGGGTGGAGCGCAGGATTCTGGGTTGAAGATCGACCGCGCGCAGGGTGTGCTTGACGTAGCTGTCGGATGCGGCCGTGCGGGTGGCCTTGGTCTGCATGGTGATCAGCACATGGGGGTTGCTGCTGCCCAGGTTCCGACGGTGCTGCAGGCAGCGTTGCAGCGCGGTCCAGGTCCACGGGTCCAACGGAGTGGGCTGCGGTCGACGCCCCAGCCTGATGCGGTACTGGTCATGGTCGATGTCGTCGTCGGTGAGGTGCTGCAGGTCCTGGGTGGTCGCGCCGTGCAGCAGGGCGGCCAGTCCGACGAACGCCTCGTGCGGGTGCACGTCCGGGTCGGTGCTCCATCGCCGGAACAATTCGCGCTGGCGGTCGACGGGAAGCGTCGGTCCGCGGAATGCCATGGTCTGCGGCGCTTGCACCCCTGCGGTGGGGTCGATGAGCAGCAACCGTCGGCGCAGCGCGTAGCGGCAGAACTGCCGCACTCCGGTCAGATAGAAGGAGCGCCGGCGGGGATGCGCGTGCAGGAACGCTTCGACATCGCCGACATCGACTACGGCCCAATCGATTTTGCCGCGGCGGGTGGTCAGAAACTCGGTGAAGTCGCGCAGGGCGGTCAAGCGCGCTTCGAGCGTGGCGTGCCCGCGGGGCTGGGTGCCGGTCCGGCGGGCACGGTCGCGGCCGGCGACCAGGTGCTCGGCGAACCCGATTACCGCCGGTTGCAGGGGCGCGGGCACCGCGTCGATGCGGGACTGTCGGCGGACGGCGGCGCGGCGTTCCTCCCGGTCCGGCGGCAGAGCCAGCTTGCTCGTGGTAAGGAAGTCCTCGAGGGCCCGCGCGAGCGGCACATCGGAGGCGACAGCGGCCAGCAGTGCCTGCGGATGCACCGGGGCATCGTCGGTCAGGTGCTTGCCGAGTCGGGTGAGCATGGCGCACGCGCGACTGGGGTGATGGCGGCCGATCAGGTAGGCGGCGAAGGTGCCCAGCCAGCTTGGCGGATCATCCAGTGCTTCGGCGAGATTGGTGGCGCGGACGGCGATCCTGTGCGGCGAGCGTTCCCAACAGTATCGGCACCGCCCGGCACCGTAGAGCCGGGTGACCCGACCGCAGTCGATGCAGACCGCATCCGGATTCGGTGGCCGGCCCGGATGTGAACACGGGCCGCACCAGCCCGTGTCGGATCGCAAGATCCTGCGTTTGCTGCAGCGTGGGCAGTCGGCTCGATCGGCGTCTCGCCGTTGACGTCGGAGACATTCCTTGCACAGGTCGCGGTCGACGAACAACACCGGGGCCTGACACTGTCGGCAGGTGCGCGAGCAGCGCACGCAACGACCGGTGCCCGGCTGCAGGACCCGGTCGGCACCGCAGCCCGGGCAACGATATTTGACCGGAGCGTGCGAGGCCGCCCAGTGGCAGCGTGCACACAGGTCACGGTCGGGTTTGCCGACCGCGCGACCGCAGCGGCGGCAGTCCCGGATCCGGCGGGTCATGCTCAGATCGGCGGCATCGACCGGCCCCGCCGCGACGCCTGTGTGTCGTTCGCCGCGACCTTGGTCGGGTCCGACGAGATCGGTTGTGCGACTGGGGTGGTATCGATGTCGAACAGGTCGTTCGGTGTGCACTCCAAGGCGGTGCACAGCGCGATCAGGGTCGTCAGCTTGAGCTGGCTGGGCTGTTTGGTGAACAACGCCGACACCGACGCCGAGGACAGTTCCAATCCGGCCTTCTCCGCGAGCAACCGTTGCAGCTGGGTGCCGGTCCAGACCTCGCGTTGAGCGGCGGCCATCCGGAGTTTCCACCTGATCTGCATGCTCACTCCTGTCCGGTCAACTCGGTCAGGGTCGACGAGATCGCGCGCTGGTAGGCGTCTTCGATGAACGTTTCAGACGGGCGCACGTACCGCATGGTCGACGCCACCGTCCAGTGGCCTAGGAGTTGTTGGATAGCAACCAGATCCACACCGCGCTCGTAGTTGTGGGTGGCGCAGGCACGGCGCATCGCGTGCGGGCTGAACCACTCCGCTTGCGGCCGTCCTTCCACGCTCATCAGGTGCCGCAGCCGGTTGCGGATCGTGGCCGCGGCCATCCGGCCGCCGGACTCGTCGCACAGCAGTACCGAGCTGTCCGGGAACCGGCCACGCACGTCATTGAGATACCAACGCAGCACCAGATCCAGCCCGTCCAACATCGGCACCCACCGGGGCCGGGGCCCGGATCCCCTGGCGCCCTTCCCGAACCGCACATGCAGCTTGCCGAACGTGCCGCGCCCGAAGTGCACGTCACCGCGGTCGAGCATCACGACCTCCTCGGCGCGCAGCCCGGCGTGATACAGCGTGCGGAACAACGCATAGTCCCGGGCGGCCGGGCCGTACTTGCGGGCGGTCGCAATCCGCGCCTTGAGGAACTCGAAGAACGCCGCCACCCGCTCCGGCGCCGGCGGCGCCTCCGCGGCCGGTGCGTCGTCGCTGACGTGGCGCGCGGCGTTGAACTCGTCCAGCGGACAGGCCAGCCGCACCCCGAACGCTGCCTCGATCTCCGCCGCTTTGCGGACCTCGAGGAACCGGTGAAACCCCTTGAACACTTGCAGATAGTTCCGCCGCGTCGACACCGCCCGGCCCGAGCTGGCCAGCTCGCCCACCACCCGGTCGACATCGGCGGCGGTCACCTCCCACACCGGCCGACCCAGCCCCGCGAGCATCCGCTCCAGCACACCGACATCGTTCGCGATCGTCGAGTCCGCGAACCCACGCACGGTCCACGACGCGACGAACGCCTCCACGCATTCGGCCTGGAACCGCAGCGGATCTCGCGTCGCCACGACCGGCGTGACCTCGCCCGGGATCACCCGCAGTCGCCCGTCACCCACCGCACACCTTCCTCACACCTGGGGTTTCATGGCAGTACCTTAACTTGCGGGCTTACACCTCGAAGATCAACGACACGCCGATCAGTGGGAAAACCTCAGGCAGCAGCACGAAACTCCGGAAAGGAACCTGTGCGCGTTCCATATCCCTCGGTGTTCTGCACCCAGATCCCGAGTACGTGTTTGATCCCGTCGAGGTCGACGCCGACTGCGATGTGCGCGGATTTGCTTCTGACCTGGTGATTCTCACGGACTTTCACCACCAGTGCGTCGAGATACACGATCGGGTAGATCTCTTCGAGCGGCCGGGACTGCCAGGCCTTGACCTCGTCGAGGACGGCGTCGGTGATCTTCGAGATCGTCTCGTGCGAGAGTTCGGTTCCCAGGGTCGATTCCAAATGAAATCCGATGTCACGCACGGTCATGCCGCCGGCGTAGAGAGAGATGATCATCTCGTCGAGGCCGCCGAGGCGGCGTTGGCCCTTCGGGACCAGTGCCGGGGCGAAGGTCGACGCCCGGTCCCGGGGCACATCCAGTGGGACGTCCCCGACCTCGGTGGCCACCGTCTTCGGGGATGTGCCGTTGCGGGCGTTGCCGACCTCTCCGGACAATCGCTCGCCCCGCTCGTAGCCCAGGTGCGAGGTCAACTCGGCGTCGAGGCCCCGCTCGAGCACCGCCTTGACCAGCTCCGGCAGGAACCCGCCCTCCCCGGTCAAGGCGACACCACGTTCACCCGCCCGCGTCATCAACGTATCGAGGAACTCCTCGTCGATCAGCTCCTCGCGCAGTCGTCGAGCCGGACCACGGACGGCGTCGGAACCGCCTTGATCGTCGACCTGAGAATCGTCATTCGTGGGATCTGCCAGAACAGACATGCGAACTCCTCTCTCACCCTCTCGGGTAAGGATTCACCGCAACCGCCGTACACAGACCATCTGACACGCCCACGCAGGCCAGCCGCGCCACAGCCCGCCGGGTGGCACCCACGGCCGGGATTGGCTCCTCGATCCGGCACGTCCTCTCAACTCGTTGACCCGGGACTCGCGGAGGACGGCAACGAACCATGCCACGGCAGCCGACGGCACCAGGGATGCCGCGCACCCGCGGAAGGGTGTGCCGGTCACGCACGACGACATCCTCGCCCAGATCACCTTCGGTGTGTGGCCGAAACTGCTTCCCACAAAGATCACTACCGACACCAGCTACCGCGCCCGGCGAATCCTGTGGCAGCAGGCGCTTCATCACGCCTTCCCCCACAACACAAACGATCCCAACGGTTACATCGTCGCCGACCGGGCCGGCCGCCTGCATGGTCTCCGTAACCGCGTCTCGCACATGGAGCCCCTGCTCGGCGTGAACATCACCGCCCGGCACAACGACGCGCTCCGTCTCCTCGCCGCGATCAGCCCCGAGGTCCGGGACTGGTGCGCGGGCATGAGCACGGTCATCGAGATCCGGCGAAAGTGCCCCATCGAGCTCTGACCAGCTCCTGCGGCCACGAGTGCTGCTGATACCTGCCCTTGGCCCCCTCAACTCGTTCGCCGCGGCCGTCTAGAGCAGCCCGAGACCGACGGCGCAGCGCCGGAAAGAGGAGCCCCATCAAGCCGGGGTTTCTGCGCCACGGCACGCTATTCGACAGTGGTGCTGGCGACGATGTGCGCGTGTTTGACCAGCTCGTCCGCATAGGCGTCGGCGCTGTGTCGAACCCAGTCGGCAGTGACGACGCAGTAGAAGAATACCGCCGAGACGATTGCCGCGAAGATGCCGACGATGGGAACTGCGAGGGTGTAGTCAAACGGGGTACGAACGATGGTCACGATGACGGCGGTGGATGCGAGGGCCAGGAGGGTGTCGAGGATGTACCCGACCTTGCGAAGCCCGTACAGGTTGCGGCGGAAGCTGTACCACACCAGATCGTTCTTCAGCTTGGGGTAGGTGTCCTTGCTGCTCGTGCGGGCGATCAAGGTGCGCACAGCGGTCTCGTAAACCTGATCGGCATGGAGCGGGTCGGCGGCCTCCTCCTCTTTGGTGGGGAGTCGGAGCTGGCCCCCGATGAGAGCTTGGACGTTGGCGTGCAAGCTCTGGTGCAGGATCGGGTTCGATGCTGTCGCCCACCGGAGGCGGGATGTGGCCGGCGGTCCACCCCACGATGCCCACAGCGGGCCCTCGACCTTTTTCCCGGCGTCTCTGCCGAGGTGGGCGGCGAGCACGGTGAGAACGAGGATGAGCGGCAGCGGCAGCAGTGTCCACGCCCGATGGACCGCGGGGGACGCCGCGGCAATCAATGTCGCGGTCAGGACGACAGGGAACCACACGACGATCATGGGGAGCGTGCGGGCCCGGAAGTCGAAGGTGTCGAATGGCATTGACGTGTCCCTCCCTATCCCGGGCGGACTAGTCCTCGTCTTCGACGAGGGGTGGCATCGGCGCTACCGTCGACCAGCCCGGGCGACTCGCCTCGTTCTGCAGACACAGCGTCCTGCCCTCGGTGGCGACGACGTAGCCGCCGCGCCGGGAGAGAGCGTTGACCACCTTCGGGGAGGGGTGCTTGGGCGATGCCTTTGCGGAGCTGATGGGAGCGTGGAACGTTCCGACGCGGGTGCCGGGCGCTCCCACGATGCGGTCGAGCAGGGAGGGCGCGAGATTACGGCGGCTGCCATGGTGTGGTGCTTGCAAGATGTTGAGGGGGACGGACTGGAACGGGCCGATGGTGCTTTCGTACTGATCCGCTGCGGCGGACAACGCAGGAATGCCGGCATCGCCGGTGAAGAGGATGCGCCGGTCGTCGACGGTGAGCAGGACGATCGCGGATGTGTTGTTCCGCGGACCGGTCTCCCCGTCCTCACCGAGCGTCTCGAGCGGAAGCGAGGGCAGCACCCACGCGAGCAAGTCACGTCCCTTCGTCATCAAAGACGCGGCCAGAGAACGACGATGTGCCGCAACGCCGGTCTTCTCCTCCTGAAGATGTTGGTCGAGCAGTTCGCGGTAGTACTCCTGCGTCGGTCCGAGGATCTGCAGCTGCCCACCCCACCGCTGCAAACCGGTGAACGGTTCGGAAACGGTGACGCCGCGGCGCTCGGCAGCAGCGATGAGGTTGTCGACCGCTTCGAGGTTGCTGAAGTCCGCCACGTTCGAAGCGTGATTGCGGGGCCGATGAATCAGCAGTTCACCCACGGACAGCGTCTCGACCAGGAACTTGAGCCCGTTGATGTGGTCAGCGTCGGGGTGGGTGGATACGACGATGTCGACATAGCTGGTCTCGTAGTAGGCCTGGATGTGCTCGACGAGACTTTCCCCGGTGGCGCCGTAACCGCCGTCGATGACCACGACCACGGTCCGGCCGTCGTTCAGGGTGAGCTGGGCGGCGATAGCGTCGCCGCTCTTGCTACCTTCGCCGTTCTCGCTTTCGACGGGGAGGAAATCGATCTGGTACATGTCGGTACTCCTACCGAAGGCGATTTGCCGGACCGCGTTGCGCAATCTTTTGCACAGCACGGGGGTAGGGGCTACGTTGACAACGAACCGACCAAGTTCCGCCGACGGGCTCCGCTCCTGTCCGACTCCCGGACTAGGACCGGGGCTTTCGGTGCTTCAAACCCTACACCTAGTGGCCGACCGTGCAACCAACCTCTACATGTTGTGTCACACATATGTGATTCATACTCGGCCGCTTGGGCGCCGGACGGGCGCGTTCGACTACCGGTGAGACCCTGACGCGGGCGCTTTCCGTCGGGGGAAGGGACGACGATCGTGGCTGTCCCCAGAAAGCGGATCAGCCAGCGAGAGTACGACTGAACCTCGCGCTGCCCTCGGTCAGGCGTAGGGCATCTGGCACGGGAGACCGCGGGTGGGCGTCGTCCCCACCTGGCCGTAGCCAGTTTCGGACCTTCAGTTGTGCGCGAGGTCCGACCTGTGGCCAATCGGGAATACCCCAGCCCAGTAAGTGGCGTGATCCCGAGTTTGTCACGGCGTCAAGACCGCCAGGGACGTGTCATTTATCGAGGTCACCGCCCCGCCGTTCCTCCTGTGGTCGTGTCACTTCAGGCGACGGACGCAGGGAAGTGTGCTGGCGACTCGAAGAGGGCCGGCCATCCCGGCGAGTGAACGTGCGGCTTCCAGCTCGCCACCCACGCCTCGGTCGTCTGCTGTGCGGGCGGACGCGGATCTGTGATGACGGCAGGTCACGCCGCCGTTCGCTGTCGGTCGGACCGGTTATCGTTTTCCGAGCCGGGCAAATGCCAGGCGAATCAGCCGGCCGCCGCCGGTGAAGGAGGAGCAGTGGCGAACAGTGAGTTGCCGGACCGCGGTGCGGTGTTCTGGCCTGTTGGTACCGGGGACAGCAGCACGATCGTGCTCGACGACGAGATCGTTATGCAGGTCGACCTGCACGCCCTCGTGATGGCCCAGGATGAGGACACCCCGCACGTACCGGTCGTCGACCGGCTCGTCGAGGCGCTGCCCGTCATTGATGGCACCCCCTACCTGGCAGTGTTCGCGCTGACCCATGCCGATATGGATCACTGCCTCGGATTCGAAGAACTGCTTTCCCGTGTCCGCATCGGTGAACTCTGGGCAACACCGAGAATGTGGCGGGAGTTCGCCGACAAGGATGCTCCGAACCCGTGCACCGATGCGAGGGCGTTCCAGGAGGAGTCCGAGCGTCGAGTCGCCGCCACGAAGAAGGCCATCGAGGCTGGCAAAGAACCAGGCAGTGGTGATCGGATCCTCGTCATCGGCTACGACACCGACCACGACTCACACGCCTACTCCGAACTGCCAGACAAGTACCTGTCCGGGCCAGGGAAGTCGGTGAGCATCCTCGACGAACATGACTGCTCCGACCGATTCGAGGTGTTCTTCCACGCCCCGTTCGTCGACGACTGCGCCGCAGAGCGGAACGAGACGTCGCTGGCGATGCAGATCACCCTCACCGCCGACAGCGGTGTCAACGGCAAGATGCTGCTGTTCGGCGACCTCGCGCACGACACCATCATGAAGATCTTCAACTACAGCACCGCCAAAGGGCGCCCGGAGCGGCTGGAGTGGGATCTATTGCTCGCGCCGCACCACTGCTCGAAGAAGGTCATGTACATCCCGGTCGACGGTGAGGATGTCCTGCAGGAGGACGTGCTAGACGCCTTCTCCGCCAACGCCCGTCACGACGACGTCGTTATCGTCAGCAGCAGCGACACGTTCCGTCCCAAGGATGAGCCGGGGATGAACCCGCCGCATCGGAAGGCCCGCGACCGGTACCAGGAGATCGCCGAGCTTATCTGCACGATGGCCTGGGGCGACGAGCAAGCTCCCTCGCCCGTCATATTCGGTGTCGACGCGTCCGGAGCCCGAATTGTGCGGGAGTCAGTCTCCGCACTCACAGCCAGCGCCGGGTTCGCCAAGTCCGCCGACACTGCCAGCCGACGCCGTCTGGGCGCTGTGACCGCTGCCGCGGTGGCCGTGGCGCAGGCACTGCCGGAAACGACCAGCGCGGCGACGCAGCCGACCGGGCCGGAACGAGTGCAGGATGCGATCGCCGCCGACCGGGGTGGCGCTAGTGCCCCCGACTCTCCCGTTGGATTCGGTCGTTGAGCGATCTCGCTGCGGCGCAGCTGACGGCCCTCGCTGCCGCAAGTGACGGTGCGATCGAACTGATCGACCAGTCCCGTGGCTCCCGTGCGACGACGTTCACCGTCTCCCTGGACACCCACGGCATCGAGACCAGCAACGGGCAGATACGAATTCGCGCGCGTGAGCGGTTCGAGTTCGTCGTGCCGGACACCTTTCCGTACAAGCCCCCCATCGTGCGGGTTCCCCACACCCGCTGGGCAGGCACCCCGCACGTCCAATGGAGTTCGCAGCTCTGCATCTACGCCGCACCGTCGGTGGAATGGAATCCGGCCGACGGAATGCGCGGGCTCATCGCTCGACTGATGCTGTGGCTGCAACGAGCTGCGGAGGGAACACTCGACCCCGACGGTCAGCCGCTACATCCCCCGGTGGCGTACTCGACCTACGACAATGGGTGGATCGTGATCCACCCTGACCTTGGCGCCCGCGTCCCATGGGCGGCCGGTGGTTCGGAGCGCACCAGCACCCTGTACGCGTGGTGCGGCCGTCACGGTAAACGGATCGATGTCGTGGAATGGCTGACCCTTGGCCAGGTGCGTGACCGTGTCCTCGCCGACGAACTTGAGGCCGTCGACGCGTCGGGGCGCCCGTACTTTGTGACACCGGCGTTCTTGATCAGCGACGAGCTGGGCTTCGAGTACCCGGCCAAAGCAGCAGCTCTCGCCGAGCACCTCGACGGGGCCGGAATCAGTCGAGAAGAGTTGCTGCACGCGATCACCATCGCAGCCCTCATCACCGCTCATGTTGCGAACCGAGCCGGATCGGATCACAAGGCGCCGGCCGCGCTGATCCTCGGTACCCCGGCCCGGCGGGTCGAGGGCACAGGGCGACTGGCGCATCTGGTGGCGTGGAAATTCGACGAGCTCGGAACCAACATCACCGAACTGCTCGGCGACGTCGAACTCCTCTCATCCGAGCCCCTGAAAGGCAAGGTCGCCGATCTCGCGACCAGCTGGCTCAGCTTCGCAAAGGCAATGTGGATGGTTGTTTTCGAAGACCGCCCCGAGGTCACCCGTCGGCGTGACACAGATACCGCGGCGACCTGGTTGCATGGGAGACGGGTCCTTGTCCTCGGTTGCGGCGCACTCGGTGCCCCGATTGCCGAGCATTGCGTACGCGCCGGCGTATCCGCTCTAACGGTCGCCGACAAGAGTGCCGTATCGCCGGGCATCCTGGTCCGCCAGCCCTACACCGACGCCGACATCGGTTATGCCAAGTCGTTTGTACTGGCCAACCGACTCAGTGAAATCCGAGATGACCTGTCGGTGCAGTACACCAATGATGACGTCGTGACGACCTACCTGAGCGGTGAGGCGGATCTGCCCCCGTTCGACCTCGTCGTCGATGCAACCGCCGACGGCGGCGTCCGAGCGGCACTCGAACATGTCCGCGCGCGCCAGCGCAACGGCTGGCCACCAGTGGTCACCGCACTGTTCGGCCACGACGCCAACCG
Source organism: Rhodococcus sp. NPDC019647 (assembly GCF_044389235.1). Taxonomy (NCBI): domain Bacteria; kingdom Bacillati; phylum Actinomycetota; class Actinomycetes; order Mycobacteriales; family Nocardiaceae; genus Rhodococcus; species Rhodococcus sp. NPDC019647. The sequence goes on along the minus strand of NZ_JBIRXS010000015.1, from coordinate 2,009 downwards.
TGGGCTAGTCACCGTCGCAATGCCGGGTGCGACTGGTGCCGGCCATGACATCCTTCGCCGCACGGCAGTCGAGATCCTCGGGTCGGCCGCGGGGGCGTGGTCGGATGTGGCAGAGGACTTCTTCCCCGATCCACCTCGCACGGAGATGTTCTTCCCGGAGCCGGGATGTTCGGCCCCGACGTTTATCGGTTCGTCAGCACAGGTGGTGGCGCTCGCGTCCATGCTATTCGTCGAAGCTCTGACCATCCTCGCCGATCACCGCGACGGGTCCGATCGGCGTCCTATGGCCGCCAGCGTCATAAGATTGCCAAGTGTGGCGACGGGCAGGAACACCGTCGATCGACTGACCTGGTCCGACGATCAGATCGTCACCGAGGTCGAGGACGGTGTCGAGGTGCGGATCTCGCAGCGCGCCCTGGCCGAGATGCGTGCCGAGGTACGTCGAGGTGCCCGGCTCCGCGGGGACCACATCGAAACGGGCGGCATGTTGCTCGGTTTCTTCGACGACGCGACCGGCACGCTCTCCATTGATGTAGCGACCGGACCGACCCCCGACAGCAGATTGTCAGCACTGCACTTCGACCACGGAACCGAAGGGAGCCAGGCCATCATCGACCTCCACCGCGCGGCGACCACCAACCGTGTCGGCTTCGCCGGCATGTGGCATACCCACCCCTTCGGTCCGGCATGCCCGAGTGCCACGGACGAAGCCGGCATGGCCTCCCTCGTAGCCCCGGACGGTACAGGGCGACGCGCCTTGATGCTGATCCTCGGAGGTGACGAACCTACGTGGCTCGAGTGGCGCGACCGCGGAACCCCGCCAACTATCTACGCCCGCATCGTCCACCGCCGTCTCGTCGGTGATGGTCCCGCTGCGGTACCCCCGATTCCACCAGCGGCACAGTACTTTCCAGGGGGCTACGGTATGCCGGCACCAGATCCATCCCATCGTGTTTTGTACCGACTACTGGGACGGCGTCGATGAGCTCCGGGACAAAACCACGCATCGGACTGGCCCTGTCCGGAGGGGGCTTCCGCGCCACGGCATTCGGACTCGGGTGCCTGCGCGCCCTGCACGACCGCGACCTGCTCCGCCACGTCCGTGTGGTTTCCGGGATCAGTGGCGGAAGTCTGCTTGCCGCAATGTGGGCCTACGGTCCCGAATCGTTCGCCGAGTTCGACGACTCCGTCACCGAACTGCTCCACCAAGGACTGCAGTTGGAACTCGCACGGCGAGCGGGGAATCCCATCAGCCTGGTCCGGAGCGCAGCAAGCACCACGCGTTCTCTTGCCACGTGGCGTCCGCGGCACTACACCCGGACCAACGGCCTGCACGCGGCACTCGAAGCGAGAGATTTCGGCCGCAAACGGATCGAAGAAGTCACACACTCGGGCCTGGCCACCGTAATCTCTGCCACCGACCTTGAGACCACTAACGCCGTCCGTTTTGGCAGCGCAGTCAGCTCATGTTCTAAGTACGGCCGGATCACCGACCCCATCACGGTTGCTGACGCCGTCTCCGCTTCAGCGGCATTCCCTCTCGCCTTCCCCCCGATTTCGAGGACCTTCACATTCGCGGGTCAAGGCGGCGAGAATCATCGGCAGCGGGTCGTGCTCACCGACGGTGGTGTCTACGAAAACCTCGGGTTGTCACCTCTGTTCCCCGGGAGGTCGGTGTACCACACCGACCACGTATACGAATTGACTATCTGATCTCATCCGATGCCGGACGTGGACGGACCATCAAGTCTTCGTCGGGATACATCGTCCGCAGGCTCCCGCGAAGTTTCGACATCACCTACGAGAAAGCACAGAACGCTGGCCGATCACGCATCCATGAAGCAGGGCGCACGGGGCAACTCCGCGGCTTCGTCCACAGCTATCTGGGCATGGCGGACGCAAATCTGCCGTCATACTTAGTGGTTGGGTTCATAAATTCGTCGGGGGTCATGCCGCTTGTCGGGTTCGGTCGTGGTGGTCGAGTCGTTCGAGGTGTCGGTGCAGGTCCG